>SKYA01000118.1 GCA_007128135.1 Paracoccaceae bacterium | reverse complement strand
TCTGGAAAGACAGCCTGACCGATTATGCGCAATTGGCCGGCGGCACGGCGCAAATCGTGGAGGCGAGCCATTACCCTCATCTCGACATACCAGGCAGGATCGCGCGAACGACCAAGGGGTTCATAGAGGCCCGGTGACAAGTATTCGTGGTCCGGGAGAACACCGGAGGTATTGTGGCCGTTCGCTGCGGACATTCGTCCAAGCGCAATCTGGTGGTCGCTGCGTCCCGCAAAGCGGGCCCGCGCGCCCTCATCCGCCCCTTCCCTTCCCCTCCGTCACCCCTGCACCGCAGCGCGGCGGGAAAAACCGCCCGGCGACCTGCCTGCGTGCAACGCCACCTTGCGCGCGCCGGGCCGCGCGCATAAAGAGTGGCGCGAAAACTCTTGGGGGGAAGGGTCTGCCCATGCCGCTTCTGGTGATGAAATTCGGCGGCACCTCGGTCGCCGATCTGGAGCGCATCCGCAATGCCGCCGGGAAGGTTCGCGCCGAGGTGGAACGCGGCTATGATGTCATCGTCATCGTCTCGGCCATGTCGGGCAAGACCAACGAGCTGGTGGGCTGGGTCAACGAGACCTCGCCCCTCTATGACGCGCGCGAATATGATGCCGTGGTCAGTTCGGGCGAGAATGTGACCGCCGGGCTGATGGCGCTGACCTTGCAAGAGATGGATGTGCCCGCGCGTTCCTGGCAGGGCTGGCAGGTGCCGATCCTGACCACCAGCGCGCATGGCGCGGCGCGGTTTGTCGATATCCCGCGCGCCAATATCGACGCCAAGTTTGCCGAGGGTTTCAGGGTGGCGGTGATCGCGGGGTTTCAGGGCGTGAGTGCCGAGGGGCGCGTCACCACACTGGGGCGCGGCGGCTCGGACACGACGGCGGTGGCCTTTGCGGCCGCCTTTGGCGCGGAACGCTGCGATATCTATACCGATGTCGATGGCATCTATACCACCGACCCGCGCATCACCTCGAAGGCGCGCAAGCTTGACAAGATCAGTTTCGAGGAGATGCTGGAACTGGCCAGTCTGGGCGCAAAGGTGCTGCAGACGCGCTCGGTCGAGCTGGCAATGCGTTACAAGGTGCGGCTGCGCGTTCTGTCATCATTTGATGATACCGACGAGCAATCAGGAACTCTGGTCTGTGATGAGGATGAGATCATGGAATCGAAAGTCGTCTCGGGCGTGGCCTACAGCCGCGAGGAAGCGAAGCTGACCCTTGTCACGGTCGAGGACCGCCCCGGCATTGCGGCGGCCATATTCGGCCCGCTGGCGGATGCGGGCGTCAATGTGGACATGATCGTGCAGAACATCTCGGAGAAGGATTATCAGGGCCATGAAAAGCCCGTCACCGACATGACCTTTTCCTGCCCGGTCGATCAGGTTACGCGCGCGCGCAGGGCACTGGAACAGGCGCGCGATGCGGGCCATATCCGCTATGACAAGCTGGAAGTGGACACCGATGCGGCAAAGGTCTCGGTCGTGGGGATCGGGATGCGCTCTCATGCGGGGGTGGCGGCGCGCATGTTCCGCGCACTTGCCGAAGAAGGCGTCAACATCAAGGTCATTGCCACCTCCGAGATCAAGATATCCGTGCTGATCGACAGAAAATATATGGAACTGGCGGTTCAGGCGCTTCATGATGCGTTCGAGCTGGAAAAGGCGGGCTGAGCACGGCCACGCCCAACTTATCTGGAGGGGCCATGCCCCATAGGACGGAAACGGACAGTCGAAAGCTGCTGCGCCGGTTGCGCGACGAGATGGCGATCGCGAATCCGGGGCAGGAACGTCTGGACCGCATCACCACCATCATCGCCGAGTCGATGGGAGTGGAGGTCTGTTCGGTCTATCTGTTCCGCGATTCCGAGACGCTCGAGCTGTGCGCCACCGAGGGGCTGAAGCCCGAGGCCGTGCACCAGACCCGTCTGCGTCTGGGCGAGGGGCTGGTGGGCAAGGTGGCGCGGCATGCCAAGCCGGTCAATACCGCCAATGCGCCCGCCGAGCCGGGCTTTCGCTTCATGCCCGAGACCGGGGAGGAGATATACACATCGTTCCTTGGCGTCCCGATCCAGCGGCTGGGCGAGCGGCTGGGTGTGCTGGTGGTACAGGCGAAAGAGCCGCGGCTCTATACGGATGACGAGCTTTACGGGCTCGAGGTCGTGGCGATGCTGATTGCCGAGATGACCGAGCTGGGGGCCTTTGTGGGCGAGGGTACCTCTTTCGCCTCGCTGCACAAGAACCCGGTCATGCTGCGCGGCGTCACCGCGCAGGAGGGTGAGGCCGAGGGCAATGTCTGGCTGCATCAGCCGCGCGTCGTCATCACCAATCTCGTCAATGATGACAGTCGCGCCGAGCTTGCCCGCCTGGAAGGGGCCGTGCAGAAGCTGCGCGTGTCGATCGACGAGTTGCTTGCGAGTGCCGGCAGCCGCGACAAGGAGCACCAGGAGGTGTTGCAGACCTACCGGATGTTCGCCCATTCACGCGGCTGGATGAAGCGGATGGAAGAGGACATTCGCCTTGGTCTGTCTGCCGAAGCGGCGGTCGAGAAGGAGCAATCGGCGGCCCGCGCCCGGCTGGAAACCGTGCCCGATGCCTATCTGCGTGACCGGCTGCATGATCTGGACGACCTGTCCAACAGGTTGTTGCGCATCCTGACCGGGCAGGGGGCCGAGACCGGCGCCGAGATGCCGGAGCGTCCGATTCTGGTGGCGCGCAACATCGGCCCCGGCGAGTTGCTGGAATATGGCCGCAAGCTGCGCGGCGTGGTGCTGGAGGAAGGCGCGGTCGGCAGCCATGCGACCATCGTCGCGCGGGCGCTGGCGATTCCGCTGGTGATCAATGTGCCCCGGATCACGACCGAGGCGCTCAATGGCGATCATATCCTGATCGATGGCACAGAAGGCGTGGTGCATCTGCGCCCCGATGACAGTGTCAGTTCGGCCTTTCGCGACAAGATGGCCATGCAGGCCAAGGCGCAGGAACGCTATGCAAGCCTGCGCGACAAGCCTGCCGTGGCGCGTTGTGGCACGCAGGTCCGCCTGAAGATGAATGCCGGGCTGATGGCGGACCTGCCCTCGCTGCCCTCGTCAGGGGCGGAGGCCGTGGGGCTGTTTCGCACCGAGTTGCAGTTCCTTGCGCGCGACAAGATGCCGAAGCGGTCCGAACTGGTTGCGAATTACGCGCGCGTGCTGGATGCGGCGAAGGGCAAGACCGTGCATTTCCGCACGCTCGATATCGGCTCGGACAAGATCATGCCCTACATGAAGCGCCCGGACGAGCCCAACCCGGCGATGGGCTGGCGCGCGCTCAGGGTGGGGCTGGACAAGCCGGGTGTGCTGCGGATGCAGTTGCAGGCGCTGATCCGCGCGGCGGCCGGGCGGCCACTGAGCGTGATGTTCCCACTGGTGGCAGCGCCCAGCGAGTTTTCCCGCGCGCGCGACATGCTGATGCGCGAGGTCGAGCGCGAGCGCAGGCTGGGCCATGTCCTGCCCGAGAGCCTGCAGGTGGGCGCAATGCTGGAATGCTGCTCGCTTGCCTATGCGCCAGGGGCGTTCTTCGAGGAGGTGGATTTCATCTCGATCGGGGGCAATGACCTCAAGCAGTTCTTCTTTGCCGCCGACCGCGAGAACGAGCTGGTGCGGCGGCGCTACGACACGCTCAGCACCTCTTTCCTGACCTTCCTGCAACTGATCGTGGACCGTTGCCACGAGGCCGGAACGAACCTGTCCTTCTGCGGCGAGGATGCCGGGCGGCCCGTGGATGCGCTGGCGCTGGCCGGGATCGGCATCCCGGCGCTGTCGATGCGGCCGGCCTCGATCGGGCCGGTCAAGTCGCTGATCCGGCGCGCGAACATCAACGAGGTTTCCGAGATCATTGCGCGGGTGCAGGTGCGCGGGCTGGAATCGGCGCGGCCCGCGCTTCTGGACTATGTCTCGTCGCTGGTGGAATGAGGCGCCGCTTTCCCGACCGGCCCGGACACCCCGTCCCATGCCCCCTCGACCAGGTCCAGCCCCAGCACGCGCGCCGGGTTGGTGGGGGGCGGCATGAGTACAGTGTCGAGCCGGGCAAAGCCGAAGCGGCCGTAATAGGGCGCGTCGCCGACCAGAAGCACACGCTCCCAGCCCTCGGCGCGGGCCCGCGCAAGGCTTTCGTGCATCAGCCAGCCGCCCAGACCCTCGCCCTGATGGGTGGGGTGCACGGCGATGGGCCCCAGCAGCAGCACGGGCGCGCCCGCCACCTGCACGGGCCAGAAGCGGATGGCCGCGGCAAGCCCGTTCTCGTCGCGCAGGATCAGGCAGAGCGAGGCAACCGGGGCTACCCCGTCGCGCAGCCGGTAGGAGGACAACGCCTCGCGCCCTGGTGCGAAACAGAGGTCATAGAGCGCCTCGACCTCCCACCAGTCGGCGAGCGTTTCCTGTAGTAGCTGCATGGCCTGTCCCTCGCCGAAATCGGCGCTGGCAGGCGCCCTAGCATGGCGCTAGGGTGCGCGCAAACAGATCGGAGCACGCGCCCCATGTTCTATGAACCCCGGCAGGGCCATGGCCTGCCGCACAACCCGTTCAATGCCATCGTCTCGCCCCGGCCCATCGGCTGGATATCGACCCGGGGTGCGGATGGGCAGGATAATCTTGCCCCCTATTCCTTCTTCAATGCCGTGGCCTATGTGCCCCCGCAGGTGATGTTCGCCTCCACCAGCGCCAAGCCCGACCGCGCGGGCACCAAGGACTCGGTTGCCAATATCCGCGAGACCGGCGTTTTCTGTGTGAATGTGGTGGAATTTGCCGCGCGAGATGCGATGAACACGACCTCGGGGACCTGGCCGCGCGAGGTGGACGAGTTTTCCCATGCCGGGCTTGCCCGCGAGGAGTGCCGGATGATTGCGGCGGCGCGCGTAGCGGATGCACCGGCGGCGCTGGAATGCCGGATGACGCAGATCGTCACGCTGGAGGGTGCGGCGAATTTCCTGGTGCTGGGCGAGGTGGTGGGCGTGCATCTGCGCGAGGATTGCCTGATGGAGGGGCGGTTCGACATCACGCGGTTCCAGCCGCTGGCGCGCTGCGGGTATCGCGACTATGCAGTGGTGCGCGAGGTTTTCAGTCTGAAACGTCCGGGGGAGTGACGGCCGGGATGGTGGGTGCACAACACCCACCCTACAGGCGGGGGCAGGGGTGCCCGCGACCCTGTCCGGTCTCTGCAGGGCCTGCGCCATTGACCGCGTGTCAATGGATGGCCTGGCCCGTAGGGTGGGTGCTGTGCACCCACCATTTGCCGTTTCAACTCATGCCAGCCAGTCGCGGAATTCCTCGATCACCTGCGCATAGATCGGGCGCTTGAAGGGCACGATGGCATCGAGCATCTCCTGCGCCGGGATCCAGCGCCAGTCGCTGAATTCGGGATGCGCGGTGGCAAGGTCGATATCGCTGTCCCGCCCGGTAAAGCGCATCAGGAACCAGCGCTGCTTCTGGCCGCGATACTTGCCGCCCCAGATAAGCGGCACCATCTCGGGCGGGATGTCATAGGCCAGCCAGTTGCGCGTTTCGGCCAGCGGCACCACCTGGTCGGGCGTCACGCTGATTTCCTCTTCGAGTTCGCGCAGCGCCGCGACACCCGGGTTCTCGCCCTTGTCGATGCCGCCCTGCGGCATCTGCCACGCGGGCAGGTCCGAATCGATGCGCCGGGCCGCGAAAACCAGCCCGGCATCATTGATCAGCATCACCCCGACGCAGGGCCGGTAGGGCAGCACCGCGATCTGCCCAGGGCTCATTGGCGTCCGTTGAGCGCGGTCAGCCCGCGCAGGATGTCGAGCGCATAGGCAAGCTGGTAATCCTCCTCGCGCAGCCGCGCCACGGCCTCGGCCTTTTCACGCTCTTCCTCCATCAGGCGGCGCTCGTCCTCGGTCATGTCGCGATTCTCGAGCCGTCCGCGCAGGTCGGCCTCGGAGCGGGGCGGGCGGACCGTTTCGGCCTCATCCTCTGAGATGGGCTGGCGGCGGGGCTGTTCGACCACGATATCGGGCGAGACGCCCAGAGCCTGGATCGACCGTCCCGACGGCGTGTAGTAGAGCGAGGTCGTCAGCCGGATGGCGCCATCGCCGCGCAGCGGCATGACCGTCTGCACCGAGCCCTTGCCGAAGCTGCGCGTGCCCACGACAATCGCGCGGCGGTGATCCTGCAGCGCGCCCGCGACGATTTCCGACGCAGAGGCAGAGCCGCCATTGATCAGCACCACCATCGGGCGGCCGTCTATCAGGTCGCCCGCCTGGGCGTTGAACCGCTCGCCCGCGCCCTCGTTGCGCCCGCGGGTCGAGACGATCTCGCCCTGGTTGAGGAAGGCATCCGAGACGCGGATCGCCTGCGTCAGCAGCCCGCCGGGATTGTTGCGCATGTCGAGCACCACGCCGCCCAGATGGTCGATCCCGCCCAGGTCCGCCACGGCTTCCTGCAGCCCGTCGCGCAGGTTGGGGAAGGTCTGTTCGTTGAAGGTGGTCACGCGCAGGATGACGATATCGCCCTCGGTGCGCACGCGCACTGCCTGAAGCCGGATCGTGTCGCGGATGATCGAGAGGTCGAAGGGTTCGGACACGCCTTCGCGCACCACAGTGATGATGATCTCGGAGCCGACAGGGCCGCGCATCATGTCCACGGCCTGACCGAGGGTGAGCCCCAGCACCGACTCGCCATCGACATGGGTGATCAGGTCGCCCGGCTCGACCCCCGCCTTGTCGGCCGGGGTGCCGTCCATGGGGGTGACGACCTTGATGAAACCGTCTTCCTGCGTCACCTCGATGCCCAGCCCGCCGAAGGAGCCGCGCGTCTGGGTGCGCATGTCGTCGAAATCATCCGGTGGCATGTAGCCCGAATGCGGGTCGAGCGACATCAGCATGCCGTTGATCGCAGCCTCGATCAGCTTGGCGGTGTCGGGCTCGTCCACATACTGGTTGCGGATGCGCTCGAACACGTCGCCGAACAGGTCGAGCTGCTCGTAGACCGAAGTTGCGCGCACGCGCTCCTGCGCCAGCAGGGGGGCTGCAACCTGCGTTGCAAGAACTGCTCCGCCGAGCACGCCGCCCAGTGCTGCCATCACGTATCTGTTCATCCTGTCGTCCTCTCCCGCGCGTTTCGGCGCGTGCCAGACCCTGTTACCGGGACCCACTGAAAGCGAACCAGGGCTCGGGGTCAATGGGCTTCCCGTCCTGTCGCATTTCAAAATAGAGTGTTTCGCTGCGACTGCCAGTGGCAGGCGCGCCGCTGCGTGCGGGGGGCATGTTGCCCATCGGTGTGCCCGGCGGGATGATCTCCCCTGTCCGCACCAGCGTTTCGGCCAGTCCGGAAAACACCATCAGGATCGCCTCGGCAGGCTCGATGATGACGACCTGCCCATGCCCGGCAAGCGGGCCGGCATAGCGCACCGTTGCCGACCAGGGCGCGGTCACCAGCGCCTCGGGCGCGGTGGCCAGGACCAGCCCCTGCCGCACGACCCCGGCGGCATCGGGCTGGCCGAAACGGTGCAGCAGCGTGGCGCGCACCGGAGGTTCAAGTGTGCCGCGCGCCGCGCTGAAGGCGGCAACCGGGCTGTCACCATCCAGTGCGCTGCGCTGGCCAAGCTCGTCTGCGAAGTCCTGCAGGCTGGCGCTGTCGCGTGCCAGCGCCGCGAGATATTCGGGCGAGTCGACCAGCCGTTGCGGCAGCGGGCCACGATCCGCAATCGCCTGCGCCAGCGCGATCCGTGCCTCCTGCGCGGTCTCGAGCCCCTGTTCGAGCGCCAGAAGCCCGAATTGCCGCGCCCGGCGCAGGGCGCGCAAATCCTCGAGATCCTCGCGCAGCGCGGCCACCTCGCGCGCGAGTGCGGGCGAGAGTTCGCCCAGCAGCATGGCGGCGCGCGCGGTCTCGAGCGCGCCGTCGGGATGCAGCAGTGCAAGGCTGGGGTCGAGCCGGTCGGTTGCCATCAGCACGCCGAGCAGGCGGCCAAGCTCGGTGCTGGCCGCCGAGAACCGGCGGGTCAGCGTGACCTCGCGCAATTGTGCATCGCGCAGCCCGTCGCGCAAGGCCACGAGCCCGTCCTCATAGGCCTGGATCGTCTCGCTGAGGGCCGTGATCCGGTCGCGGCCCGAACTGGCCTGCTGCATGCGTTCGGCAGCGAAGTCGAGCGCGCGGGCGGCCGCAAGGGCGCGCTCGGCAGGGTCGGCCAGTGCGGCCCCGGCCCATGTCGCCGCCCATGCGCCTGCCCAGAGCAGGACCAGGGCAGGAGCGATCAGGCGGCGGATCATGCGACGATCAGGCTCTGGCCGGTCATCTCGGGCGGCTGCGGCAGCCCCATGAGCGCCAGCAGCGTGGGCGCGACATCGGCCAGGCGCCCGTCGCGCAGCCGCGCGCCCTCGGGCCCGCCGATCAGCACCACCGGCACCGGGTTGAGCGTATGCGCCGTATGCGGGCCGCCCGTCACGGGGTCGATCATGGTTTCGCAATTGCCGTGATCCGCGGTCAGCAGCATCGCGCCGCCTGCCTGTTCCAGTGCGGCGAGCGCTGCGCCAAGGCCCTTGTCCACCGCTTCGCAGGCGCGTTTCGCGGCCTCCAGATCGCCGGTATGGCCGACCATGTCGGGATTGGCGAAATTCACCACGATCAGGTCATAGCCCTGCCCGATCGCCTCGACCAGCCGGGCCGTGACCTCGGGCGCTGCCATCTCGGGTTGCAGGTCGTAGGTGGCGACTCCGGGGCTGGGCGGCATGTGGCGGTCCTCGCCCTGCTCGGCCTCTTCCCTGCCGCCATTGAGAAAGAAGGTCACATGCGGATATTTCTCGGTCTCGGCAAGACGGAACTGGCGCAACCCATGGGCGGCGACCCAGGCGCCAAGGGTGTTGGTGAGTTCGCGCCTGGGAAAGACCGTGGACATGAAGGCGTTATGGGCGTCGGAATACTCGACCATTCCCAGCAGCGCCCCCCAGGGCAGCGGCGCCGGTCGTGCAAAGCCCGAAAAGCTGGGGGCCCCGATGGCGGCGAGGATTTCGCGCGCGCGGTCGGCGCGGAAGTTGAGACAGAAGAACCCGTCGCCGGGGCGTGCACCGGCGTAATCCGCGATGATGGTGGGCGCGATGAACTCGTCGCTTTCGCCGCGCGCGTAGGCCATTTGCACCGCCTCGGTGGCGAGGGGCGCGGCTTCGCCGAGCCCCTCGATCATCGCGCGGTAAGCGCGTTCCACGCGGTCCCAGCGGTTGTCGCGGTCCATCGCCCAGTAGCGCCCGATCACGGTTGCGATGCGCGCGGTCGCGGGAAGGCTCTGCTCGAGGTCACGCAGTGCATCGCCCGCGCATTTCGGCGCGACATCGCGCCCGTCGGTGATGGCGTGGACCAGCACCGGGATGCCGGCATCGGTCAGTATCCTGACAGTGGCCCTGAGGTGTTCGATATGCCCGTGCACCCCGCCATCGGAGACCACGGCGAAGAGATGCGCCGCACCGCCTGTCGTCCTGAGCGCCTCGATGAAGCTTGTGAGCGCGGGCATGGTGGCGAAGCTGCCCTCCTCGATGGCGAGGTCGATCTGGCCCAGATCCATCGCCACCACGCGGCCGGCGCCGATATTGGTGTGTCCGACTTCCGAATTGCCCATCTGGCCCGTGGGCAGGCCCGCGTCGCGCCCGTGCGTTACCAGCGTGGCATTGGGGCATGCACGCATCACGCGGTCGAAATTGGGGGTATCGGCCTGCGCGACGGCGTTGCCGTCGCGTGTGGGGCCAAGCCCCCAGCCATCGAGTATGCACAGGACGACGGGGCGGGTCATGGCGGACTCCTCTTTCGGGCCGGGGTGCCGGGGCGCGGCCTGCGCCTCCGGCGGGAGTATTTGGGGCAAGATGAAAGCCCGCGCGTCAGGATTTCAAGCGACGATTCCGTGCGGCCAGCAGTTTGAGGCGCAGCGCGTTGAGCTGGATGAAGCCCGCCGCGTCGGTCTGGTCATAGGCGCCGGCGTCGTCCTCGAAGGTGACATGGGCTTCGGAATAGAGCGAGTGGTCGGACCAGCGGCCCACCGTGCGCACATGCCCCTTGTAAAGCTTGAGCCGGACCGTGCCGGTGACATGTTCCTGGCTCTTGTCGATCGCGGCCTGCAGCATCTCGCGCTCGGGCGAGAACCAGAAGCCGTTATAGATGAGTTCGGCATAGCGCGGCATCAGGCTGTCCTTGAGGTGGCCCGCGCCGGAATCGAGGGTGATCTGTTCGATGCCGCGATGAGCCTCGAGCAGGATCGTGCCGCCCGGTGTCTCGTAGATGCCGCGCGATTTCATGCCGACGAAGCGGTTCTCGACGAAATCCAGCCGCCCGATCCCGTGCTTGCGGCCGTATTCGTTGAGTTCGGTCAGGATCGTGGCGGGGGACATGGCCTGCCCGTTGATGGCGGTGGCGTCGCCCATTTCGAAGCTCACCTCGATGAATTCGGGCTGATCGGGGGCGTCTTCGGGGTGAACCGTGCGCTGGAAGACGTAATCGGGGGCTTCCTCGGCGGGGTTTTCCAGCACCTTGCCCTCGGAGGAGGTGTGCAGCAGGTTGGCATCGACCGAGAACGGGGCCTCGCCGCGCTTGTCCCTGGCGATCGGAATCTGGTGGGCCTCGGCGAACTCGATGAGCCTGGTGCGCGAGGTCAGGTCCCATTCGCGCCAGGGCGCGATGACCCGGATCTCGGGGTTGAGCGCATAGGCCGAAAGCTCGAAGCGGACCTGGTCATTGCCCTTGCCGGTCGCACCATGGGCGACGGCATCGGCGCCGGTCTCGGCCGCGATCTCGACCAGACGCTTGGAGATGAGCGGCCGGGCGATGGAAGTGCCCAGCAGGTAGAGCCCCTCATAGACGGCGTTGGCGCGGAACATCGGGAAGACGAAATCGCGCACGAATTCCTCGCGCAGGTCTTCGATAAAGACATTCTCGGGCCTTATGCCCAGCATCAGCGCCTTTTCGCGCGCGGGCTCCAGTTCCTCGCCCTGGCCCAGATCGGCAGTGAAGGTCACCACCTCACAGTCATATTCGGTTTTCAGCCATTTCAGGATGATCGAGGTATCGAGCCCGCCGGAATAGGCCAGCACGACTTTCTTGGGCTTGGGTTTCTGCGCGGACATGGGCACTCCGATGCGATGGGTGGATTTTGCCCCCTCGTCTATTGGCATCCGCGCGCGCCTGCAAGGGTTGCGCCGCTGCGCGTTGCGTGCAGAAATGCACAGGACAGCACAGGGAGGGGCAGATGAGCGGGCGACAGGAGCTTTTGCGCGGGGTGGTGCATCCCTGGCACCATGACCATTTCGGGCACATGAACGTGCGCCATTACGCGCCCTTCTTCGATGATGCCGCCTATCACCTCTGGACCCGGCTGGGGCTGGGCTTGTGCGAGATGCAGGCGCGCCATGGCGTGCATACTGTCACCGCCGAGGCCCGCACCCGGTTCCTGCGCGAACTGACGGCGGGGGATCTGATCGTGATCGACGGGGCGGTGGCGCGGATCGGGACCAGATCCTGCGCCTTTCACCTGCGCATGCTGCATGCCGACAGCGGCGTGCTGCATGCCACCTGCGATCTGGTCGAGGTGTTCTTTGACCCCGGCACGAGGGCGGCGGCGCCCATGCCCGCAGAGCTGCGTGCGAAGCTCGAGGCGGGGCTGGTCGCGGATGAGTGAGTTCACGCGCAGCGCGCAGTCCGCCTGCGCGGCGATGCGCGCGGTCTTTCCGCCCACGCCGCTGATGCGCAACGAGTATCTTTCGGAGCGGTTCGGGGCCGATATCTGGCTCAAGCGCGAGGATTTGAGCCCGGTGCGCAGCTACAAGATACGCGGGGCGTTCACCGCCATGCGCAAGCGGCTGTCCGCACATCCCGACCAGCGCCATTTCGTCTGTGCGAGCGCGGGTAACCATGCGCAGGGTGTGGCCTTTGCCTGCCGTCATTTCGGGGTGCAGGGCACGATCTTCATGCCGGTGACGACCCCGCAGCAGAAGATCATGAAGACGCGCAGCTTTGGCGGCGGGCAGATCGGGATACGGCTGGTGGGCGACATCTTCGACCAGTCGCTGGCTGCGGCGCAGGCCTTCTGTGCCGAGGCGGGGGCGCATTTCCTGTCGCCTTTCGATGATGCCGACGTGATCGAGGGGCAGGCCAGCGTCGCCGTGGAGATGCTGGCACAGCTCGAGCGCGCGCCCGACATGGTGGTGCTGCCGGTGGGCGGCGGTGGGCTGGGCGCAGGGGTGACACGTTATCTGGCCGAGGCCGGGGTCGCGAGTGCCCTGCGCTATGTCGAGCCGCGTGGCGGGGCCAGCCTGAGCGCGGCCCTGGCCGAGGGCGCACCGGTCACGCTGGCGGCGCTGGACAGTTTCGTTGACGGGGCTTCGGTCGCGCGGATCGGCGAGCGCACCTTTGCGCAGCTGCGCCGCACCCCGCCCGCCCATGTGCTGATCGCGCCCGAGAACCGCATCTGCGTGACGATCCTGGAGATGCTGAATGTCGAGGGGATGGTGCTGGAGCCCGCGGGCGCGCTGGCCGTCGATGTGCTGCGCGAACTGGCCGGGGAAATTGCCGGCAGGACCGTGGTCTGCGTGACTTCGGGCGGGAATTTCGATTTCGAGCGCCTGCCCGAGGTCAAGGAACGTGCCATGCGGCATCTGGGCACCAAGAAATACCTGATGCTGCGTCTGCCGCAGCGGCCCGGTGCACTGCGCGATTTCCTGGAGGTCCTGGGGCCCGACGATGACATCGCGCGATTCGAGTATCTCAAGAAGACCGCGCGCAATTTCGGCACGGTGCTGATCGGGATCGAGACTGCGGATCCGGTCAATTTCGAGGGGCTGTTCGCACGCATGGCTGCAAGCGGCTTTACCTTTGCCGACATCACCGATGACGAGGTGATTGCCGGTTTCGTCATCTGAAGGGCGGGTGCCCGGTTTCAGGCCCCTGCCCAGCCCCTGCTCGGCCCCCTGCGATGCCGAGCTTGCGGTGCCAGTCACGGGTGAACTCGGCGCAATCCTGCGGCAACTGCACCATGATGCGGGCGCGCTCGGTCGAGGCATCCTGCCCGGCTTCGGACAGTTCCTCGCCCTGCGCGCACAACCCGGCAATCTCGTCGAAGCCCATGTTCAGCGCAGCCCCCTTGAGGAAGTGGAATTCCGCGCGCATCGCATCGGGCGTTGCGGCGGCGCCAAGGCGCTGAAGGCCGGTGGTGACCTCATCGAGAAACACCTCGATCATCTCCTCGAAGCCTTCCGCACCGAAATCCTCGCGCAGTTCCGCGACGCGTTCCCAGTTGATCATGCTGACTCCTGCTCGTTCCGGAGCCACCATAAGCCAGTTCGCCTAAGCAATTCTTGTAAATTTGTCCAAAATACCGAAAATTTGAGGCTTTCACACGCGGTTAACGCGGCTGTGCCATTGTCGCTGCAAGGGAATTGGATTTGACGGTTTCTTGCAGGCAGACAAGCCCGTGCAGCATCAGGAAAGTCAGATGGCCATGGCGCAGGGGGACGCGAGGCGCGCCCTGATCGTTGATGACAGTCGCGGCCAGCGCATGGTCTTCGCGCGGCATCTGCGCGCTTGGGGCTATCACACCATCGAAGCCGAATCGGGCCTGCAGGCGCTGGAAGCCTGCGCGCAGACGCATTTCGACCTGATCCTGTCGGACTGGGTGATGCCGGAAATGAACGGGGTCGAATTCTGCCGCGCCTTTCGCGCGCTCAGGCGCGAGGATTACAGTTATTTCATCCTGCTCACCTCGAAGAATGACAAGAATGCCGTGGCCGAGGGACTGGATGTCGGCGCGGATGATTTCCTGTCCAAGCCGGTCTCGGCGCATGAGTTGCGCGCTCGGATCAATGCGGGCGAGCGCCTGCTTGCCAAGGAACGCGAGGTGCGAACCGCGCGCGGGCATCTGATTGCTGCCGTCGAGGCGCTGGAGGATGGTTTCGTCTATTTCGATGCCGGGGACCGGCTGGTGCTGGCCAATAACCGCTATCGCGAGATGTATGCGCGCACTGCCGATGCCATGGTCGAGGGGGCCCGCTTTGCCGACCTGTTGCGCATCGGGCTCGCGCGAGGGCAGTTTCCCGAGGCGATTGGTCGTGAGGAGGCGTGGCTGCAGGAACGTCTGGTCGCGCATCGCCATGGCAAGCCCGTGCGCCAGATCCTGCCTGACGGGCGCGTGCTCCAGATTGTCGAGCGCGAGACGGCCGATGGCGGGCGGGTCGGGTTGCGGGTGGATGTGACCGAGTTGCACCGCGCGCGCGAGAGCGCGCGCCGCGCCGAGGCCCGGGCGTTGCAACAGAACGAGCAGTTGCGCGTGACGCTGGCCGAACTGCAGGGCCTGTATGACGCGCTGGACCGCGACCTGATGGAAGCCCGCCGCCTGCAGCAGTCGCTCCTGCGCAAGCGCGAACATGCGTTCGAGGGCTCGCATCTGTCGCTGCTGCTGCAATCCTCGGGCCATGTCGGGGGCGACATGGTGGGCACATTCACCATCTCGCCCACGCGGATCGGGGTCTATTCCATTGATGTCTCGGGCCATGGGGTTGCGGCAGCGATGCTGGGCGCGCGGATTGTCGGGCTCTTTGCCGGCGGCGAGCATAACCAGAACATCGCGCTGTCGCGCGACCCGGCCACGGGCCGGGTAACGGCCTGTGCGCCGCATGAGGTGGCGCTGCGCATGAATGACCTGATGCTGCAGGAGATCGACACCGAGTCCTACCTGACCATCGGATATGCCGATATCGATCTGCACACGGGCCATGTGCGCCTGCTCCAGGCAGGCCATCCGCACCCGCTGATCCAGCGCCGGGACGGTCGGATCGAGTTTCTGGGCGAGGGCGGGTTGCCCATCGGTCTGGTGCCTGCCGCAGCCTATGCGACCGTCGAGGCGACGCTGCACCCCGGCGACAGGCTGTTCCTCTATACTGACGGCATCACCGAGTGCATCAATCAGGCCGGCGAGGAGTTTGGCTGTGCAGGGCTGGAGGCGAGCCTGCGCAAGCTCGCCTCGGCGCGCGGGGCGGACCTGCTGGATGCGCTGAAATGGGAGTTGACCACCTGGGCCGGAAAGGAGGAATTCGGCGACGATGTCTCGGGGGCCCTGTTCGAATTCGACCATGCCAAGCCGGTCGGCGTGACCAGCCATCGGTATTACCGGGGTGTACCGGTACTGGAATAGGCGGCGCGTCCGGCGCGGGCTGGCATGTTGCCGCGGCGCTGCAACATGCCAGCCCGGCGCAGTGGTTATCGCGGGGCGAGCGCCCTCGGCTGGTGGCCCAGGCCCGTGCTGATGGCGATCACGCGGTCCTGCTGTGCGGCGGAGTCCATGGCCCGCGAGGCTGACCCGTCGGGGATGGAGGCGCTCAGGGCTGTCGTGCTTGGTCTGGCCATGGTCAGCGTGAGGTCTCGCCCCGGGGAAGTGCCACCGGGCTGATGAGCCGCGCGCGGGGTGGAGTTGGCCGGGCAGGGTGGCGCGCCCGATGCGCGGGGCTGCGCCAGCGGGATGTGCCCGGCGCAGGTCGCGAGGGGCTGCTGGTCCGCGCGCCGTGGCGGGCAGGGTGTGCGGGCTGTCATGCGGGGCGCGCGCGGCCTTGCCGCGCCGCTGCGGGCAAAGGGGTGCGGGCTCTGCCGGGGCATGGCTGTGCAGGCGCGAGCCTGCACCTGACGCGCGATGCGGCTTGGCGCATGGCCCATCCTTCCTATATGAGGGGCCGGACGCGGGGTCGCATGGGCGGCCCGCAAGCAAGGAAGACCGCATGAGTTTTGGCGCACAGATCGCCTGGGATGACACCATCCTGCCCTTTCAGCTCGACCGGAGCGACATTCGCGGCCGGGTGGCCCGGCTGGATACTGCGCTGGAGCGGCTGCTGTCGGGCCATCGCTATCCGGCGCCGGTCGAGGCCATGGTGGCGGAGGCGGCGCTGCTGACGGCGCTGATCGGCCAGACCATCAAGCTGCGCTGGAAACTGTCGCTGCAGATTCGCGGCGATGGTCCGTTGCGGCTGATCGCGACCGATTACTACGCGCCCGATGCCGGGGGCGCGCCCGCGCGCATCCGCGCCTATGCGAGTTTCGATGCCGAGCGGCTGGATGCCCAGGCACCGGGCTATTCGCAGATCGGGTCGGGCTATTTCGCGATCCTGATCGACCAGGGGCGGGACATGGCGCCGTATCAGGGCATCACGCCGCTTGCGGGGGCGCGGTTGTCGGATTGCGCCGAGGCGTATTTCGAGCAGTCCGAGCAGTTGGCCACCCGCTTTGCGCTGTCGCTGGGGCGGTCGTCGCTGCGCGGCGAGGCCGAGAAATGGCGCGCAGGCGGGGTGATGCTGCAGCACATGCCCCAGGCGGCGGGGGCGAGCCCGCGCGAGCGCGCCAGCATCGAGGAGGACTGGTCGCGCGCCAATCTGCTGCTCGACACGGTCGAGGATCTGGAACTGATCGGCCCCAATGTGCAGCCGCCGGAGTTGCTGCTGCGCCTGTTCCACGAGGAAAGCCCGCGCGTGTTCGACCCGCAGGCGGTGCATTTCGGCTGCTCCTGTTCCGAGGACAAGGTGCGCCAGAGCCTGTCGATCTATTCGGCCAGGGATATTTCCCACATGACCACGCCGGAAGGCACGGTCACGGCGGATTGCCAGTTCTGCGGGGCGCATTATGTGCTTGATCCGGCCACGCTGGGCTTCGAGGCCTCGGGTGATGGCAGCTGATCTGGCCGCGCGACTGCAGGCCGCGCTGGCTGTCCCGAGCCCGGCGTCGAGTGATTTCGACCTCAACCCCGGCACCGTGCTGCCCGAGGGGCGTGTGCTGCGTCCGGCGGCCGTGCTGGTGGGGGTGCAGGAGGGCGCGTGCGGGCCGGAAGTGGTGCTTACCAAGCGTGCCTCGCACCTGCGCCACCATCCCGGCCAGATTGCACTGCCGGGCGGGCGGCAGGATGCGGGCGACAGCGATCTGGTCATCACCGCCCTGCGCGAGGCGCGTGAGGAGATCGGCCTGCCCGCCCGCGCGGTCGAGGTGCTGGGCATGCTGCCCGCGCATGAGACGGTGACGGGCTATCAGGTGACACCGGTTCTGGCCACGATCACCGAGCCTGTTGCCTTTGCGCCCGAGCCTGGCGAGGTGGCCGAAGTCTTTGCCGTGCCGCTTGTCCATCTGACCGATCCCGGGCAGTTCCGTATCGAGCGGCGGATATGGCGCGGCACCTGGCGGAACTATTACATCGTCCCCTGGGGCCCTTACTACATCTGGGGGGCGACCGCGCGTATCCTGCGCGGGCTGGCAGAGCGGGTGGACCGATGCAGGTGACGGGCGCATGGCTGGAACAGGCGCAGCCGGTGCTGCGACTGCTGAGCGCGGCGGGGTTTCAGGCGCTGGTCGTGGGCGGCTGTGTGCGCAACACGCTGATGGGCGTTCCGGTGACGGATGTCGATGTCTCGACCGATGCGCGGCCCGAGCAGGTGATGGCACTGGCCGAGGCCGACGGGATTCGCGCCGTGCCCACGGGGCTGGCGCATGGCACGGTGACGCTGGTGCATGACGGCCATGGCTACGAGGTCACGACCTTCCGGCGTGATGTCGAGACCCATGGCCGTCATGCCACCATCGCCTTTTCCGACAATCTGGCCGATGACGCGGCGCGGCGGGATTTCACCATTAACGCGCTTTATGCAAGTGCCGACGGACGCGTGATCGACCCCTTGGGCGGACGGGCGGATATCGCCGCGCGGCGCGTGCGCTTCGTGGGCGATGCGCAGGCGCGTATCTCCGAGGATTACCTGCGCATCCTGCGGTTTTTCCGCTTTCATGCGCAATATGGCGACCCGGCGGCCGGGCTGGATGCCGAGGCGCTGGCAGCCTGCGCGCAGGGGGCCGAAGGTCTTGAGACGCTCTCCGCCGAGCGCATCGGGGCCGAGATGCGCAGGCTGCTGGCCGCGCCCGACCCTGCGCCTTCGGTCGCGGCAATGGCGCAGGCCGGCGTGCTGGCGCGAATCCTGCCGGGTGCGGATGCCGCGCCTCTGGCGCGGTTGGTGCATCTGGAGGAGGGGCTGGCGCCTGTCGCGCTGCGCCGGTTGCTGGCGCTGGGCGGCGATGTCGCCCGGCTGCGCCTGACCCGGCGCGAGGCGGATACGCTGGGCAAGGGGCGCGCGGGGCTGGGCAGTGCTGCGGGGCCATCGGAACTGGGCTACCGGTTGGGGGCCAATCTGGCACGCGATCTGGTGCTGGTGCGCGCGGCGCTGCTGGACTCGCCCATGCCCGAGGGCTGGCAGGACGCAGTGGCGCGCGGGGCGGCGGCGCGGTTTCCGCTGCGCGCGCATGATCTGCCGCATCTGGAGGGGCCTGCGCTTGGGCAGGCGCTCAGGGCGCTGGAGGAGCGCTGGATCGCATCGGATTTCCGGCTGGGACGTGACGAGTTGCTGACCTGAGCGCCCCCCGCGCGCCAACCTGCTGGCCTGAGTGCCGCGCAGGCCCTATATCGACATCAGAGACAGGGGGCGACGTGCTGCAGAAAACCACGCCAGAGACGGAACCGGCACCCGGCGCGGCCCAGCGGCTGGCCGGGCTGATCGACGCGTTCGAGCCTGCGCAATCGGCTCCGCCGCGCAGCCTCTGGGCCTTCATCCTGTGGTCAGTGCGCGGGGCCTGGCCGGTGCTGCTGCTCGCGGCCCTCATCTCGGCGCTGGTGGGTACGACCGAGGTGATCTCGGCGCTGCTGCTGGGGTTGATCATCGATGCGGTGGTGGAGTCCGGCCCGATCGGTTTCTTCGCCCGGCATCTATGGCTGATGGTGCTGTTCGTGGCGTTTTTCGTGGTGCTGCGTCCGCTGGCCTTTGGCCTGTCATCGGCTGCGAACAGTATTGTCGTCATGCCCAATGTCTATGTGCTGGTGCAGTCGCGCCTGAACCGCTGGACGCTGGGCCAGCCGGTGACGTTCTTCGACAATGATTTCGCGGGCCGGATCGCGCAGAAACAGGTGCAGACCGCACGCGCGCTGACCGATGTGGCCAATGAGGCGATCAACACCATGGCCTTTGCACTGGCCTCGATCCTGGGGTCGGTGGTGCTGCTCCTGACCATCGATTCGCGCGTGGCGCTGGCGCTGGCGCTCTGGCTGGCGGCCTATCTGGCGCTGATCCACCATTTCCTGCCACAGGTGCGGGCCCGTTCGGGGGCGCGCGCTGGCGCGCGCGCTCAGGTCAGCGGGCAGGTGGTGGACACGATCACCAACATCAAGACCGTCAAGCTCTTTGCCCATGCCGATTTCGAGGATCGCGCCGCGCTGAACGCAATGGGTATCTTTCGTGATCGCGCAGTGGAGTTCGGCGAGGTGCAGGCCGTCTTCCGTTTCTGGCTGATGGTGATTGCGGGCGTGCTGCCGGTGATGCTGATCGGCGGCACGCTCTGGCTCTGGACGCTGGGGGCGACCACGCCGGGCGATATTGCGGCGGCAGGGGCCGTGTCGATCCGCATCGCGCAGATGACCGGCTGGGTCAGTTTCGTGCTGATGGCCATCTATGGCAATATCGGCGAGATCGAGGACGGCATGAAGACGCTGACCCCACCGCCCTCGCTGGCGGATGCGCCTGATGTGGTCGAACTGGGCCGGGTGGCGGGGGCGGTGCGGTTCGAGGATGTGGGCTTTGCCTATGGGCGCCAATCGGGCGGGGTCGAGCGGCTGGACCTTGCCATCGCACCCGGCGAGAAGATCGGCATTGTCGGGGCCTCGGGGGCGGGCAAGTCCACGCTGGTGGCGCTGCTGCTGCGGCTCTACGATGTCGAGGCCGGGCGGATCACGATCGACGGGCAGGATATCCGTGGCGTGACGCAAGAGAGCCTGCGGCGCAACATCGCCATGGTCACGCAGGAAACCGCCATGTTCAACCGCTCGGCCTATGAGAATATCCGCTATGGCCGCCCCGATGCCACGCGCGCTGAAGTGGAGGAAGCGGCAAGGGCGGCCGAGGCGCATGCGTTCATCCTTGGCCTGCAGGACCATGCCGGGCGCCGGGGCTATGACGCGCATCTGGGCGAGCGTGGCGTGCGGCTGTCGGGCGGACAGCGCCAGCGGATCGCGCTGGCACGGGCGTTTCTGAAGAACGCGCCGATCCTGGTGCTGGACGAGGCCACCTCTGCGCTCGATTCCGAGGTCGAGGCAGCGGTGCAGGACGCGCTGGAGCCGCTGATGGACGGCAAGACCGTGCTGGCCATCGCGCACCGGCTGTCCACCATCGCGCGGCTGGACCGGATCATCGTGCTGGACGAGGGCCGGGTCATCGAGCAGGGCAGCCATGAGGAATTGCTGGCGCGCGAGGGGGTCTATGCCCGCTTCTGGGCGCGGCAATCGGGCGGGTTTCTGGGCTGCGATGCCGTGTCGTAACGGCGCTCGGACCAAATGCACCGCCAGTGGTCAAGCCGCCGGAACACAAGTTGCCATCAATGCTCTTGACGCATATCATATCGGCGTTAGACTTCGCCCTTCTCGAGAGGTCGTGACACGACAAGACGTCTGACAGGTTTGGCACTGAGTCTGATGGCGGCCTTTGCACTTCCCCATCACGGCAGCACCAACGCCAACGCCAATGCAGGCTGCACAAACAGGATGGCCTAACGATCTGGACAACTTGTGACGAGCGCCCGCATTGCAGGCCCGCTTCCCGGCGCGTCCGACGCGGGCGCGATTTTTGCGGACAGTGCCGGAGGCAACGGAGAGCGGAGCAGCGATCTCGCCGGTGGTGGTCCACCCGACTGACCAGCCGCGCACGGCACGGCGCAGGGCAGCCATGCGGAGTTGCTGGCGCGCGAGGGGGTCCATGCCCGTTGCTGGGGCTGTGATGTCGAGGAAGAGGCGAGAGCATGGATTTCGAGTCAGTGGCGGTCGCCGATTTCGGGCGGTCCTTGAGCGGGATCGGGCTGAACCTGCTATGCCGCGACGTGCGCGGCATGGCTGCGTTCCTGCGCGACGTTCTGGGGCTGGAAGTGTTCCGCCTGAGCGATGATTTCGCGATCATCCGCCATGACGGGATGCTGATGCAACTGCATCGGGACGGCACCTATGGCGCGCATCCGCTGCTGGGGCTTGTGCCCGAAATGCCCCCGCGCGGGGGTGGGATGCAGATCTTTCTGTTCGGGCTGGACCCGGATGCCGTGGTGGCGCGCGCCAACCCCGCGAGCGTGATCGAGCCTGCGCGCGACAAGCCCCACGGGCTGCGCGAGGCCACGATCCTGTCGCCCGAAGGCCATGCCTTCACGCCTGCGCGCCCGTCATGAGCGTGCTGACCATCTTGCGGCTGGGTCATCACGGTGATGGCGTGGCCGAGGGGCCGGTCTTCGTGCCGCGCGCACTGCCCGGCGAGGTGGTCGAGGGGGTTGTCGATGCGGGGCGCCTTGCGGCGCCCCGGATCATCACCCCCTCGCCCGAGCGCATCCGCCCGCCCTGTACGCATTACCGCAGCTGCGGGGGCTGCGCATTGCAGCACGCGCGCGAGGATTTCGTCACTGGCTGGAAAGAGGGCGTCATCAGTCAGGCCCTTGCGGCACATGGCCTGGAGGCGCCGTTCCGCCCTGCCCATGTCTCGCCCCTCGCGGCGCGCCGGCGCGCGGGCTTTGCCGGGCGCCGCCTGA
>SKYA01000164.1 GCA_007128135.1 Paracoccaceae bacterium | reverse complement strand
AGATTACATCATGCCGCCCATGCCGCCCATGTCGGGCATGCCGCCACCGGCAGACGCGCCTTTAGGCTCGGGCTTGTCGGCGATCATGGCTTCGGTGGTGATCAGCAGACCTGCAACCGAGGCGGCATCCTGCAGGGCGGTGCGCACCACTTTCGCCGGGTCGATCACGCCGAACTTGAACATGTCGCCATATTCTTCGGTCTGCGCGTTGAAGCCGAACGTCTTGTCGTCGCTTTCGCGGATCTTGCCCGCAACGACGGACCCGTCCACACCCGCGTTTTCGGCGATCTGACGCAGCGGTGCTTCGAGTGCCTTGCGCACGATCGAGATACCGACGGTCTGGTCGTTGTTTTCGCCGGTCAGACCTGCAAGCGTCTTGCCAGCCTGAATCAGCGCCACACCGCCACCGACAACAATGCCCTCCTGAACGGCTGCACGAGTTGCGTTCAGAGCGTCATCGACGCGGTCCTTGCGCTCCTTGACTTCGACTTCGGACATGCCGCCAACGCGGATGACGGCAACACCGCCAGCCAGCTTCGCCAGACGTTCCTGCAGCTTTTCCTTGTCGTAATCGCTGGTGGTTTCTTCGATCTGCTGACGGATCTGGGACACGCGGGCCTCGATCTCGGCCTTCTCGCCAGCACCGTCAACGATGGTGGTGTTGTCCTTGTTGATCGAGACTTTCTTGGCGCGGCCCAGCATGTCCATGGTGACATTCTCGAGCTTCATGCCCAGGTCCTCGCTGATCACCTGACCACCGGTCAGGATTGCGATATCCTGCAGCATGGCCTTGCGACGGTCGCCAAAGCCCGGCGCCTTGACGGCTGCGATCTTCAGACCACCGCGCAGCTTGTTGACGACAAGAGTTGCCAGCGCTTCGCCTTCGACATCTTCGGCGATGATCAGAAGGGGTTTCTGGCTCTGGATCACCTGCTCCAGCAGCGGAACCATTGGCTGCAGCGACGAGAGTTTCTTCTCGTGGATCAGGATCATCGCGTCGTCGAGTTCGGCGATCATCTTGTCGGCATTGGTCACGAAATAGGGCGAGAGATAGCCACGATCGAACTGCATCCCCTCGACCACGTCGGTCTCGGTTTCCAGACCCTTGTTCTCTTCGACAGTGATGACGCCTTCATTGCCGACCTTCTGCATCGCGTCCGCGATCTGGCGGCCGATCTCAGCCTCGCCATTGGCCGAGATCGTACCGACCTGTGCCACTTCGGCGCTGTCGTTGACCGGGCGCGCCGCGGCCTTGATGGACTCCACGACTTTCGCGGTTGCAAGGTCGATGCCGCGCTTGAGGTCCATCGGGTTCATGCCGGCGGCAACCGATTTCAAACCTTCGCGAACGATGGCCTGTGCCAACACAGTTGCGGTTGTGGTGCCATCGCCGGCCTCGTCATTGGTGCGCGAGGCGACTTCCTTCACCATCTGCGCGCCCATGTTCTCGAACTTGTCTTCCAGTTCGATTTCCTTGGCAACGGTCACGCCGTCCTTGGTGATGCGCGGTGCGCCGAAGCTCTTGTCGATAACGACATTGCGGCCCTTGGGGCCGAGGGTGACCTTTACCGCATCGGCGAGGATGTTCACGCCCTTGAGCATACGGTCACGGGCGGAAGTGCTGAATTTGACGTCCTTAGCAGCCATCTGGGTGCCTCCTGGTTGTCTTTGTTTCTGTGGAATTCAAGATGCTCAGGCGATGACGCCGAGAATGTCGCTTTCCTTCATGATCAGAAGTTCTTCGCCGTCAAGCGTCACTTCGGTACCCGACCACTTGCCAAAGAGCACGCGGTCGCCTGCCTTGACGGTGGGCGCGATCAGTTCTCCCGAGTCCTTGCGTGCGCCCTCCCCGACCGAGACGACTTCGCCCTCGGCGGGCTTTTCCTTGGCGGTGTCGGGGATGATCAGGCCGCCCTTGGTCTTTTCGTCGCTCTCGACGCGACGGACAAGAACACGGTCATGCAGCGGTTTGAAAGCCATCTGAGAACGCTCCTCTGGTTCCAGGTTGAAATACTGTTGGCACTCACATGAGGCGAGTGCTAACGGCGCATAGGTAGGCAAGCGGTCAAGCCGTGTCAACACCCCAGATCATGTAAAAATCTTGCGCAACATCAGGCCGGCAGGAACTGGCAGGATGGTTCGGCAGTCGATGGGGTGGCCAGCACGCGAATCCCCGACAGTATACCCGGTCGGGGTCACTCAACCGCCGCGGTATAGGACCGGTTATTGAGGCGCGGCGTCACAAACAGCACGCAGCGCACCCTGATCGAAGCCAGTGCCGTGCTACGCGTGCAGGCGGTTGCCTGCCAAGGCGCGCGGCAGCGGGTGATACCGGGCGCGCGAAAAAATCGCCGCCGAAAGTGAGAAGCTGACAAATGCCTGCCGCCAGCAAGCTCCTGCGTCTGCCCTGCACTCAAGGCGGAGTGGGAAACTGACAGAGCGGCGTCAGATCAAAGCTGGAACTCGACCGTGCAAAGGAACCTTCGTCCCCGGCACTTTTTCGAGAAGTCTACAAACAGTTCAACCAGGTCCGAGTAGGGCATGGTGTAGGACAGGTCGTTCTTGTCGAGAAAATCCACAAGGGCGACGAGCGACGATCTGGCCGTGTTACGCCCGAAGAAGAAATTCTGCTGGTCCATCTGGTCGCGTCTCATTGTTCTTGATTTCCTGACGGTAATCAACATCGACCCGGTTGCTGGCCCGGTCGAGTTGGAATCGGCCAGCCGAAACCAGATCGTGTTATAAAGGGTTTGAATTGACATGATGGCAGCCTGAGCCAGCACCAGCGTTTGTGTTGCCCCGCCGGTCACGGATGAAGTCGGGTCACCTGCCATTGTGCGCGCACTGTCGACACCCATGGAAAACAACGCATCCTTCGCCTGTGTCGGCGGAAAGCCAAACCCCTTCGACCTGCGCTGCCTGCGCTCGACAAACCGCTCTCCCGAAGCTGCCCCGACAAATGAAATACCATAAGACATGTTTCCCCCGTTGCCGGATTTGAACCATTTCTGACGCGTCGGTTTGAGGTCACACTCCTCAATCTAATCATTGCATTGTGCCAGAAACGCCCTCGATTTCCAACCCCACCCCCTCGAACAGCCCCGAACCATCCCGGTCAGGCACCCCCTGCAACCGGCCTCTGACCGAGCCATCCGCTCCGGCATGAAGGGCAACGGACGAGGCGTCATCGCAATGCGATCTCGGCCATTCCGGGCCCAGCGGTCGATCGGGAACAGCATCCCGAATCGCAGTGCTTTCGGTGGCGTGACACCCCTTGCTTTCGTCACTATAAGCATGTTCGGAAATCTCTTTCATCAAGGCCGGACAGACACATGATCAAAGTTTTCGGACATCTCTCTCCCGACACCGACTCCACCGGCTCGCCGCTGATCTGGGCGTGGTATCTGACCCGGATCGAGGGGCAGGACGCCGAGGCCGTCCTGCTGGGCGAACCGAATACCGAAGCCGCCTTCGTGCTCGATCATTGGGGCTTCGAGCGTCCTGCCATCCTGACCGACCTGGCCGAGGGCATGGCGGTCGTGATCGTTGACACGAACAACCCCGCAGAATTGCCCGAGGGCATCAACAAGGCCGACATCCGCGCCATCATCGACCATCACAAGCTGGTCGGAGGGCTGGAAACGAAAGGCCCCATCGACATCACCATGCGTCCGCTGGCTTGCACCGCCACGATCATGTATTCGCTGATCGGCAAGCACATGGCGCAGGCGCCGCGCGGCATCAAGGGGCTGATGCTGTCCTGCATCCTGTCCGACACGCTCGAGTTCCGCTCGCCCACCACCACGCAGGAAGACCGCGCCGTGGCCCATGCGCTGGCCGAGGATCTGGGGGTGGAGATCAGCGAACTTGCGGCCGCGATGTTTGCCGCGAAATCGGATGTGTCGCGTTTCTCTGCCGAGGAGCTGCTGAAGATGGATGCCAAGAAATACGCGGTCGGAGACAAGACCTTCCGCATTTCGGTGCTCGAGACAACGGCGCCTGCGCAGATACTGTCGCGCAAGGACGACCTTGTGGCGGCAATGCCCGGCGTCGCCCGCGAGGATGGCGCCGATGAGGTGATGCTCTTCGTCATCGACATCCTGAACGAGGAAGCTACGCTGCTGGTGCCCAATGAGGTGGTCAGGGAAGTGACGGAGAAATCCTTCAACGTGCGCGTCGAGGGCGACCATGTGGTGCTGCCGGGCGTCCTGAGCCGCAAGAAGCAGATCATCCCGGTACTGACGCTGTGACGCGGTTGATCGGATCCTTCGCCGAGATCAGCACCCGCTACGACCTTGCACTGGTCGATCTGTGGGGCTGTGTGCATAACGGACTGGCGATCTACCCGGCCGCAGAAGCTGCCTTGCAGGCGTTCCGGCAGGAGGGCGGCTATGTGGTGCTGATGACGAATGCGCCACGGCCGAGGGCTGCCGTGCAGGCGCGGCTGGACGAGATGGGGCTTGCGCGCGACGCCTATGATGCGATTGCGACCTCGGGGGATGCCGCACAGGAAGCCATGCTCATGGGATCGGTGGGCGAGCGGGTCTGGCATCTGGGGCCCGAGAAGGACGACGGCTTCTTTACCGACCTGCCCGAATGGGCCGCAGAGCGCGCGCCAATCACCCGCGTCGGCTTTGACGAGGCCGAGGGCATTGTCTGCACCGGTCCCTTCGACGAATTGCGCGAGACGCCCGATGACTATCGCGGGCGGTTCCTCTCGGCCAAGGCGCGGGGGCTGAAACTGCTCTGCGCAAATCCCGATTTGGTGGTCGATTACGGCGAGACGCGGATCTATTGCGCAGGCGCGCTGGCGCAGCTCTATGACGCGATGGGGGGAGAGAGCCTCTATTTCGGCAAGCCCCACCCGCCGATCTACGATCTCGCGCGGCGCCTGGTCTCGAAGGCCGGACTGCGCTTTTCGGAGGATCGGACCATTGCCATCGGTGACGGTATCGCGACCGACATACAGGGCGGGATCAGCGAGGGAATCGACACGCTTCTTGTCACCGGTGGTCTGGCGGCGGGCGAGTTCGGCCCCGACCCCGAATCGCCGGATGCGGGGCTGCTGACCGCCTGGGTTGCACGGCAGGGTATCCATCCAGGTTATGCCATCGCGCGCCTTCGCTAGCCTCACGCCTCCGCGCGGCGCGCCGATGGTGGGTGCACAGCGCCCACCCTACTGTCCATGTTGCGCCAGTCCCAGGCATGGCGACACCATCGCCGCCTGCGCCATCGGGCAAAACCGCATCATCGAGCGGAGATCGTTCTTTGTCATGGGCCATGGGGCATAGGCCCGCCCGGTTTCGGCGGATGCATGCGCCATGATATCGGGCAGGCGACGGTTGGGAACCCGACTTGCCCGAGTTGTTCCGACCGGCCTGGGGGCGCGCAACAAAATTGCCATACAAAAGCTCAATTGGCATGAATATTACGCAAGGCGGTTGCACCTTCTGTCGTTTTGGCGTAATGCCGCACTGCAACATGACTTCGGATTCGCTCGGCATGAAAGGCAGCTGCAGATGTTGGACAGTGGCATGAATGACAATTTTCCCCGTGGCACGATCTGCATCGAGGATCTCGAGATCGGCATGTCGCGCCATCTGCGCAAGGAAATCACCGACCGCGATATCGAACTGTTCGCCGAGGTCTCGACCGACCGCAACCCGGTGCATCTGGACGATGCATATGCCCAGGACACGATCTTCGAGGGGCGGATCGCGCATGGCATGCTGACCGCGGGCCTGATCTCGGCTGTGATCGGGGAGCAACTGCCAGGCCATGGCACCATCTACATGGGCCAGACACTGAAATTCATGGCCCCGGTCCGGCCCGGCGATGTGGTGCTGGCCGAGGTCACCGTGCAGGGCATCGACTATGCCAGGCGCCGCGTCACTCTTGAATGTCGCTGCTCAGTCGGCAATACGACAGTTCTGAAGGGCGAGGCCACCGTGCTTGCGCCCAGCCGGAAATTCGACTGAGGCAAGGGCGCGCGCCCTGCAAGGGGGCAGATGCGGATCACTCGTCACTGGCTGTCAGTTCCGCCCGAGGCGCGTGGGTCTTCGGCAGCACTTGGCAATTTCGACGGCGTGCATTGCGGTCACCAGCGGGTGATCGACCTTGCCCGGCGCGACGGCCTGCCGCTGGGCATTGTCACCTTCGAACCACATCCGCGCGAGTTCTTTGCCCCCGACGCGGCCCCGTTCCGGTTGATGAACCGCAAGGCCCGCGCCAGCAGGCTGGCGCGGCTTGGAGTGGAATGGCTTTATGAATTGCCATTCGACGCCACGCTGGCCGGACTGAGTGCCCATGCCTTCGCGCAGGAGGTTCTGGCCGGAGGGCTTGGGGTGCGCCATGTCGTGGTGGGCGCGGATTTCTGCTTCGGCAAGGGGCGGATGGGAACGGCCTCGGATCTGGTCACCTATGGCGAGGAGCTTGGTTTCGAGGTCACGGTCGCACCCCTGCTCGCCGATGGCGACCGCGTGTTCTCCTCGACAGCCATCCGCACGGCACTCAGCGAAGGCCGCCCACGCGATGCCGCGGCGATGCTGGGCCATTGGCACCGCATCGAGGGCGAGGTTCTGCATGGTGAGAAACGCGGGCGCGAACTGGGCTATCCGACCGCCAACATGTCCATCTCGGGGCTGCACCCGCCACGATTCGGTGTCTATGCCGTGCAGGTGGATGTCCTGAACGGACCCCATGCCGGGCGGTATGGCGGTGTCGCCTCACTCGGGGTGAGACCGATGTTTGGCGAGAACACGCCCAATCTTGAAACCTTCCTGTTCGACTTCAGGGGCGATCTCTATGGCGCGCATCTGTCGGTCGCATTGATCGCGCATCTGCGCGACGAGGCGCGCTTCGACTCGCTCGCGGCGCTGATTGCACGGATGGATGCCGACAGCACCGAGGCGCGCGCGATTCTTGCCACGCTCTGATCGCCTCAAGCCCCCCACGGCCTTCTTGCGATGCGCAGCATCGGGCGCCCGCGAGGCGTGCGGGGCGGGTGGGT
>SKYA01000181.1 GCA_007128135.1 Paracoccaceae bacterium | reverse complement strand
GGTGGGCGGGACCCCGAGCGGGCGCTTTTTCGACATCCGCCCCTCGCTCCCCGCGAGTGGTCGCAGCTGCACCCGGCTCACGCTGCGCCGCACAGATCCAGACAGCAGGCACTGGCTCTCCCGTTGCCCGGATCGCATGTCAGAAATAGCTGCGCACCAGTGCCTCGGAAATCAGCCGCCAGCCATCGGCGATGACGAAGAATGACAGCTTGAAGGGCAGCGACACGATCGCAGGCGGGACCATCATCATGCCCATCGACATCAGCACCGCCGCCACCACAAGGTCGATGATCAGGAAAGGCAGGAACACCAGAAACCCGATCTGGAAGGCGCGTGCGATCTCGCTGAGCATGAAGGACGGCACCAGCAGCGATAGCGGCGCATCGGGCGACAGCGCGGCATCCGCTCCGGGGCGCAGGCTTGCAAGCCCCTCGAAAGTGGCCGCATCGACCCTTGCGGCCATGAAGTGCCGGAACGGGTCGGCCACTGCGACGACAGCCTCGTCGAGCCCCAGCGCACCGTCATTGAGCGGCACGATGCCGTTCTGCCAGGCCGCCATGAACACCGGCTCCATCACGAACCAGGTCAGGAACAGTGCGAGCGAGACGATCAGCATGTTCGGCGGCGACTGCATCAGCCCCAGCGCCTGACGAAGGATGGCGAGGACCGTCACGATGAAGGGAAAGCATGTCACCATCACCAGGATGCCGGGGACGAGGCTCAGCAGCGTGAGCAATACCACCAGCTGAATCGTGCGCGTGGCAAGCTGGCCGTCATTGCCCAGGGTGATGCTGACCTCCTGCGCCTGCGCGCCGAGCGTCGCCATGACCAGCGCAGGCAGCGCAAGGGCAAGCACCCGCGCCATCGGCTCAGAGCGCCTCGCGCAGGTCGATGATCTCGGTCAGGCGCACGCCCAGATAGCCAGCCTGCTCGCCCTCCAGCTCCTGCAACTCGCCCCGCGCCACCAGTTTGTCGCCGATGAACAGTTCGACCGGGTCATCCACGCGCCGGTCAAGCGTCAACACCGAATCGCGGCGCAGTTTCAGCAACTCTCGCACCAGCGGTCGGGCGCGACCGACCGAGATCGCGATCTCGATCGGCACCTGGTTGAGAATTCCTCCGGCAAGCTCGCTGTCATCCATGTGCTGTCTCCTGCTGCACCTGTTTGCGTATCTGCCCGTCAAAGGCGGCGCGCAGCGCCGCAAGCAGGCTGTCGAGGTCGATCACGCGCTCCTGCGCGCCCAGTCGAAGCGCCACCTGCGCTTCCGAGAAGCTCGGCTCGGCCACCATCTCGATCTGCAATTGCGGGCAAGCCTGCACCAGCGGCTCGAGCGTGGCCCGGACCGAGGGCGCGCAGGCGATCTGCACCGGGCAATGGGTGTTGCGCTCCACAAGCGTGGCGAGTTCCTGCGCCAGATGCGCGGGCAGCGCCTGGCGCAGGGTCTCGGGCAGGACCTTTTCCAGAATCTCCCCGGTCAGCCGCAGGAACAGCCCCGAGAGCGCCTGATGCGCCTCGGCATAGCTGAAGCCGATGGCCTGCAGCGCTTCCTCGGCAGCGATCCGGCGCAGGGCATCCTCGTTTCGCATCTGTTCGAGCGCATCCTGCCAGCCTGCGGCATAGCCCGATTCATAGGCGGTCTCGCGAAGCCGGGCCGCCTGATGCGCGTCCAGACGCGCTTCGTCCTCGTCCGGCGGGGCAGTCTCGAAAACCTCGAGCTTCAGCATGGAGCCGGTCATGGGGTTTCCTTGCGCTCATCCATCCAGTGGCGCAGCACATGGACCGACTCCTCGCCCCGCGCCTCGATCAGGCGGCGCAACCGCTCGACCGGGTCCTCGGGGGTATCCTCCATGCGCGCGACCGCACCATCGGCCTCTGCCGCGCCCTGCGGGTCCGCGCGGGTCAGCATGGCGGGGGCGAAGGTCGCGGCCGGGCCGTCAGCCCCCCCCGCAGCACCGCGCCCGGTGATCGCGGCCAGGATCGGGCGCAGTACGAAGACCGCCACGATCAGCAGCGCGACCAGCGCAAGCGCCCAGTTGACGAGCGTCATCATGTCGATCCGGGCACGCGCGAACAGCCCCGATGTGGCCTCGGTCCCAATGGCGGCGACCGGCTCGAAAGGCAGCGAACGGATGGTGATGACATCCCCCCTCGCCGCATCGAACCCGACCGCCGAGGCCACCAGTTCACGCAGCGAGTCCAGTTCCTCGGCGGTGCGCGGGCGCCATTGCAACGCGCCGGTGTCATCGACCTCGCGCAGCCCGTCGATCAGCACCGCCACGGTCATGCGCCGGATCGCACCGGGCTGGCGTTCCAGTTCGCGCCGGGTTTCCGAGACCTCGAAATTGGTGCGCTGGCGGTTCTGGGTCTCTCGCGTGGTGGCATTGCCCGCGCCCGCAGCCGCATCACCATCGGGCAGGTTGCTGGCCACTGTCACCCCCTGGCTGCGGCTGTCGGTGCTGTTGGTGCTGTTTTCCTCGACCTCGCTGCTGATCGCGACGCGCGAGTCCGGGTCGAGGCGCCGCTCGTGAATGACCTCGCGCTCGGTGACGGCCTCGATGCTCAGTTCGACCACAGCGCGGCCATGGCCAACATGCGCCTCGAGCAGCCGCTCGACATTGCGCCGCAATTCGGTGGCGCGGTCGGCGGTCTGACCTGCGGCGGAGGTCTCGGCCTCGGGGCCGTAGACCAGCCCCCCTGCCCCGTCGATGACCGAGACATCCTCAGGCGTCATGCCGGCCACGGCCGAGGCAACGAGAAAGCGCAGCGAGCGCGCCTGCACCACGCTGAGCGCCCCGCCAGAAGTCGTGACTGTAACCGAGGCCGTGGGCGCGATGTCGCGGCGGAACGGGGTGCTGCTGCCCTGCGAGATATGCACCCGCGCCGTGCGGATATGGGGGCTCACGACAATGGTGCGCGCCAGTTCCCCCTCTTTCGCGCGCCAGTAGGCCGCATCGAACATCTGCGACGTGGTGCCGAAACCGGTCAGCGATTCGAGAAGCTCGTAGCCTGCATGCGCATTGCTCGGCAGCCCGCCTGCGGCCAGCATCAGGCGGATCTCGTCGCGCAGCGTGGCGGGCACGAAGATGGCATCACCGCGGACATTATAGGCGACCCCGCGCGCCTCGAGCGCCTGGATGACCTCGCCCGCGGCGCCGTCCTCCAGCCCTGCATACAGCAGTGCCATGCCCGGCGAGGTGGCCAGCTTCGCCAGCATCAGCACCGCGCCAAAGGCAAGCACGGTCGCCCCGATCACCATGGCGCGGCGTCTGCCATCCAGCGCGGTCCATACAGACTGTAGCTGCTGCACTGCGAATCTCCTTGCTGCTGGCTTCTGCCTGAAAAGGAGTTTTCGCCGGGATCGCTTAACATTCGGTTAGTGACCTTGTGCCAAAAACAACCTCGCAGGATTTGATGAGAGGACGCATGCCGCAAGTCGCCGATACAGCCGCCGCCACGCCCTCCGACAGCCCGGGCAAGCGGCGTTTCCTGCCGGTCCTGTTCGGGCTTGCCGGTGCGGCTCTTGCCGGCGGCGGAATGTTCCATGCCGTGCATTCGGGGCTGATTCTCGCCCCCGCCGACCCGGCTGCGCGCCCGGCCCCGGTGGCCACCGATTTCGCTCATGTCCCGGTCGAGAACATCACCATCACGCTCGCCCCCGAGAGCGGGGCGCGCTTCCTGCGATTCTCGGGGCATATCGAGGTTGCCGACTCCTCGCTGGCCGAGATGCAGCGCCTGCAACCGCGATTCCTCGACCTGATCAACACCTATCTGCGCGCGGTCGAGATCAGCGACCTGACCGAGCCTGCCGCCATCATCCGGCTGCGCGCGCAGATCCTGCGTCGCCTTCAGGTCATCGCCGGAGAGGGGCATGTCCGCGACTTTCTCATCACCGAATTCGTCATCAACTAGGAGCAAGCGATGGCAGTCATACTCGACATCATGATCGGACTGGGCGCGGTGCTGGCCGCAGCCTATTGCATGGTGCTCTCGCGCCGCCTGCGCGCCCTGACCCGGCTCGATGGCGATGTCGGCAAGGCCATCGCCGTGCTGTCTGCCCAGGTCGATACGCTGACACGCGTGTTGCGCGAGGCCGAGAGTTCCAGCGGGCGGGCAGGCAACGCACTGGCAGAGCAGGTTTCGCGCGCCGATGCGACCGCGCGCAGGCTTGAGCTGCTGATGGCGGCCGGCCAGCCGGGGGCGCGCGCGGCACCCGACACCGGCGTCTCGGCTGTCGCGCCGCGCGGCAGGCAGTCGCTGGCGCAGGACGAGGACGGCTTCGCTCCCTTCAGCCGCGCAACCGCCGCGCGCGCCGCGGCGGACTCCCGCCCCCGCGTGCTGCGCCAGCGCGATCCGGCCGGTGCCACGCGATGAGCGGGCAGCCGGTGCCCCGTGCGGGGGCCGCTTCGATCCTGATCGTGCTGGCGGGGCTGTTCCTGGTGGCCGGAATGTCGCGGCTGGGCCTGGGCGTGGCCGAGGTGATCGCCGCCGAATCGGGTGCCGCGGCATCCGGGCCGGAACCGGCGGCGGGTATGCGCCACCCCGACCCCGGCGACCTGCTTGCAACGCTGCTGGCACGCGAGGCGCAGATCGCGGCCGCCGAAGAAGCCCTTGCCGCGCGCGGCGCGCAGATGCGCGCCGCCGAGCAGGCGCTTGCGCGCCAGATGGCCGAGCTCGAGGCCACCGAGGCACGACTGGCCGCGACGCTGCGCCTGACCGAATCCGCAGCCGAGGATGACCTGCAGCGCCTGACAACTGTCTTCGAGAACATGAAGCCGCAGCAGGCCGCTGAACTGTTCGCGCAGATGGATACCGAATTCTCCGCCGGGTTCATCGCCCGGCTGCGCCCCGATTTCGCGGGCGAGATCATGGCCGGTCTCGACCCGCTGCTCGCCTATGCCATCAGTGCCGTCATCGCCGGGCGCCACGCGCGCACACCGCGCGAGTGATGGCACATGCCGCGCGTGCGGAAGGGGTATGTTAACACCACCTTGCGAGAGTGGAGCGCAGAAGCGGCAGGGGCGCCCACGAAGAGAAGGGTCAGGACGTGTTCATAATTATCGGTATCGCAATCGTGCTGGTGATGGTCTTCGGGGGGTATCTCGGGGCCGGCGGCACAATGGGGATCATCCTCAAGGCGCTCCCCTTCGAGATGGTGATGATCTGCGGAGCCGCGCTGGGTGCCTTTGTCATCGCCAACAATGTGAGCGTGATCAAGGCCACCGGCCGCGACATCGGGCGCGCCTTTCGCGGGCCGAAATGGAGCCCGCAGGATTACCGCGACCTGCTCTGCCTGCTGTTCGAGCTGATCTGGCTGGCACGACAGAACCCTGTCGCGGTCGAGGAACATTTCGAGGCGCCGCAGAATTCCAAGATCTTCGCCCGGTATCCCAGGATTCAAGGCGATCATGATGTGGTCGAACTCATCTGCGACACGATGCGCGCGGCCTCGATGAACTACGACGACCCGCATCAGGTCGAGGAGATGCTCGACAAGCGCCTAGAGGCCCGGAAGCATCACGCGCTCCATCCCAGCCATGCCGTGCAGGTGGTCGCCGATGCGCTGCCCGCGCTGGGGATCGTCGCAGCCGTGCTGGGCATCATCAAGACCATGGGCGCGATCGACGAGCCTCCCGAAATCCTGGGCAAGATGATCGGGGGCGCGCTGACCGGGACATTCCTTGGCGTCTTTCTCGCCTATTGCTTTGCCGGACCGCTGGCCGGCCGGATGCACTCCATTGTCGAGGAGGATGATCATTTCTTCCAACTCATCCGCGAGGTGCTGATTGCCAACCTGCACGCCCATCCGGCGAACATCTGCATCGAGGTCGGCCGCCAGAACACGCCCCACAGCCATCGCCCGGATTTCAGCGATCTCGAGGAAGCCCTGCGCGACCTCCGCAAGAACGCGGCCTGAACCATGCGAAGGCTCTGGTGCGCGATCGGACTGGGCGCATGGCTCTTCGGCCTGCCGGCGCTGGCGCAGACCACGACCCTGCCGGTCCGGGCAGGCGAGCATGCCGACTTCACCCGGCTCGTGATCCGGATTCCCGATGAGAACACCTGGCGGGTCACGACCGGGGACCGGAGCGCGCGGCTGGAACTCGCCGGCCCGCCGCTTCGGTTCGACCTAAGCCAGACCTTCGCGCGCATCCCGCGCACGAAACTGCGCGCGGCCAGCGCAGCACCGGACCTGCTGGAACTGCAACTGGCCTGCGACTGCGACATCCGCGCCTCCGAGGATATCCCCGGCTTTCTGGTCATCGACATTCTCGCGCCTTCGGGGCAGCGCGCCCCGATCCCGCCAGACGGGATGCGCCCCAGACCACGGCCGCCGGGGCTCTCGGGGCCTGCGCCATCGACATCCGCACCAGCCGCAAGGGCCGGTCGCGACCTTGCGCGCCATGTTCGCGAGGGGGCAGACCCGCCCCCCGCGACGTTATCCCTCACACTCGAGAGTCTGTTCGACCACCCGCTCCATCCCCGGGCACTGCCCGCGCCCACCCCCGCGCCCGAGGGCGCGGACCACAGCATGGTCACACGGGAACTGGCGCAGGTTCTGGCGCGCTCGGTCGCCCAGGGGGTGCTGCGCAGCAATGACGGCTTTGACCCCCGGCCCCGGCCAGACCCGCCGCTGCCCGATGGCGCCCTCGCAGCACTTGCGGGTCATGTCAGCATCCCCGGTGCCGAGCCAGCGCAGGACCGCCACGCAGCAGACCGCGCAGCGGCAGAGGGCTGCGCGCGGGCTGAGGTTCTGGACATGTCGCGATGGCCGCTCCATGACGCGCCACCTTCGATGGGGGCTCCGATGGGGGGGCTTGTGCAACGGCTCTATGGCGAATTCGACCGGCTCGACACCGACACGCTCACCATGCTGGCGCAACAGTATCTCCGCCTCGGTTTCGGGGCCGAAGGCCGGATGGTCAGCCAGATGCGCGACGCGCCCGGCAACGACCTCGCGCTGCTGGCGCAACTGGGGTATCTGATCGATCTCGAGCAGGGCCATGACGCCGCGACCTTCGCCATGCTGCAGGACTGCGGCCCCTTCGCATATCTTTGGGCCTTTCTCGCGGCTGCGGACGAGACGCCACTGTCGGAGCCGCGCGCCGATCACCTGATCGAGGCGATCAGCCTTCTGCCGCCGCATCTTCGGCTGCATCTGGGCCCCAAGGTGATCCAGCGGCTGACATTGCAGGGCCACCGTGACATCGCCCAGATCATCCGGACGATGATCGACCGGGTTGCACCCGAACCGACTCCTGCCCTGGAACTTGCGCGTGTTGCCCTCGACCTGCCCGGCAGCCCCCCCGAACAGGCCGGCAGGCTTGAGGCTCGGCTCGCGCCGCAGCATTCCGACGAGGCGTTGCTGTTCCTGCTGGCACAGCGCGAACGTAATGGCGCAGCGCTCGAGCCCGGCCTGCGGGATCATGCCGAGGACCGCCTGCTCGCCCTGCGCAATTCCGATAATGGCCGCACGGTCGCGCGCCATCTGCTTCGCGCGGCCCTGCGCATGGATGACCCTGCCGGTGCGGTCACCCTGTTCGAACGCGAGCGGCCCCATCTGGGCAACGAAACGAAGGGGGCATTGGCCGATCTGTTCGAAGGGCTTCTGACCCAGCCCGATGACCTCGTCCTTGTCGAGCAGGTTTTCCGGCTGGCACCCTGGGCAGAGACCGGACTGCCCCCCGAAATCCGCACCGGCCTGGCAGACCGGCTGGCGCGGCTTGGATTTGCTGCGCAGGCAGGGCTTCTGCGGGCGGCCGAGATATCGCTGCCACCGGCTGCACCTGACGGACCATCCGCGCAAGAGGCGCAGGACGACGCGCCGCCCGATCCGGGCGCTGACCATGCCGGGCCATCGGCAGGGCTGGCACCTTCGCCCGGGGCCGGGGATGGGGCAGGGTCGCGATTTCCTGCATCGACACAGGCCGTGTCCGACCCGGACAGCGCGCCTGACCCTGCGCGCGCGCGCGAGGCGCAGCGCGTCCTGATGCCGGACCCGCAAGACGCCACAGAGTCCGGAACCCAGCCCCCACCGGACATCCCCGACGACAGGGCTGTTGCCCTGCTGCGCGCGCCAGAGCGCAGCGGCGCGGCTCCGGAGACCGGGCCGAACGACACAGCGCCGGGGTTGCTCGGCCAGGGTCGCGATGCGCTTGCGCAGAGCATGGCACTGCGCGAGCAGGTGCGCACACTGCTCGCTGACCCCGGCCCACCATGACAGGCAAGCGAGTGCCCGCCCCGGCTGTCGGGCACGCAGCCCTGGCAGCAGCATGCCCAGCGGGATGACAGACAACCGCAGCGGCTATCGGCACAGCCGGAACGCCATGCCGCGCCCGGCCGCATTCTCGCGCGCAAGGAACCGCATCGCGTCTGGTCCCCCAGCATCGGAGACGCTGTCGGTCAGGATCTGCGGCAGCGCCCCGACGCCTTTTCTACCCATGCCCTCTGTCCCGTCTGCTGGGCCGCAGCGCTGCGCGCTGATCGGTGCGGTTTGCACCATTTGTCATTCCCGATACAGCAGCCTGCGCGCCGGCCCGGGTGGGAGATGGGGATGTGGCACGACCGGTCGAATAATCGCCAGGGGACGGGCAGAAAGGGGCCATGGTGCCGGCTGAGGGACTCGAACCCCCGACCTTCGGTTTACAAAACCACTGCTCTACCAACTGAGCTAAGCCGGCCCGGGCCTCTTCATAAGAGCAATCGCGCGCGTGCTCAATACAGGATTGCCCTTCTGCAAGCAGCGTGACAGAATTTTGCGGCGGTGGGCAACAATCGCCCCAGTCTCGTCGGAATTGCGTCCAAGCCGCGTCATAATGCGCGCGTAGACAAGTGCAAAGAAAAAAGGGCACGAGCATTATGGACATCGTATTGCATCTTGGGGCGCATCTGACCGACGAGGCGCAGCTTCGGGATTGCCTGCGCGCCAATCAGGCCGGATTGTCGCGGGCGGGCGTGCTGGTGGCGCGTCCGCGCGACTGCCTGACCCCTGTGCTCGAGGCCGCCAGCGCGCTTGCCTCAGAAAGGCAGATTACGGGCTTCATGGCCAAGCTGTGCGACGCCGTGGACGCAGATGACACGACGCGCCGTCTTGTGCTTTCGGCCCCGGGCCTGCTGGCGCGCCTGCCCGAGGTCACCGACGGCCGGACGCTCTATCCGTTGGTATCCGAGCGTATCCGCGCCTTGCGGACCATGTTCGACAACCAGCCGACCGAGGTCTTCCTGTGCATCCGCAACCCGGCCACCTATATCCCGGCCTTTCTTGCCAGCGCCAAGTCGCGCCATACGCAAAACGTTCTGGAAAACCTCTCGGGCGAGTCGCTGCGCTGGTCGCAACTGGTCACGGACCTGCGCACCTACTGGCCCGAAGCCGCGCTGACAGTCTGGTGCGACGAGGACACGCCGTTTCTGTGGCACAGGATCCTGCACGAGGTCGCGGGGGTGACGCCCGAGGGAGGATTTGCAAAAAGCTATGACTGGTTCCGCGCGGTCATGGTTGAGGGGGGAGCAGAGAAGCTGGAAGCCTATCTCGAGGCCGCGCCCCCGGTGGACGAGCAGCATCGCCAGAAGGTGATCGCGGCCTTTCTCGACAAGATGTGCGACGAATCCAAGCTCGATGTGGATATCAGCGCAACCGGCTGGGACGAGGCCAGCGTGGATGTGCTCTCGGAGCTTTACGAGGATGATGTCGATCTGATCGGCAGCATCGAGGGCGTACGCCTGCTGCAGCCGTGAGCCTCACTCCATCCCGAGCGCGGTCTTGTAGAGTTCCAGCACGGCCTCTTCCTCGGCAATCTCGTCGGGCTTGCGCTTGCGCAGGCCGATGATCTTGCGCAGCACCCTGGTGTCATAGCCGCGCCCCTTGGCTTCGGCCATGACCTCTTTCTGCTGGTCGGTGATGTCCTTCTTCTCGGCTTCCAGATGCTCGTATCGCTCGATGAACTGGCGCAGTTCTTCGGCGGTGACGGTATAGGCGTCGGAAGTGATGTCGCTCATCTTTTTTGTCCTGCGTAGGTCTGCCTGAGCGGTGGTCATGCCCAATCGCGCGCGCGCTTGCAACCCCTCTCGCAGCGCCCTCAGCTGCAGCAATGGTCTTGACACCACCCGAGAACGGTTCTATTTGCGAATAATTCTCATTTGCATGAAAGGGACCCCGATATGCGACACGTGCTCCTTGTCATGGCCGCAATGGGCTGTGCGCAGCCGGCGCTGGCGTCAGAACCGCTGCGCGTGCTGACAACCATCGGGATGCTGGCCGACATGGCCAGCGCCATCGGCGGCGATTGCGTGCAGGTCGAAGCGCTGATGGGGCCGGGCAGCGACCCGCATCTCTACACGCCGCGCGCATCGGATGTGCAGCGCCTGGACCGGGCCGAGGTGATCCTCTATCTCGCGCCGGAACTGGAAGCGCAGATGACCCGCGCGCTGGATGCAATGCGCACGCGCAAGCCGGTGCTGGGCGTGCTGGCCACCACCTACGCGCCCGGGGATCTGCTCGATGATGACGGCCAGCCCGATCCGCATGTCTGGATGGATGCGGCACTCTGGGCGCAGGCCATTCCGCAGGTCACGGCCTTTCTGGGCGATGCCCGCCCCGACTGCGCCGCCGGTATGGACACGCGTGCCGCAGCCTATGCCACACGGCTGACTGCGCTGGATGACTGGGTGCGCGACGCCATCGCCACCATCCCCGAGGCCGCCCGCATGCTGGTCACGGCCCATGATGCCTTCAATTATTTCGCCCGCGCCTATGGCATCGAGGCGTCCGAGGCCGTGGCCGGTATCAGCACCGAGGCCGAGGCCTCCATCGCCGATATCCGCGAGGTCGCCGCCTTCGTGATCAGGAACGCTGTCCCCGCCGTCTTCGTGGAAACCACGATAAATCCGCGCACGATCGAGGCGCTGGTGGCCGAAGTGCGCGCGCTGGGCGGCGCGGTCGAGATCGGCGGCGCACTCCATTCCGACGCGATGGGCGAACCCGGCAGCGTGGCGGGGGATTACATCGGCATGATCTGGTCCAACACGGCCACCATCACCGCGGCCCTTGGCGGCGACCTGCCCCCCCTGCCCGAGGCACTTGCGGATTGGGCCGCATTGCGCAACATCGCACCATGAGCCAGTTGCACGAACCCCAGTTTGCCCTGCATGTCGAGGATCTGACCGTCACCTACGGGGCCGCACCCGCGCTGTGGGACATCGACCTCGATGTGCCCCCCGGTGTGATGGCCGCAATCGTGGGGCCGAACGGTTCGGGCAAATCGACCCTGCTCAAGGCGGTGCTGGGGCTGGTGGCGCCGGTTGCGGGCCATGTCCGCCTGTTCGGCCAGCCACTGGACGCCGTGCGCAACCGGGTGGGCTATGTTCCGCAGCGTTCCTCGGTGGACTGGGACTTCCCGACCGATGTGCGCGACGTGGTGATGATGGGGCTCTATGGCCAGCTTGGCTGGTTCCGTCGCCCGGGGGCCGCGCATCGCGCCCGCGCGATGGCGGCGCTGGCCGCAGTCGGCATGCAGGATTACGCCGACCGCCAGATTGGCCAGTTGTCGGGCGGCCAGCAGCAGCGCGTCTTCATCGCCCGCGCGCTGGTGCAGGAGGCCGACCTCTACATCCTCGACGAGCCCATGGCCGGGGTGGACCGTCCGACCGAGGATATCATCATCGCCCTGCTCCAGGACCTGCGCGACCGGGGCAAGACGGTGATCGTGGTGCATCATGACCTGAGCACGGTCGAGCGCTATTTCGACTGGCTGGTGATGCTGAACACCCGGATCATCGCACAGGGCCCCGTGGCCGAAGTCTATACCCCCGAAACCCTGCGCGAGACCTATGGCCACCGGGTCGCACTGGTCAAGGCCTGAGCATGTGGGATCTGCTGTCCAGCCATACCGTGCAGACCGTGCTCATGGGGGCGGTGTTTCTGGGGCTGATCAGCGGCGCGCTGGGGGCCTTTGCCGTGCTGCGCGGGCAAAGCCTGCTGGGCGATGCGGTCAGCCATGCAGCACTGCCCGGCGTCGCGCTGGGTTTTCTGGTCGCAGGGGGGCGCGAGCTTGGCGCAGTTCTGATCGGTGCGACGCTCTCCGGCGGGCTGGCAGCGCTGAGCGTGATGCTGATCGTGAGCCGCACGCGGCTGAAACCGGATGCTGCGCTCGGTGTGGTGCTGAGCGTCTATTTCGCCCTTGGAGTGGTGCTGCTGAGCCATGTCCAGAGCCAGAGCGGCGCGGCCAGCGCGGGGCTGTCGGGCTTTCTCTTCGGGCAGGCGGCGGCAACGCTGCGCAGTGACCTGTGGATCATGGGCGGGCTGGCGGGTTTTGCGCTGGCCCTGATCGCGGCGCTGTGGAAAGAGGCCAAGATCGTCAGTTTCGACCCCGATTACGCCCGCGCGCTGGGCCTGCCGGTGGCGCGGGTGCAGGCCGCGCTGACGGTCATGGTCGCGCTGGCCATCGTGGCGGGGTTGCAGATGGTGGGCGTGATCCTGATGGTCGCGCTGCTGATCGCACCCGCCGCGGCGGCGCGGCAATGGACGCGCTCGCTCGCGGGCATGGTGGGGCTGTCGATGGGGTTTGCCGTGGTCGCGGGCGTCACCGGCGCGCTTATCAGCGCCAGCGCGCGCGGGCTGGCCACCGGGCCGGTGATCGTGCTGGTCGCCACCGCCATCGTGCTGCTCTCGCTCGCCTTCGCGCCCGAGCGCGGGCTTCTGGACCGCGCGCTGGCGCGGCGCGCGCGCACGCGCAGCCTGCGCGCGGATCAGGTGCTGGGCACGATCCATGCGCTGGCGCGCAGTCATGACGACCCGGCCTACAAGGCAGAACTGGGCATGCTGCGCGCCCGCCACGCGGCCGCGACCGGCCCCGCGCTGGCCCGCCTGACCGCACGCGGTCTTGTGCGCGAGGTCGCCCACCCGCCCGAAACCACCCCGCACTGGCAGATGACCCCCGAAGGCCAGGCCCGCGCCGAGGCGCTGCGCGAAGGACGCGGGCGCGATGATTGACGCCGTCTTCGCCTCGATCCCGGCCATGATCCTGGCCACGGGCCTGCTGGTGGGCCTCTCGGGGGCGCTTCTGGGCACCTTTCTGGTGCTGCGCGGCGCCTCGATGCTGACCGACGCTATCAGCCATGCCATCGTGCTGGGCATCATCACGGTCTGGCTGCTGACCGGGCATCTGAGCGGGCCGGTGCAACTGATCGGGGCGGCGATCACGGGGGTCATCACCGTGGCGCTTACCCAGCTTGTGCAGCGCACGCAGCTTGTGCGGATGGATACCGCGATCGGGCTGGTGTTTCCGGCCATGTTCGCGCTGGGCGTGCTGCTCATCAACCTCAATGCGCGCAACGTGCATCTGGACGTGGATGCGGTCCTGCTGGGCGAGATCGCCTTTGTCTGGATCGATACCACGCCTGTCCTGGGCCAGCCTGTGCCGGTCGCTCTGCTGGCGCTGGCAGTGGTGTTTGCGGTCAATGCTGGCTTCGTGCTGCTGCTGTGGAAGGAACTGAAGCTTGCCGTCTTCGACCCGGCGCTTGCAACAAGCCTCGGTTTCGCGCCCGGGCTGGTGTTCTACGCGCTGCTGTCGCTGACCAGTGTCACCGCAGTGGCCTCGTTCGAGGCCGTGGGCGCGATCCTGTTCATCGCCTTCGTGATCGTGCCCCCGGCCACGGCCTTTCTGCTGACCCGCCGCCTGCCGGCGATGCTGGGCCTGTCAATGGCCCTTGCCGCGGCGGCCTGTGTCACGGGTTACGCGCTGGCGGTGCTCTGGGATGTCAATATCGGGGCGATGATGGCAGTGATGACGGGCGCGGGATTTGCCCTCGCGCTTGCCTTCGGGCCGCGCGACGGGCTGCTGGCGCGCAGCCGCGCGCGGCGCGCCGAGGCGCTGGGAATCGACAGCCTGACGCTGGTGGTGCATCTGGCCGCGCATGAGGGCACCCGGCGCGAGGCCGAGGAAAACACCCGCCCCGCCCTGATCCGCCATCTGGGCTGGTCCGAGGGTCGCGCCCGCGCGGCGCTGCGGAATGCGCTCGATGCGGGGCTTGTCGCGCGCGCCACCCCCCCGCAGAGCCACGCGGCCCCGCTGCTGCTGACCGCCGAAGGCCGGGCCCGCGCCACCCGCCTGATGCCACTGCGTCCCGATGCGGCAGACTGACGCTGCGGGCGCGAAATAATTTTCATTTGAAAGGAGCGCAGGCTCTGCTAAGGTCGTGGAAACTGGCCTTGCAGGGAAGCCCATGCCCACATCTTGCCGGAAAGCGCTGCGCAAGTTCGAGAAATCGTTGCCCATCGCCCTCTTGCGCACACGCGAAGTGACCATGCGCCTGTTCAAGCCCTTCATCGACAGCCATGATCTGACCATGCCGCAATGGCGCGTGCTGCGCGCGCTGGCCGAGGACGAGGCGCTCGACGCCAAGACGCTCGCCGAACGCTGCGTGATCCTGCCGCCGTCGCTGACGCGGATCTTTCGCGGACTGACCCAGCGCGGCCTGATCGAGCCCGTGCCCTGCACGGATGCCCGGCGCCACATGGTGCGCCTGACGCCCGAGGGACTGGCCCTGTTCGAAGAGGTGGTGCAGGAATCCGAACCGACCTACCGGCAGCTTGCCGATGCCTTTGGCGCCGAGAGGCTGGACACGCTGCTCGACCTGCTCAACGACCTGCGCGACACGGTGCAGCGGATGCCCGACGAAGACCCCGCCGAGCACCCTGCGCTGCGCAAGGTCGCCGGGATGCGCTGAGCTTTCCCGCCCCCCATGGCGGGGACGAAGGCTGCACACACGCTGTCCGGCCTGACAGGGCGACCCCGGCGGGACTGTTGCCCTGCGTCCGGACCCCGTCAGGCCCGACGCAGCACCAGCACCGCATTCAGCCCGCCAAAGGCAAAGGCGTTGGACATGGCCACATCCACCCTTGCCGCGCGCGCGACATTGGGCACGGCGTCAACCAGGCAGTCGGGGCAGGCTTCGGTGAAGTTCACTGTCGGCGCGATGACACCCTCGCGCAGCGCCATCAGGCAGGCCAGCAGTTCCACCGCCGATGTGCCCCCGATCAGATGACCATGCATCGACTTGGTGGACGAGACCGGCACCGCGCGCAGATGCGCGCCCAGCACCTCGCCCAGCGCCTGCGATTCGACCCGGTCATTCGCCGCCGTGCCGGTGCCATGGGCATTGACATAGCCCAGCGCCTGAGGTGGCAGCGCCGCATCCGCCAGCGCCATGCGCATGGCGCGCACCGGGCCGTCACGATCGGGCATGACAATATCACCCGCATCCGAGGTCATGCCGAACCCCGCAACCTCTGCCAGGATTTCCGCACCGCGCGCGCGCGCGTGCTCGTACTCCTCGAAGACGAAGACCGCGCCCCCCTCGCCCTGCACCATGCCGGTTCGGTCACGCGAGAACGGGCGGCAGGTGTCCAGTGTCATGACCCGCAGCCCTTCCCAGGCCTTGATGCCGCCGAAACACAGCATCGCCTCGGCCCCGCCGGTCAGCATCACATCGGCCATGCCCGCGCGCACCATGTGGAAGGCCTGCCCCATGGCGTGGTTGGCCGAGGCACAGGCGGTCGAGACCGTGTAGCCCGGCCCTTTCAGCCCGAATTCCATCGAGATATGCGAGGTCGCGGCATTGTGCATTAGGCGCGGCACCACCAGCGGGTGGACCCGGTTCTTTCCCTCCTGATAGACCGTGCGGTAATTGTCATCGACGGTTGTATTGCCGCCACCTGCCGTGCCCATGACCACGCCCGCGCGCAAGCCCAGCGCCTCGGTCACCTCCAGCCCCGATTGCGCCATGGCCTGCCGCGCCGCGACCAGCGCGATCTGGGTCGCACGGTCCAGCAGGCTCATGCGTCTGGGGTCGAAATGGGTCTCGGGCTCGAAGCCGCGAATCTCGGCCCCGATCCGGACGGTCAGGCGCTCGACATCGCGGCAGGTCAGCCGGTCGATGGCACAACGCCCGGCGCGCATCGCCTCCAGGGTCGCGGCAACATCATGCCCCAGCGGGTTCAGCGTGCCCGCGCCCGTGATGACAACCCGCCTCATGCAGCCTGTCTGGCCACCAGCCTTTCAACCTCGGAAATGATCGCCCCGACCGAAGAAATGTCGAATCCCGGCTGATCGGGGGTGTTGGCATTGAACGGAACCGAGATGCCGAAACGCTCCTCGATCCCGAAAATGCACTCCACCAGCCCCAGACTGTCCAGCCCCAGATCGGCAAGAGTGCTGTCGTGCCTGATCTCGGAAGGCTCTACCAGCGCCTGCTCCGCGATGATATCGATAACCGCCTGTGCAATCGGTTGAGAGTCCTGCATGACATCGAGTCCCATTGGACATGCCCTCGCTGATCCGGTTGTTTCTGCTATTGCAGTTGAATGTAACAGTTTCACAACAGCGGGCAATTCAAATCGGCGCGCGGGGCGGGCCGCGCGCCGTTCTCCATCGGGTCAGGGCGCTCAGATGCGCAGGCCGTTCTCGACCGCACCGGCGCGCACAAGCGCATCATAGATACGCGCGTCGCGGCCATAGATGTCCGCGCGGAAATTCAGCGCGCCGCGCACATCGGTAAACGCCGTACGATAGACCAGATGCACTGGCACCGGCTTGTCCAGATAGACGCGCGTCTGCTGGCGCGTGTTGAGCACCGAATGATACAGCCCGCGCGGGTCATCCGTCTGGCGCGACAGCAACTCATAAGCAAAGTCGCGCGGGTCGTTCAGCCGGATGCAGCCCGAGGAATGGGTCCGCACGGTGGTGTTGAACAGATGCCGCTCGGGCGTGTCATGCAGATAGATCGCATAGGGGTTGGGGAACATGAACTTGACTTCGCCCAGCGCATTTGTCGGCCCAGGCGGCTGGCGCACGTTGAACGGGAAATTGGCCGGGGTATAGCGCGAGAAGTCGATCGCCCCGCGCGGCACGACGCGCCCGCTCGCATCCACGATCTCCAGATGTCGCGCCCCGCCCGAGGCCAGCGCGCCCCAGTAGGACCGCGCAAGGATCGAGCGCGGCAGGGTCCAGTCGGGGTTGATCTCGAGATAGCGCATATGGTCCGAGAATTCCGGCGTCTGGCGGTCGCTGGCCTGCGCCCCCACGATCGACTTGGTCTCGAACGTGACCTGATCGTTATCGACGATCTTGCTGGAGAAATCGGTCAGGTTGACCCAGATGTGCCGCTCGCCGCGCGGGATGTTCAGCCAGCGTTCGCGCTCCATGGCCACGATCACCGATCTCATTCGCTCCTCGGGCGCGACATTGATGGCGCGGATGGTGGCGGGACCGGCAACCCCGTCGGGCTCGATCCCATGATTGATCTGGAACTCCAGCACGGCTGCCTGCAAGGCCGAGTCATAGCTCGCCGTCGCGGAGCGCCCCAGATAGCCCATGGCGATCAGACGGTTGCGCAGCGCAATGACCGCATCGCCCGAGGTGCCGGGCGCGAATCGGGCCTCGGGCACACGCGGCCCCCAGCCCCCCTCTGCGATCACGCGCGCGAGATCCTGCCGGGCGCGGAACAGGCGGGCATATTCGGGCGCCGAAGGCGCAAGATTGCGGATGAAGGCTGCGGCCGGGGCTTCGGCGAATTCGGTCAGCAGCTTCTTCGGGTCGGGCCGGGGCAACACGCGGACAATGTTGCGGTCCACCTGGCGCGGGTCCAGAACGCCGCTGTGCAGGTCGCGCGCGAACTGGACAAAGACCTTGGTGACCCTCGCCTCGAGCTGGCCGCGGTCACGCTCGCTCTCCACTGCCTCGAAGGCCGCGATCAGTCCGGGCAGGTCATAGCGCGCGGCGGGCAGGCCGTGATCGGCGGCGCGCGCAAGCGCGTTGATCAACGCCTCGCGCCTGGGCGCATCATCGGGGCCGGTCCAGAGCGTCTGGTAGTCATGCCCGCGGTAGAAGGCCGAAATCGCGTCATTGGCCGAGACACTTTCCGCCAGCGCCTGCCGGAAGGCCGGGAAATGCTGCGCCTGAGCCGGCACCGTGCCGGACAGGATCACCGCGATACCGGCTACCGCCAGACAGCTGCGGATCAGTTGAGCCCGGCGCAAATTCATGTGACGCAACATTCATACCCCCTATCACTCTGGTCAATCAGGCAAGATACCGCTCATCGCGTCCAGTAACAAGCCTGCGAGGACAGGCTTCGGGTGACGAATGTGGCCTTGAGGTTTTGTCAAGTTTTTCCGGATAGGATCCGGATATGCACAGAACGCGCATCCCTTCTCGTCAGTTCCGCGTACCCGCGCAATACGCGGCACGCGGCACCGCCGATCAGAGGAAACTGGCAGATTTCCGCTCAAAACGGTGGCGATTCCGTGGCAAGGGGCGAAACCCCCTTGGGCTTGAGCGGAAGGTATGCCAATCCTGTGGACATAAAGGTCATGCCACAGGCAGACCCCTGCAAACCGACCGCAGCGTGCGGAATGGAACAGCCGGGAACAGGTTTGCCGCCGCAGCGGGCTGCGGATGAGATGACGAAAACAGGACGAGGGATCAAGCGACCAATGCCGCTGTCAGAGACCGCAACACTGGGACGCCGCGCCCTGCTGGGTGCTTTTGCCGCAACCGCCATCAGCGCCGCGCCCTTCTTTCCGGGTGCTCCGGCCTATGCGCGCGGGGCAGGCGATGTCCGCCGACTGAAATTCTATTCTGGGCGCACCGGCGAGCACCTGAATGTCATCTACTGGATCGATGGCACCTACATCCCCGAATCGCTGGCCGAGATAAACCACTTCTTCCGCGACTGGCGCAACAACGCCGTCCATAACATCGACGCCCGGACGCTCGACCTTCTGGCCGCGGCCCACAACATCCTGCGGGTGAGCGAGCCTTACATGCTGCTCTCGGGGTATCGCTCGCCCCAGACCAATGCCATGCTGCGCGCACGCTCGCGCAATGTCGCGCAGAATTCGCTGCATCTGCGCGGTCAGGCTGCCGATGTGCGCCTGCGCTCGCGCACGGTCAACCAGCTTGCGCAGGCGGCCATCTCGTGCAACGCTGGGGGCGTGGGGCGGTATTCGAGGTCGGACTTCGTGCATATGGATTGCGGCGCCGTACGCAACTGGGGCGCCTGAAGGCCACGAATCGCCTCGAAACCAGTGCCGCAACACGCACCGGGAGACTGCCCTGACAATGGTCGCCGCACCGCACCGGAGCGATCCACGCCTGGGGCAGGCGGTTCACACAGTCTTTACCCGATGCGCGTTAGCATTGCCCGAACGGAGTTTTCCGCGCATAAAGGCAGAGAGAAGCTCGGGCAAGCGCAATCAGCGGCAACAGAACCGACAGGGCGCATCACCCGGCAGAGTGGTTTGAGGCGCGTGCATGTTGCAATTCGAGAATGTCAGCAAGTCCTTCTGGACCGGGACCCAGCGCAAGGTCATTCTGGACCAGGCCAGCTTTGATGTGCACCGCGGACAGAACCTCGGGATTCTGGCCAAGAACGGCACCGGCAAGACCACGGTCATCAACATGATGGCAGGACTGGAAAAACCAGATGAGGGGCGGATTTACCGCAATTGCTCGGTCTCGTTCCCGCTGGGCTTCATGGGGGGGCTGAACACCAAGCATTCGGCGACCGAGAATGTCCGCTATATCGCCACGCTCTACAGCCTGGACCCGGACGAGGTGGAGGCCTTCTGCCGCTGGCTGTGCGACATCGAGGAATATTTCGACATGCCCATCGGCACCTATAGCCAGGGGATGCGATCGCGGCTGGCCCTGTCTCTGATGCTGGCGATGAATTTCGACCTCTATCTGGTCGATGAGGGCATGCCCAGCACGACCGATGTCGGCTTCAACCGCCGTGCCGGTTCGGTGATGAGCGAACGGTTCCAGAATTCAACGCTTGTCATCGTGTCGCATCAGACCGATATTCTGTCCAAATTCTGCACGTCTGCGGCCGTCCTTTACGATGGCAAGCTCTATTTCTTCGACACGCTCGAGGAAGCCAAGGAACTTTATGACTACACCGATTAAATCCAAACGCTTCCGCCTGCGTCGCAGCACCCCGGTCGGCTCTCTGTCCGGGGGGCGTGCGGAGGTGCTCGAGCATGAAGCACAGGACATGGCGGATGAGGTCGAAATGCGGGACATGCCGCCGCTGTCCCGCCGCGCCGCCGCGCAGCCCCGCCCGAGCGTTGTCGTCAGCCGCCAGCCACGCCCCGCCGATCCAGCGCAGGCACCTGAGCCGGCACCCGAGCCGGCACCGCGCGCCATCGATCCCGCCACACCGCACACGGCCGATCTCGAAGGCTCGGCGCAGACCGGCGACAGTATCGAGGCGATCCGCGCCGAAGGTCTGACCGCGCGACAGTTGCGCATGGCGATGCGGGTGGCACAGAAGCACGGCATCCGCCCGACCTCGGCCTACGAGGCCGTGCTGATGCTGCGCCAGCGCGGAGTGGACCCCTTTGCGCGCTCCACCCTGCTCTCGCTGGTCCAGAACGAGGATCCGCCGCCGGGGCGCGAGCTCGCGCCGCGCCCCGAGACGGCCCCGGCGGTCCCGGCGGGAGGAGAAGACCCTGTCGCCGCCGCGAAAGAGCGCATGGCCCGGATCGCCACCGAGCGCGAGAAGGAACTCAAGCGCGTCCAGCGCGAGATTGCCAAACGCCGCCGCAAGCGCATGGCCCTCCTGGGCTCGCGCCTGCTGGTTTTCGTCACGCTGCCCACCTTTCTGGTCACCTGGTATTTCTACCTCATGGCGACGCCGATGTATGGCACCGAAAGCCAGTTCATCATCCAGCAGGCCGACAGCCAGGGCGGCATGGGGGCCGCGGGCGGCCTGTTGCCCTCTGCGGCCGGGATGGGTCTTGGCGGGCAGAGCGAGGCGGCCTCGGTGCAGGCCTATCTGCAATCGCGCGCGGCCATGCTGCGGCTCGACGCCGAAGAAGGATTCAAGGACCATTTCAGCCAGCCCGGAATCGACATCCTGCGCCGGCTGCCCGAAAGTGCCTCGGATGAAGATGCCTACAAGCTCTACAAGCGCCATGTCAGGATCGGCTATGACCCGACCGAGGGCGTCGTCCGGCTGGAGGTGATCGCGACCTCGCCCGAGGACAGCGAGCGCTTCTCGCGCGCGCTGATCCGCTTTGCCGAGGAACAGGTCGACATGATGACCCAGCGGCTGCGCGACAGCCAGCTGGGCGAGGCGCGCGCCGGGCTTGAAGAAGCGCAGGAACGCCTGATCGAGGCACGGCTGGCCGTTGTCACGCTGCAGGAGCGATCATCGATCCTGTCGGGCGAGGTCGAGCTGTCGATGATCTCGCAGCAGATATCGGCGCTCGAGACCGAACTGACGCAGACACGGCTCAGCCTGAATGAGCTGCGCTCGAATCCGCGCCCCAATCCGGCCCGCCTGCAACCATTACAACGGCGCGAGGCCGCCCTGCAGGGCGAAATCGACATGCTGCGCGGTTCGCTGACGCGCGGCACTGACGACACTACCTCGCTTGCCCGCATCCAGAGCCATCTCATCATGGCCGAGGCCGAGGTGCAGACGCGGGAGATGATGCGGGCACAGGCGATGCAGCAACTCGAGAATGCACGCATCGAGGTGAGCCGCCAGGTGCGCTATCTTGCGCTCTCGGTCGAACCTGTCGCCCCCGACCGCCCGACCTATCCGCGCAAGGCCGAGAATTCGGCCCTCGCCTTCCTGATCTTCCTCGGGATCTATCTGTTCATGTCGATGACCGCGTCGGTGCTGCGCGAACAGATCTCGGGCTGAGCGGCAGCCGGGCGATGACGCGCGCGGGAACATGGGTGCCCGCGCGCTTGAACGTCATACGTGTGCGCCATCCGCGAACCACGCGACTCGAAGCATTTGCAAAGCGCCGGGGCGCGGCGCAGCCGCG
>SKYA01000170.1 GCA_007128135.1 Paracoccaceae bacterium | reverse complement strand
TGCTGGAATGCGGTGGGGTGGTTCCCGAGGGCAAGGGCTATTTCTACCCGCCCACGGTGCTGTCGAACGTCCCCGAAACCGCCGATTGCGTGCGCGATGAAATCTTCGGCCCGGTCGCCGCCCTCCAGACCTTCAGCGATACCGAAGATGTGATCCGCCGCGCCAATGACACCGAATACGGGCTTGTGGCCTATGTGTTCTCGGGCGATTTCAAGCGCGGCTTGCAGGTCTGCGAGCGGCTGGATTACGGCATGGTCGGCCTGAACCGTGGCCTTGTCAGCGACCCCGCAGCCCCCTTTGGCGGCACCAAGCAATCGGGGCTTGGGCGCGAAGGCGGGCATGAGGGGATGCTCGAGTTCATGGAAACGCAATATATCTCGGCCAGCTGGTAAGGGGGCAGACATGTCAGACGTCATCGCAAGCCCCAGCACGCGGCGCAAGGCCCTGCAAAAGGGCGTCGATATCGACGCGCGTGCGCGTGAACTGGGCCGCACCACGCTCGGGCCGGAAGATCTGGGTGCCCCTGCCACCGCCGCCGCTGCGCCTGCCGAACAGTCGGGCGACACCAGCTACTGGGATGTGGACCATGCTGCCTACGGCCCCGTGCGCGAAGAACTGATGAGCCGTTTCGCGCAAGTCGCAGCACGCAACCTCGGCGCGGCCAATGCACTGATCCCGCAGGTCACACATCACGACCGCGCCGATCTCTCGGCCATCGAGGAGTTGCGCAGGGCATGGCGGGACGAGGCGCAGGCGCGCGGCGTACGCCTGACCGCGCTGGCCTTCCATGTCATGGCGCTGGCGCGCTGCCTGCGCGACTTTCCGCGCTTCAATGCCTCGCTTTCAGCCGATGGCAACACGCTGGTGCTGAAGGATTATGTCCATGTCGGCATTGCCGTGGACACGCCCCATGGCCTGATGGTCCCGGTCATCCGCGATGCCGACCGCAAGGGCCTGTGGCAACTCTCAACCGAGATCACCGATCTCGCCGCCCGCGCCCATGCGCGCAAGATCGCCCCCGATGATTTGGGGGGCGCGTCCATGACCATCAGCAATCTCGGCGGCATCGGCGGCATCGGCTTCACCCCCATCGTCAACCCGCCCGAACTGGCCATCCTTGGCATTACCCGGACCCAGACCGTCACACTCTGGGACGGCGACATCCCGCGCCCCGTGCCGATGGTGCCGCTCGACTTGTCATACGATCACCGCGTCATCAACGGCGCAGATGCTGCACGCTTCATGGCACGGCTGGTAGGGCGGATCGCAGAGCCCAGAAACCTGATAACGTGACCCATTTCCTCGCTCTGTCGATGGCACAGATGCGCACTCGACGGCATATGACAATATGCAAGAACGATGCCTGTTGAAGGCATCCCGGAAAAACCGAACATCCCTGCCATCAAGAGCGCCCTTGCGTTCGCGAAGATGACGGTTTCGACCGGCCATGGTTTCCTCGCCCGGTCGCACTGGCTTGTAGCAATACGCAGGAAAATCCCTGCGCAAATAGGGTTTATTCTGGTCATGACGAAACGGGATGGTGGGTGATGAGAGACTCGAACTCCCGACATCTTCGGTGTAAACGAAGCGCTCTACCAACTGAGCTAATCACCCGACCGGTGCAGCTTTAGTCGGTTTCACGAGCCGTTTCAAGCGCCGGCGCCTGCCCTGCGATCATGGTTAACCACCCGTTAACCAGTGGCTGCCAGACTGCACCCCATGCGCACCCTTCTCTCCAGCCTCGCCCTGATGCTCGTCGCCTGCGATTCGCCCTCGCCCTGGATGCGCGACGCGCTGCGCCACGAGGTCACGCTCGAGGGATACCGTTTCACGGTCTGGCAACAGGGACAGCATGTCGAGATCATCCGCCATGGCCATGCCCCGCGCAGCGATCAGCCCGCGCTGCGGCCACTGATGGCGCGGGCCGCGCGCCAGGCAACCGGCTGCGCCCTGCACCCCGGCAGCCTGGAGGGCGATACCGGCGTGCTGCGCGCCCGGCTGGCCTGCGACAAGACCGCGCAAGCTGCCTCGGCGCAGGTGGAACTTGCGCAGGATCAAGGCGAGCGGATGTGACAGGCCGCTAACTAGCCGCCGTCTGGCAAAGGAGACCGGTCATGTCCCGTCTATTCTTTCTGATCCTGTCCATCACTGGCGTCACCGGAGCCGGGATCGGCGTTGTCATTGCGCTGTCACTGGGTCTTGATACGCTCAACCCGATCCTGGTTTCCGCAGCTGCGGGATTGATGGTCGGCGGGGTTGCAAGCTGGCTCATCACGCGTCGGCTGATGGCGGCCTGAGCCGTCAGTCCGCGTCGAACCACATCCGCGCCGTCGCCTCGAAGGGGCGCGGGGCCTCGGCGTGCAGCCAATGGCCCGCATCCGGCAGCTTGGCGAGTTTTGCTTGTGGAAACAGCGCCCTGATAACCGGTCGGTGCTCTTGGCGCACATAATCCGAGTGCGCCCCGCTCAGGAACAGAACAGGCTTGTCGAACCGGCCCCCGATCTCTGACGGCCAGCCCGTGATGCGCTCCATTTCGGCCTCCAGCACATCGAGATTCAGCCGCCAGCGCGGCGGCCGGGCTTTCAGATCGAGCGATTGCAGCAGAAAGGCGCGCACGGAGGCATCCGTCACCTCGCCGGCAAGCGCCGCATCGGCCGCGCTCCTGCCCTTCAGCCCCTCCAGCGGCAGCGCCCGCATGGCCGCAATCAGATGGCTCTGGCTGTGCCCGTAGGCGACCGGCGCGATATCGGCCACCAGAAGCCTGCGCACCAGTTCCGGCCGCATCAGCGCCAGCACCATCGCGGCCTTGCCCCCCATCGAATGGCCCAGCACATCCATCGGCGCGCCCTCGGCCGCGATCACTTCGGCAAGATCGCCGGCCAGATCCGCATAGCCATGATGCACGTCCCGGAAACTCTCGCCGTGATTGCGCATGTCCACGCTGACCACTTCGCGGGTGTCGGACAGGCGCTTCGCTATCGCCCCCCAGTTTCGCGCCGAGCCGAATAGCCCGTGCACGATCAGCAGTTTCGGCCCGTCCGATGCCGCCCCATTGCGGATCCGGTGCAAAAGCCGGGGGTCTGCAGGGGTCTCACGCATCAGGTCTTCATCCTTGCCCAAATATCCTCAGGGGGTGAATTGGCCCGAAGGGACAAGAGGGGGCGCGAGTGCCCCCTGCTCCGCCAGCGTCAAGGCCCCCGGCCCCTTCAAAGCTCCGGATAGATCGGGAAGCGTGCGCACAACTCGGCCACTTCGGCCCGGACCTGCGCCTCGACCCCGGCATTGCCTGCCTCGCCATCGGCAGCCAGACCGTCCACCACGCGCACGATCCAGTCCGCGATCTGGCGGAACTCGTCCTCGGCAAAGCCGCGGGTGGTGCCCGCAGGCGTGCCCAGACGGATACCGCTCGTCACCATCGGGCTTTCCGTGTCGAAGGGAATGCCGTTCTTGTTGCAGGTGATATGCGCGCGCCCGAGTGCCTTTTCGGTGGCGTTGCCCTTGACACCCTTGGGACGCAGATCCACGAGCAGCACATGCGTGTCCGTGCCCCCGGTCACAATATCCAGCCCGCCCTTCATCAACTGGTCCGACAAGGCCTTCGCATTGGCGATGACCTGTTTCTGATAGTCGCGGAAACCGGGGCGCAAGGCCTCGCCAAAGGCCACGGCCTTGGCTGCGATGACATGCATCAGCGGCCCGCCCTGGATGCCGGGAAAGATGGCCGAGTTGAATTTCTTCGCGAGCGCCTCGTCATCGGTCAGGATCATCCCGCCGCGCGGGCCGCGCAGGGTCTTGTGGGTGGTGGTCGTTGCGACATGGGCATGTGGAAAGGGCGACGGATAGAGCCCTGCAGCCACCAGCCCGGCGAAATGCGCCATGTCCACCAGCAGCCAGGCGCCCGCCGCATCGGCGATCTCGCGCATCCGGGCGAAATCGATGATGCGCGGAATCGCCGAGCCGCCGGCGATGATGAGCCTGGGTTGGTGTTCTGAGGCAAGCGAAGCGATCTGGTCGTAGTCGATCTCGCAATCCTGCTGCCGGACCCCGTACTGCACTGCATTGAACCATTTGCCCGACTGGTTGGGCTTCGCGCCATGGGTCAGGTGCCCGCCGGCATCAAGCGACATGCCGAGGATCGTGTCACCGGGTTGCAGAAGTGCCGTGAACACGCCCTGGTTGGCCTGGCTACCCGAATTTGGCTGCACATTGGCAAAACCGCACCCGAACAGCTCGCAGGCCCGCGCAATGGCAAGATTCTCGGCCACATCGACATACTGGCAGCCACCATAATACCGCCGCCCGGGATAGCCTTCGGCGTATTTGTTGGTCAGGACCGAGCCCTGCGCCTGCATCACGGCCCTGGAGACGATGTTCTCCGAGGCGATCAATTCGATCTCGTCGCGCTGACGGCCCAGTTCCGCACTGATGGCGGCAAAGAGTTCTGGGTCGCGGCTCTCCACGTCTTCGGTGAAGAAGCCAGCGTCGCGGGCTGTGATATCCATGGGCGGCCTCCGGGGCTGAGATGGGTCTGGCGCCCATGTAGCGCATCAGTGCCATGACGCAAAGGCTGATTTGCGTCCCCTTTCCCGCCTCGGGCGACATACGCCCTGCGCCTTGTCGGGGGCGACCGGGTCCGGGCACACTGCGCACTGGCAGGGGGATGCGCAGCGGCCATTGCCAGCGCGACCCTGCCGGAAGGGACTTGCAATCCCCCGCGCTGGCAGGCGACAAGGGTTGAAGGTCAACCCGCCGCCAGCCCGAGAGGCAGCATGCAGTTCAGACTCGCCTTTCTTGCCGGTGAAGCGCCCGAACCGCAGGCCGCGCTTGCAGAACTGACCGCGCGCTATCGCGCCGTGCCAGTGGCGCAGGCCGATATCATCATCGCGCTGGGCGGCGACGGTTTCATGCTCCAGACGCTGCATGCCACGCAGCATCTGCAGACGCCGGTCTATGGCATGAACCGGGGCACTGTGGGATTTCTGATGAATGGCTATGCCGTCGAAGGGCTGCCCGAGCGGCTGCGCGTGGCCGAGATGGCAGTGCTCAACCCGCTGCGGATGCGCGCAACCCGCGCCGACGGCTCGGTGGTCGAGGCGCTGGCCATCAACGAGGTCTCGCTGCTGCGGCAGGCCGCGCAAGCCGCGAAGCTGCGCATCATCGTGGATGGCAAGGAGCGTCTGGACGAACTTGTCTGCGACGGTGCAATGCTCAGCACACCGGCGGGCTCGACCGCCTACAACTATTCGGCCCATGGCCCGATCCTGCCGATCAATTGCGACGTGCTGGCCCTCACCCCGGTTGCGGCCTTCCGGCCGCGCCGCTGGCGCGGCGCGCTGCTGCCCAAGACCTCGCGGGTGCGTTTCGAGGTGCTCTCGCCCGAACGTCGCCCGGTGATGGCGGATGCGGACAGCCGGTCGGTGCGCAATGTGGTCCAGGTGGATATCACCTCAGCGCAGGATATCGCGCACAGGCTGATGTTCGACCCCGGACATGGACTGGAAGAGCGGCTTCTGCGCGAGCAGTTCGTCTGAAACCCGGACGGTTGGGGGGCTGTCTGCCCCCCCACACCCCCCGAGGATTTTTTCAGCAAGAATGAAGAGTGGCGCTCAGGATCTGCGGTTCTCGCGCAGGCGGTGGAGGCGGTAGAGGGCCGGGGCGGCGATACGGTCATAGCCGAATTCGGCCAGCGGGCGCACAAGCGGACGATCGAGCAGGCGGGCGAGCCAGCGCATGCGGGGAAGCGCACGCCACAGGATCAGGAAGGCCGCAAAGCCCGACAGTACGCGCCCCTGGTGGCGTGCATGAAAGCGTCGCGTCGCCTGATCCCCGGTCAGCCCCCAGTCCCGGGTATCGGCTCGGTGCAGGTCGATGAAGCGCAGCGGCGCGCCGGTGATCTCGGCCTGCCTGCGATACTGGGCAATCTCTGCCGAGCAGATCGGACAACGCCCGTTATAGAGAAATTCGGTTTCGGCCATGGTGCAAAGGTAGCGCGCGCGGCGTGTGGTCAAGATGCCCCGCGCGGCAGCGGCGTCGCGTGGTTGGTGTAGTCGGACCAGTCCTCGATGTCGGGGTAGAACTGCCGCCGCCAGGCGCGCACCCTGGGGTTCATGTAGCGACGGAACAGCGGCGGGCACATCGCCAGCGTTGTCAGCGCCGGATAGCCAAAGGGCAGTTGCGGGGCATCGGTCTCGTCGTAGGTCTGCAGCAGCGGGAAGCGCCGGTCAGGCTTATAATGGTGGTCGGAATGGCGCTGGAGATTGATCATCAGCCAGTTCGACGCCTTGTGCGCGGCGTTCCAGCTGTGGTGAGGGCGGACGGGCTCGTATTTCCCGTCGCCCAGGTAGCGACGGGTGAGGCCGTAATGCTCGATATAGTTGGTCAGTTCCAGATGCCAGAAGGCCACGGCCGCCTGCCAGATGAAGAGCACCAGCCCCCACCAGCCGCCGATCCCGAATGCGAGCCCGAGAAAGCCCAGTTGCAGCGCGCCATAGCGCCAGAAAGGGTTGGAACGGTGCCACCAGGGCAGGCCCTTGCGGGCAAGCATGGCCAGTTCGGCGCGGAAGGCGGAAGGCGGGCAGTCGCGCAGCACGCGGAAGAAATAGCTGATGAAACCCTCGTTGTAGCGCGCCGTCACCGGGTCGCGCGGTGTGCCGACATAGCGGTGATGGACCTGTAGATGTTCCGAGCGGAAATGCGAATACAGCACCGAGGCCAGCAGCAGATCGGCCAGCCAGCGCTCATGCGCGGGCTTCTGGTGCATCAGTTCATGCGCATAGACGATGCCAATCACACCTGTCATCACGCCAAGACCGAAGGTCACGCCAAGGTCTTCCCACCATGCATGGCCCGCGTGGCGGGTGAGATACCACAGGATGCCAAGGATCGTGACAGCCTGGATCGGGAACCAGATCAGCGTGATCAGCCTGTACCAGAAGAGCGCGGTCACCGGGGTCTCGGTCTCGGGATTGTCGGTATCCAGTCCAGTGATGAAATCCATCAGCGTGAAGGCCCACCACCCATAGGCCACGGCCAGCATGAACCACCACCCGCCCCAGAGTGCCGCAAGCCATACCATCGGCACGAAGCCGAGCGAGACCCAGAATGGCA
>SKYA01000037.1 GCA_007128135.1 Paracoccaceae bacterium | reverse complement strand
GCCAAGGGGCACCAACTGGCCGATGTGGCCGCCATCATCGGCACCATGGATGTCGTGTTCGGAGAGATTGACCGCTAATGCTGCGCCGCCTGCACCCAGACCAGCCCGAAAGCTTCGCCTTCACGCCCGCCAATCAGGCCTGGGCCGAAGCGCAGATTACCAAGTACCCCGAAGGCCGTGAGGCCAGCGCGATCATCCCGCTTTTGTGGCGCGCGCAGGAGCAGGAGGGCTGGCTCTCCCGCGCTGCCATCGAGCATGTCGCCGGGATGCTGGGCATGGCCTATATCCGGGCGCTGGAAGTGGCGACCTTCTACTTCATGTTCCAGTTGCAACCCGTTGGGTCTGTTGCACATATCCAGATTTGCGGCACCACGTCCTGCATGATCTGCGGGGCCGAGGATCTGGTGCAGGTCTGCAAGGACAAGATCGCGCCACGCCCGCACATGCTGTCGGCGGATGGCAAGTTTTCATGGGAAGAGGTCGAGTGTCTGGGGGCCTGTGCCAATGCGCCGATGGCGCAGATCGGCAAGGATTACTACGAGGACCTGACTGCCGAGAGCTTTGCGAAGCTGCTCGTTGACATGGCTGCAGGGAAGGTGCCCATGCCTGGGCCGCAGAATGGCCGCTTCGCGTCGGAACCACTGGGCGGACTGACAAGTCTTAAGGATTACACTGGCGAGGCGCAGAACGGTTCGGTCGCGCTTGCGACGCGCATCGGCGATACTCTCAAGCGGATTGACGGCACCGAAGTCCCGCTGATCACGCCCTGGCAGGGTGTGGAAAAGCTCAAGCCGGTCAGGAGTGAAACAGCCAAGAAAACCGAGCCCAAGCCTGCGGCCCTGACACCGGTGGACGCGACCGGGGTCAGCAAGCAGCAAGCCCGAGAAGAGTCCAAGGCCAAGCCTGAGGCTGTTGCTGCGGGTGCTGAGCAGACCGGCACCAAGCCCGAAATGCTGAAAGAGGCACGGGGCGAAGCGGATGATCTGAAGAAAATCAGAGGTGTGGGACCGAAACTTGAAGCGCTTCTGAACCGCCTTGGCGTGTTCCATTTCTGGCAGGTCGCAGGCTGGGGTCCCGCCGAGGTCGCCTGGGTTGACGACAACCTCGAGGGGTTCAGGGGCCGGGTCAGTCGCGATGACTGGGTCGCACAGGCCAGAATCCTCGCTGATGGCGGCGAGACCGAGTTTTCGAAACGGCAATGACGGATGTGTGCGCATGAGCAAACCCAGCCCCCGCGACATGGCCCTTGCCCGGCAGGCTCGGCAGGCCGCGCTGGTCATGGCGCTGGCCATCGTGGGCTGGGTGGTCCTGGGCTGGATCGGGCGCGACTACGGTTGGGACCCGCGCTATGCGTTCCTGATCGACTTTGCGGCGCTGGCGGCCTTCGCCTGGGCGCTGATCGTGACATTCCGCGTCTGGCGGCAAGGCAAGTCCGGCAAGTGACCGGCAGCAAGGAGCAAGCGACATGCTGAAGGATCAGGATCGCATCTTCACCAATCTATACGGGATGCATGACCGCTCGCTGAAGGGTGCGATTGCGCGCGGGCATTGGGACGGCACGAAGAAGATCCTCGAGAAGGGGCGCGACTGGATCATCGAGGAAATGAAGGCCTCGGGGTTGCGCGGGCGTGGTGGAGCGGGCTTTCCGACCGGCCTCAAGTGGTCCTTCATGCCGAAGGAGAGCGACGGCCGCCCCGCCTATCTGGTGGTGAATGCCGACGAATCCGAGCCCGGCACCTGCAAGGACCGCGAGATCATGCGCCATGATCCGCATACCTTGATCGAGGGCTGTCTGATCGCCTCTTTCGCGATGAATGCCCATGCCTGCTACATTTACATTCGCGGCGAATATATCCGCGAGAAGGAAGCGCTGCAGAACGCGATTGACGAGGCCTATGAGGCGGGGCTGGTGGGCAAGAATGCCTGCGGGTCGGGTTGGGATTTCGACATCTACCTGCATCACGGGGCCGGGGCCTATATCTGCGGCGAGGAAACCGCGCTGCTCGAAAGCCTGGAGGGGCGCAAGGGCATGCCGCGCATGAAGCCGCCCTTCCCGGCAGGCGCGGGCCTCTATGGCTGCCCGACCACCGTGAACAATGTCGAGTCCATTGCCGTCGTACCCACCATCCTGCGGCGCGGGGCTTCGTGGTTCGCCGGTTTCGGGCGACCCAACAATGCCGGGACCAAGCTCTTTGCCATCTCGGGCCATGTCAACCGGCCCTGCGTTGTGGAAGAGGCCATGTCGATCTCGTTCGAGGAGCTGATCGAGACGCATTGCGGCGGCATTCGCGGCGGCTGGGACAATCTGCTGGCGGTCATTCCCGGCGGCTCGTCCGTCCCCTGCGTGCGCGGCGAGAAGATGCGCGATGCGATCATGGATTTCGACTATCTGCGCTCGGACCTGCAATCGGGTCTGGGCACGGCGGCCGTGATCGTGATGGACCGGCAGACCGACATCATCAAGGCCATCTGGCGGCTGTCCAAGTTCTACAAGCACGAAAGCTGCGGGCAATGCACGCCCTGCCGCGAGGGCACCGGCTGGATGATGCGGGTGATGGACCGTCTGGTGCGCGGCGAGGCCGAGATCGAGGAAATCGACATGCTCTGGGATGTGTCAAAGCAGGTCGAGGGCCATACCATCTGTGCGCTGGGCGACGCGGCGGCCTGGCCCATTCAGGGGCTGATCCGCAATTTCCGCGATGTGATCGAGGACCGGATCAAGGCCAACCGGGCGAACCGCGCAGCGAAAGTGGCGGCGGAATAGGCATGGCGCAGACCGGGCAGCAGCTTGCGCAACTCAACATCGGGCGGCTGGCCGCGCCGGTGGATGATCCACGCGTGGCCGAGTTCATGGCGGCGCTCGACCGGGTGAACGGCATCGGCAAGCGAGCGCCCGGCTTCGTGTGGATGATGGAGGGTTCGGGCGAACCGGGAACCGGCAACACGGAGAATTTCATTGCAGGTGATCCGCAGCTTGTATCCAACCTGACCGTCTGGACCGATGTCGCGTCGCTGGAGCAATTCGTCTGGAACACTGTGCACAGGCAGTTCTATGCCCGGCGTGCCGAGTGGTTCGAGGTGATGGGCGAGAGCCATTTCGTGATGTGGTGGGTGCCGCAGGGCCATCGGCCAACGCTTGACGAGGCGCTGGCCCGGCTGGAGCATCTGCGCGCGCATGGGGCCAGCGATCATGCCTTTGGCTGGGACTGGCTGGCCGAGGCGAAACTGTGGACACGGCGCGGCTGTGCCGTTGCAGCGGAGTGAGCGTGATGAAGCCGAGCATCCTGGCCCTTGCGGTCGCAGTCATGATCAGTGGTGGGGCTTCGGCCGCGACGACACAGGCGCAGGTCAATGATGCGCTGCGCGGCAATGCCGACATCTACAACGGGCTGTTCACGGCCGCGCTGATCCGTCAGATCGTCGATGTCTGCCCGACGATCCGCCCGCCGGGGCGGCTGGCGCGGGTCAATTACTTCATGTCGCTCTATAACAGGGCACGGAGCATGGGCTTCAGCCGCGCCCAGATCGAGGGCTTTGTCGAGGACAAGTCCGAGCAGGAACGGCTGCAGGCGCTGGTGGAGAACCATCTGCGCAACGCTGGCGTGACTCCTTCCAGCGAGGCCGACGTCTGCGCCTATGCCCGCACCCAGATGGCCGAGCGCACAGCGCTGGGCCGTCAGTTGTCCGAGAGGTAAATCCATGTCGCAACTGCGCAAGATCATCATCGACGGCAACGAGGTCGAGGTGCCGCCCGAGATGACGTTGATCCAGGCCTGCGAGCAGGCGGGGATCGAGATCCCGCGTTTCTGTTATCACGAGCGGCTGTCGATTGCCGGGAATTGCCGCATGTGTCTGGTCGAGGTCGTGGGCGGTCCGCCCAAGCCCGCGGCCTCCTGCGCGATGCAGGTGCGCGACCTGCGCCCCGGCCCCGAGGGCGCGCCGCCGGTCATCAGGACCAATTCGCCCATGGTCAAGAAGGCCCGCGAGGGGGTGATGGAGTTCCTGCTCATCAACCACCCGCTGGATTGCCCGATCTGCGATCAGGGCGGCGAGTGCGACCTTCAGGACCAGGCCATGGCGTATGGCGTCGATTTCTCGCGCTACCGAGAGCCCAAGCGCGCGGTCGAGGATCTCCAGCTGGGCCCGCTGGTCGAGACGCATATGACGCGCTGCATCTCCTGCACGCGCTGCGTGCGCTTCACCACCGAGGTGGCGGGCGTGTCGGTCATGGGTCAGACAGGCCGGGGCGAGGATGCCGAGATCACGACCTATCTGGGTGCGCTGATCGAGTCCGAGATGGTGGGCAATATCGTCGATCTCTGCCCGGTGGGGGCGCTCGTTTCCAAACCCTACAGCTTCACCGCGCGGCCGTGGGAGTTGACCAAGACCGAGACAATCGACGTGATGGATGCGCTGTGCTCCAGTATCCGGGTCGATACCAAGGGCCGCGAAGTGATGCGCATCCTGCCGCGCAACCATGATGGCGTGAACGAAGAATGGCTGTCGGACAAGTCGCGCTATGTCTGGGACGGGTTGCGCAGGCAGCGGCTGGACCGGCCCTACATCCGCGAGAATGGCAGGCTTCGGCCCGCAACATGGCCCGAGGCATTGTCCGCAGCCTCACAAGCCATGAAGGGTCGGAAAGCCGCCGGGCTGGTGGGTGACCTGGCGCCTGTCGAAGCTGCCTGGGCGCTGAAGCTGCTGATCGAGGGGCAGGGCGGCACAGTCGAATGCCGCACGGATGGCGCGCATCTGCCAAGCGGAAACCGCTCGGCCTATGTCGGCACCGCCACGATCGAGAATATCGACCACGCGCAGAAGATATTTCTGGTCGGCACCAACCCGCGCATCGAGGCGCCGGTGCTGAACGCGCGCATCCGCAAGGCATGGCTTAACGGGGCCGATGTGGTGCTGGTGGGCGAGGCGGCGGATCTGACCTATGGGTATGAGCATATGGGCATCGACCGCGCGGCGCTTGCGCATGTGGCAGGGCTGGACATGTCCGACCTGCAGGACAGGGACTGCGTGGTGATCCTGGGCCAGGGCGCGCTGCGCGAGGCTGACGGGGCCGCGGTGCTGGCCATGGTGCAGGAGATCGTCGAGAAATCGGGCGCGAAACTGCTGGTGTTGCACACTGCGGCAAGCCGCGTGGGCGCGATGGATATCGGCTGCACGACCGAAGGCGGCATCAAGGCCGCTACCGAGGGCGCGGAGGTGATCTACAACCTTGGCGCGGACGAGATCGACATCGCGCCCGGCGCATTCGTGATCTATCAGGGTAGCCATGGCGACAGGGGTGCGCATCGGGCCGATATCATCCTGCCCGGCGCGGCCTATACCGAGGAGCCGGGGCTATTCGTCAATACCGAAGGCCGTCCGCAGCTGGCACTGCGGGCGGGCTTTGCCCCCGGCGAGGCCAAGGAGAACTGGGCGATCCTGCGCGCGCTCTCGGGCGAACTGGGTGCGGTGCTGCCCTTCGATACTCTGAACGCGCTTCGCAATCATCTGACCGAGGCTGTCCCGCATCTGGCGGAAATCGACATCGTGCCCGAGAACGCTTGGCAGAAGCTGGAACCGGCGCCGCTGGGCAAGGGTGATTTCCGCAATGCGATCCGGGATCACTATCTGACAAACCCGATTGCCCGTGCCTCGGGTCTTATGGCGGAGCTTTCCGCCATGGCGAAGGCGCGGCGCGAGACCCCGATGGCAGCCGAGTGAGTGATGTTGCGCACCCCCACATTGCTGCTGGCCTGTGCCGCCCTTGGCGGCCTGACTGCCTGCGCCCGAGACGAGGAGCATGTGCCGGCCTCGCGCCTCGAGCCGCCGCGCGACGCGCAGTATCTGGGCGTCGAGACACGGCTTCTCGACAACAGCATGGTCAGCTTCAGGGTGCGGATGCGCGGCGCGCGCGGGCGCGAGGATGTCGTGGCCTATGCGCGTTGTGCCGCCGCGCAGTATGCGTTAATCCGCGGCTACAGTTTTGCCCAGCATGTGCGCACGAATGTGCAGACCCGGGGCGATGTCTGGGAGGGGGACGGCGGTTTCGTCATTTCGCCCGATCTGCCGCTTGGGTTACGCAACATGGATGCAGAGGTGATCGTGGATGACTGTCGCGAGCAGGACATTCCGACCGTATGAGGATTTGAGGGACACATGAACGCGTTTCTGGACACCGGCCTTGGGATCACCCTGCTGATTGCGGCGCAGTCGCTGCTGGTCGTGGCTTTCGTGATGATCAGCCTCGTGTTTCTGGTCTATGCCGACCGCAAGGTCTGGGCGGCGGTCCAGATGCGGCGCGGGCCGAATGTCGTCGGGCCCTGGGGGCTGCTCCAGACCTTTGCCGACGCACTGAAATTCGTGGTCAAGGAAGTGGTCATCCCGGCGGGTGTGGATCGGCCGGTGTATTTCCTGGCGCCGCTGCTGTCCTTCATCCTTGCGATGCTGGCATGGGCCGTGATCCCGTTCAATGACGGCTGGGTGCTGGCAGATATCAATGTGGCGATCCTGTTCGTCTTTGCCATTGCTTCGCTCGAGGTCTATGGCGTCATCATGGGCGGTTGGGCGTCGAATTCCAAATACGCCTTCCTCGGATCGCTGCGGTCGGCCGCGCAGATGATCTCGTACGAGGTCTCGCTCGGGCTGATCATCATCGGCGTCATCATTTCCACCGGAAGCATGAATTTCGGCAATATCGTGGCCGCGCAGGATACCGGCTGGGGTGCCCTGGGATGGTACTGGCTGCCGCATCTGCCGATGGTGGTGCTGTTCTTCGTGAGTTGTCTGGCCGAAACCAACCGCCCGCCCTTCGATCTGCCCGAGGCCGAGTCGGAACTGGTCGCAGGCTTCATGGTGGAATATGGCTCGACCCCGTATCTGCTGTTCATGGCGGGCGAATATATCGCCATCTTCCTGATGTGCGCGCTGATAACGCTGCTGTTCTTCGGCGGCTGGCTCTCGCCCATCCCGGGCCTGCCCGACGGGTTCCACTGGATGTTCCTGAAGATGGCGTTCTTCTTCTTCCTGTTTGCCATGGTGAAGGCCATCGTGCCGCGCTACCGCTATGACCAGTTGATGCGCATCGGCTGGAAAGTGTTCCTGCCGCTGTCGCTGGCCTGGGTCGTGGTGATTTCATTCCTGGCAAAATTCGAGGTGCTGGGCGGTTTCTGGGCACGCTGGGCAATAGGAGGCTGAATCATGGGATTTGATTGGGGACGCGCCATAAAATACGCGCTGATGGCCGATTTCATCAAAGGATTCGGTCTGGGCATGAAATACTTTGTCGCGCCCAAACCGACACTGAACTACCCACATGAGAAAGGGCCGCTCTCGCCCCGGTTCCGGGGTGAACATGCGCTGCGCCGCTACCCCAATGGCGAGGAACGCTGCATCGCCTGCAAGCTGTGCGAGGCGATCTGCCCGGCACAGGCCATCACCATCGATGCCGAACCGCGCGAGGACGGATCGCGGCGGACCACGCGCTATGACATCGACATGACCAAGTGCATCTATTGCGGTTTCTGCCAGGAAGCCTGCCCGGTGGATGCGATCGTCGAGGGACCGAATTTCGAATTCGCGACCGAGACCCGCGAGGAACTGTTCTACGACAAGGAACGACTGCTGGCCAACGGCGAGCGCTGGGAAGCCGAGATCGCCCGCAATCTGGAAATCGACGCGCCCTATCGCTAGAGCGGTGCACAAAGACGAAAAAGGGACCCGAGGGACATGGGGATTGCCGACATCACATTCTACGCCTTCGCGATAACGCTGCTGGGCGCGGGGTTTCTGGTCACGATTGCGCGTAACCCGGTGCATTCGGTGCTCTGGCTGATCCTGACTTTTCTCTCTGCGGCGGGCATGTTCGTTCTGCTGGGGGCCGAATTCATGGCGATGCTCCTGATCATCGTCTATGTGGGTGCGGTGGCGGTGCTGTTCCTGTTTGTCGTGATGATGCTGGATGTGAATTTCGCCGCTCTCAGAGGAGAAATGGCACGATATTTCCCGCTGGCAGCGGTCGTGGGCATCGTGCTGCTGATGCAGATGGCGCTGCTGTTCGGGTCCTGGCAGGAGGCCGATGGCGCGCGCGCCCTGCGACAGGCTCCCACGCCCGACATGGCCGAGATGCACAATACCAAGGCGCTCGGCATGATCATCTATGACCAGTATTTCCTGCTGTTTCAGGTTGCGGGGCTGATCCTTCTGGTCGCGATGATCGGGGCCATCGTTCTGACATTGCGCCACCGCAAGGATGTCAAGCGACAGGATGTGGTGGCGCAGATGCACCGCGACCCGGCCAAGGCGATGGAACTGAAAGACATCAAGCCGGGGCAGGGGCTGGGCTGAGGCCCGCCGGACACGGCACGCAAGCGGGCGGGTTACGCGCCCGGCATAACGGAACGAGGGAACCGGAATGGTTGGACTGGAACATTACCTTACAGTGGCGGCGGCGCTGTTCGTGATAGGGATTTTCGGGATCTTCCTGAACCGCAAGAACATCATCATCATCCTGATGTCGATCGAGTTGATCCTGCTGTCGGTGAATATCAACCTCGTCGCGTTTTCCTCCTTCCTGAACGATCTGGTCGGGCAGGTCTTTACCATGTTCGTGCTGACCGTGGCGGCGGCAGAGGCTGCGATCGGGCTGGCAATTCTGGTCTGTTTCTTCCGCAACCGTGGCACGATTGACGTCGAAGACGTCAATGTGATGAAAGGCTGAGGCGATGGCGGTAACTGTTCTTCTGGCCCCTCTGCTGGGCGCGATCATCGCGGGGCTGTTCTGGCGCGTCATCGGCGACAAACCGGCGCAGGTCGTCGCCACGGCGCTCTTGTTCCTGTCGGCATTGCTGTCCTGGGTGATATTCCTGACCCATGATGGCAGCGTGCAGCAGATAACGCTGATGCGCTGGATCGACAGCGGCACGCTGGTCGGTGACTGGGCAATCCGGCTGGACCGGCTGACCGCAGTGATGCTGATCGTCATCACCACGGTCTCGGCGCTCGTGCACCTGTATTCCTTCGGCTACATGGCGCATGACGACAATTTCCGCGAGAACGAGAGCTATCGCCCGCGCTTCTTCGCCTATCTGTCGCTGTTCACCTTTGCGATGCTGATGCTGGTGACGGCCGATAACCTTGTTCAGCTTTTCTTCGGCTGGGAAGGTGTGGGGCTGGCCTCCTACCTTCTGATCGGTTTCTATTTCCGCAAGCAGAGCGCCGGGGCGGCGGCGATGAAGGCCTTTATCGTCAACCGTGTCGGCGATATGGGGCTGATCCTCGCGCTGATGGCGATCTATTTCCTAGTCGACTCGGTCCAGTATGACGACCTGTTCGCCGCAGCGCCCATGCTGGCCGAAACGACCGTCAGCTTCCTGTGGACAGACTGGAACGCTGCCAACCTGATTGCCTTCCTGCTGTTTGTGGGGGCCATGGGCAAGTCGGCGCAGTTGTTCCTGCACACCTGGCTACCGGACGCGATGGAAGGTCCGACGCCGGTTTCGGCGCTGATTCACGCCGCCACCATGGTCACGGCCGGGGTTTTCCTTGTCGCGCGGATGTCGCCGTTGATGGAATACACGCCTGACGTGATGGCCTTTGTCGTGTTCATCGGGGCGATGACGGCCTTGTTTGCCGCGACTGTGGGGCTGGTGCAGAATGACATCAAGCGCGTCATTGCCTATTCGACCTGTTCGCAGCTTGGCTTCATGTTCGTGGCGGCCGGTGTTGGCGTCTATTCGGTTGCCATGTTCCACCTTCTGACACACGCTTTTTTCAAGGCGATGCTGTTTCTGGGCGCAGGTTCCGTGATCCACGGAATGCACCACGAACAGGACATGCGCAATTATGGCGGGCTGAAGGACAAGCTGCCCTATACCTTCTATGCCATGCTGATCGGCACGCTGGCCATTACCGGGGTTGGAATTCCGCTGACCATGATCGGTTTTGCAGGCTTCGTGTCGAAGGATGCGATCATCGAGTCGGTCTTTGCCTCGGGCACGGGCTATGCCTTCGTCATTCTGGTTCTGGCCGCGCTGATGACCAGCTTCTACAGTTGGCGGCTGATGTTCCTGACCTTCTGGGGCGAGGCGCGGGGCGACAGGCACACCCATGAGCACGCCCATGAAAGTCCGATGACCATGCTTGCGCCGCTGGGCGTGTTGGCGGTGGGCTCGGTGCTGGCGGGGATGGTGTTCTACGGGCCGTTCTTCGGCTCGACCGCGCAGGTGCGTGACTGGTTCGGCGCGGCGATCTTCATGGCACCGGACAACAACCTCGTCTCGGAGGCGCATTATGTGCCGGCCTGGGTCAAGGTCTCGCCCTTCATTGCCATGCTGGCCGGGCTGGGTCTGGCCTGGCTGTTCTATATCCGCGACACCTCGCTGCCCAAGCGCCTGGCAGAAACCTTTCCGGGCGCCTACCAGTTCCTGCTGAACAAGTGGTATTTCGACGAAATCTACGAGTTTCTTCTGGTCCGGCCCGCAATGTTCCTTGGCCGCTTCCTGTGGAAGAAGGGCGATGGGGCCACGATTGACGGGGGCATCAACGGGCTGGCCATGGGGATCATTCCGTTCTTCACCCGCATTGCCGGGCGCGCGCAGTCGGGCTTCATCTATCATTATGCCTTTGCCATGGTTCTGGGGATTGTCGTGATCGTCACATTCGTCACGCTGGCCGGAGGGTCCAACTGATGCTGAACCTCCTGTCGATCATCACCTTCACCCCGGCCATTGCCGCGCTGATCCTTGCGGTCTTCCTGCGCGGCGCGGATGAGGCGTCGCAGGCCAATGCCAAATGGGTGGCGCTGGTCGCGACGCTGGCCACATTCGCCGCCTCGCTGATCCTGCTGATCGGGTTCGACCCGCAGGACACGGGCTTCCAGTTCGTGGAAGAGCATGAGTGGATCATGGGCTTCAGCTACAAGATGGGGGTGGATGGCATCTCGATCCTGTTTGTGATGCTGACCACCGCGCTCATGCCCATCACGATCGGCGCGTGCTGGAACGTGACGCATCGCGTCAAGGAATACATGATCGCCTTCCTGCTGCTGGAGACGCTGATGATCGGCGTCTTTACCGCGCTCGACCTGGTGCTGTTCTACCTGTTCTTCGAGGCGGGCCTGATCCCGATGTTCCTGATCATCGGCATCTGGGGTGGCAAGGACCGCATCTACGCGGCCTTCAAGTTCTTCCTCTACACCTTCCTCGGGTCGGTGCTGATGCTGGTCGCGATGATCGCAATGTATGTGGATGCGGGCACGACCGACATTCCGACGCTGCTCACGCATCAGTTCGGCTCGGATGCCCTCGGCCTGATGGGCTGGCAGGTCGTGGGCGGCATGCAGACACTGTTGTGGCTGGCCTTCTTCGCATCCTTCGCGGTCAAGATGCCGATGTGGCCGGTGCATACATGGCTGCCGGATGCCCACGTCCAGGCGCCGACAGCGGGCTCGGTCATCCTGGCCGCGGTGCTGCTGAAAATGGGCGGCTACGGCTTTCTGCGGTTCTCATTGCCGATGTTCCCCGTTGCCAGCGACATCTTCGCGCCGCTGGTCCTGTGGCTGTCGGCGATTGCTATCGTCTACACCTCGCTTGTGGCGCTGATGCAGGAGGACATGAAGAAGCTGATCGCCTATTCGTCGGTGGCCCATATGGGCTTCGTGACGATGGGGATTTTCGCGGCCAATCAGCAGGGGCTGGACGGGGCGATCTTCCAGATGATCAGCCACGGCTTCATCTCGGGCGCGCTGTTCCTTGCGGTCGGCGTGATCTATGACCGGATGCACACGCGCGAGATCGTCGCCTATGGTGGCCTTGTCAACCGGATGCCGGTCTATGCGGCGATCTTCCTGCTGTTCACCATGGCCAATGTCGGCCTGCCGGGAACATCGGGCTTCGTGGGCGAGTTCCTGACCTTCCTCGGAGTGTTCCAGGTCAACACATGGGTTGCATTCTTTGCCGCGACAGGCGTGATCCTTTCGGCGGGCTATGCGCTGTGGCTGTTCCGCCGCGTGGTGATGGGCGAACTCATCAAGGAATCGCTGAAATCCATCAAGGACATGGACCGGCGCGAAAAGGCGCTCATGGCCCCGCTGGTGGTGATGACGCTCCTGCTCGGTGTCTATCCCGCCCTTGTCACCGATATCATCGGCCCCTCGGTCGCCGCACTGGTCGATGGGCACGCGCTGGCGCTCCAGGCCCATGAGGCCGCGTCGCAACTGGCACAGAACTGAAAGGTCCCGCGATGATCGCAGCAGATCTCTATACGGCGCTTCCGGAGATTGTCCTCGCGCTTTTCGCGATGGCGGCGCTCATGGTCGGTGTCTATGGCGGCAAGGACAGGCTGGCCGAGCCGATCCTCTGGGCCACGGCGGGGCTGATGGTGCTGCTGGCGCTGTTTGTCGGCTCGAAGGGGCTCGAGGTGGTGACGGCCTTCAACGGCATGTATATCGCCGATGCCTTCGCGCATTTCTCCAAGATGCTGATCCTCGTCTCGGCGGCGGTGGTGATGGTCATGGGGCAGGGCTACATGGCCGCGCGCGGGCTGTTGAAATTCGAATACCCGATCCTGATCGCGCTGTCGGTTGTGGGCATGATGCTGATGGTCTCGAGCGGGGACCTGATCGCGCTCTACATGGGGCTCGAACTGCAATCGCTGGCGCTTTATGTCGTGGCCACGATGAACCGCGACTCGGTGCGTTCGACCGAGGCAGGGTTGAAATATTTCATCCTTGGCGCGCTGGCCTCGGGGTTGCTGCTCTATGGCGCGTCGCTGACCTATGGCTATGCCGGCACGACGCTGTTTGCGGGCATCATCACGACCATCTCGCACGATGGCATGTCTGTCGGGCTGCTGATGGGGCTTGCCTTCATGCTGGCGGGGCTTGCGTTCAAGGTCTCTGCCGTGCCCTTCCACATGTGGACGCCGGATGTCTATGAGGGCGCGCCGACACCCGTTACGGCGTTCTTTGCCACAGCCCCCAAGGTTGCGGCCATGGCACTGATTGCGCGCGTGGTGCACGAAGCCTTTGGCGTGGTGCCAGGCGACTGGTCGCAGATCATCGCTTTTCTTGCCGTGGCGTCGATGTTCCTTGGCGCGATTGCCGCCATCGGGCAGCGCGACATCAAGCGGCTGATGGCCTATTCCTCGATCAGCCACATGGGCTTTGCGCTGGTGGGACTGGCCGCTGGCACGGCGCAAGGGGTGCAGGGGATGCTGGTCTACATGGCGATCTATGTGACCATGAATATCGGTGTATTCGCGTTCATCCTGACAATGTCGCGCGACGGCAGGGCTGTGACCGACATCGGCAGCCTGCGCCAGTATTCCAGGGCCGAGCCTCTGCGGGCGCTGGCACTGCTGATCCTGATGTTCAGCCTTGCGGGCGTGCCGCCGCTGGTGGGCTTCTTCGGCAAGTTCTATGTCCTCTGGGCGGCCGTGAACGCAGGCATGGCCTGGCTTGCGGTGGCAGGTGTCATCGCCTCGGTGATCGGGGCCTTCTACTACCTGCGCATCGTCTATTACATGTATTTCGGCGAGGAGATCGAACCGATGGACAGCGTCAGGGCGCCCGTGCAGGGTACTCTGCTGGTGGTCTCTGCCGCGATCATGGTACTGGGCGTGATCAATCTCTTCGGGATAGAGGGGCTGGCGGCGCTGGCGGCAGACGCCCTTGTCAAGTAACTGGCCCGAGGGCACCGGGCGCATCATCCTGTCCGAGATCGACAGCACCAATGCCGAGGCTGCCCGCCGCGCGCCCGAACTGCGTGGCCCGGCGTGGATCCTCGCGCTGCGCCAGACACAGGGACGCGGGCGCAGAGGGCGGGCCTGGCACGACCCCAAGGGCAATTTCGCTGCGACCTATCTCTGCCGCCCCGAGGGCGCGCCCGAACAGGTGGCGATGCGCTCCTTCATGGCAGCACTTGCGCTGCACGAGGCACTCGTCACTGTCACCGGACGGCCCGGAAGCTTTGCCCTGAAATGGCCCAATGACGTGTTGCTCAATGGCGGCAAGCTTGCGGGCATCCTGCTCGAGAGTCTCGGGCAGGGGGGCGGGGTAAGCCATCTTGCCATCGGTATCGGGGTGAACCTGCGCGCGGCCCCCGAGGCTGAACCGGGCGCCACGCCACCGGTGGATCTGCTGTCCGAGACTGGTTGCGCAGTCACCCCGCAGGAGTTTCTCGACCTGCTCGCGCCTGCCTTTGCGCGCTGGGAGGCGCAGTTCGTGACCTATGGCTTTGGCCCGATCCGCACGGCCTGGCTGGATCGGGCAGCGCGACTGGGTGCGCAGGTGACGGCGCGCACGCTGCGAGAGGAACAGACCGGCACCTTCGAGGGGATCGACGCAAATGGTGCGTTGCTGCTGCGCACGGGCCGCGGGCGTATCGCGATTCCGGCCGCGGATGTGTATTTTTCCTGACCATGGGGGAGGGTGGAGGTCATGCTTCTGACCATCGATTGCGGCAACACCAATACGGTCTTCTCGATCTGGGATGGAACGCAATTCGTCGCGACATGGCGCACCTCGACGGAAGCGACGCGCACGGCGGACCAGTATTTCGTCTGGCTCTCGAGCCTGATGACCCTTACGGGCATCTATGCCGACATAACCGATGTCGTCATCTCCTCGACCGTGCCGCGGGTGGTGTTCAACCTGCGCGTGCTGTGCGACCGATATTTCAACACCCGCCCGCTTGTCGTGGGAAGGCCCGACTGTCTGCTGCCAAGGCCGCCGCGAGTCGAGCAGGGCGTGCGCCCCGGTCCCGACCGGCTGGCCAATGCGGCCGGGGCCCATGAGCGCCATGGCGGCGATGTGGTGGTGGTGGATTTCGGCACGGCCACGAATTTCGATGTGGTGGCCGAGGATGGCGCCTATGTCGGTGGTGTGATCGCACCCGGCGTGAACCTGAGCCTTGAAGCGCTTCATCAGGGTGCGGCGGCCTTGCCGCATGTCGATATCTCGCGCCCCGAAAAGGTGATCGGCACGAATACGGTCGAGTGCATCCAGTCGGGGGTGTTCTGGGGGTATATCGGCCTGATCGAGGGGATTACCGCGCGGATCAAGGCCGAGTATGGCCGCCCAATGACCGTTATCGGGACGGGCGGGCTCGCGCCGCTGTTCGCGCAGGCCGAGAACCTGTTTGACAGGGTGGAGGATGATCTGACATTGCATGGCCTTCGCGTGATCCACGACTATAACAGGTCTAATGGCTTCAAGGAGCAGGCATGAGCAAGGACAGGCTGATCTATCTTCCCCTCGGCGGGGCTGGCGAAGTAGGCATGAATGCCTATCTCTTCGGCTTTGGGCCCAAGGGGCGCGAGCGTCTGATCCTTGTCGAACTGGGCGTGACCTTCTCTGACATGGGCTCGAGCCCCGGCGTGGACCTGATCATGCCGGACCTGCGCTGGCTGGAAGAACGTCGCGACCGGCTGGAGGCGATCATCATCACCCATGCACATGAGGACCATGTCGGCGGGCTGGGGCTGATGTGGGACCGGCTGCGCGTGCCGGTCTATGCGCGCGATTTCACCGCCCGCATCGCGCGGCTCAAGATGCAGGATGCAGGGCAAGACCCCGAGAAGGTGATCACGGTCGGCAAGGCGCCCGAGGCCCTTGAACTCGGACCATTCCGGGTGCAGTTCTTTCCGGTCGCCCATTCCCTTCCCGAAGCCTCGGGGCTGATCATCGACACGCCTGCCGGGCGCGTGGTGCATTCGGGCGACTTCAAGTCCGACCTGACCCCGGGTGTGGGTGAGCCGCATGACCCGGAACTGTTGGCCGAGATCGGCAGGAGCGGGGTGAAGGTCCTGCTCTGCGACAGCACCAATGTGATGAATCCTGCGCCGGGCAGGTCCGAGGCAACGCTTGTCGAGCCGATCACGGAGCTGATGCGCAGCGCGAAGGGGCTTGTGGTGGCGACGACCTTTGCCTCGAATGTTGCGCGGCTCAAGACTCTGGCTGACGCCGCGCAGCAGGCCGGTCGTTCGGTCTGCGTGATGGGGCGGGCCATGCTGCGCATGATCCAGGTGTCCACCGAGGCAGGTATCCTGCGCGATTTCCCGTCCACCGTCAGCCCCGAAGCGGCCCGGGACATTCCCCGCGAAAACCTGCTGCTGATCGTGACGGGCAGCCAGGGAGAACGGCGCGCGGCATCGGCGCAGCTTGCGCGGGGCAGTTTCATGGGGATGCAGATGAAGGAAGGCGATACCTTCCTGTTCTCGTCGATGACAATCCCGGGCAATGAGCGCGAGGTTGGGCGCGTGGTCAACGGGCTGTCGCAGATGGGGGTGGATGTGCTCGACAATGCGGGCAGACTCTACCATGTCTCGGGACATGCCAACCGTCCCGATCTGGTGGAAATGCACGATCTGATCTCGCCGGGGATCGTGATCCCGATGCATGGTGAACACCGGATGCTGCGCGAGCACGCCAAACTCGCGCTCTCGCGCGGGCTTCGGGCAGTGGTCGTGCCCAATGGCTCGGTCTGCGACCTGACCGATGATGCCCCGGTGCTGGTGGACGAGGTCGAGACAGGTCGCGTCTATCTGGATGGCAGCCGGCTGATCGGCGCGATGGACGGGGTGGTGCGTGACCGGATCCGCATGGCAATCGGCGGTCATGTCTTTGTCACGCTGATTCTGGACGAGGAGAACGAGGCGCTTGGCGCACCCTGGGCGGAGATTGCGGGCCTGCGTGCTGAGGGGCGGAGCGGTGAGGCGCTCAACGAGATCATCGAGGCCGAGCTCGAGGAATTTGTCGCCCGTGCGGGTCACAAGGTGCTGGCCGATGACGACCGGCTCAATGACGGGATGCGCAGAGTGGTGCGTCAGGTTGTCATGGAAGAAATCGGCAAGAAACCGGAAGTAACCATCGTGGTCAGCCGACTGGTCGGCGACTGACAGGTTTTCAGGCGGAGACCTTCGGTCAGGGTTCATTGTCTGGCCGGGCCTGCCGCCCCGCCAGCCGCGATGCGGCAGGCCCTCCGCGCGTTTTTCTGGCAGGAAATGAAGGACCGTGTCAGCGCCAGAGCCAGGCCCGGCTGGCAAAGACGCCTTGCAGCTTGGCCAGAAGGCGCAGTGACGGCGGACGCGGGAGAGGGCCCGAGGCGAGGCGATCGAGCGCCACCTCGGGCGGGCATGGCAGGTTCGAGACCGGGTCGTGATAGCGCGGATAGGCGATGAGTGCTGCATGGGCCAGACCCGGCAGGCCGGGGCGGGCAGAGCGGCGCGCGGGCTGCGGGACAAGGTCGCGGGTCAACCCCCAGCCGGCATAGAAGGGTGTCCCGAGCGTGGTGACAGGCAGACCACGCAGGAGCGCCTCGAAGCCGAGCGTGGAAGTGATTGTCCAGACCTCCTGGATTTCTGCCAGCAGCAGCGCGGGGTCGCTGCGGGGGAGGATCATGTCGGAATGTCGGAGCGCCTCGGCCTCGGGGATGGCGCCGGGACGCAGCCCGGCCTCGACATCCGGGTGGGGCTTGAACAGGATCACGGCCTCCGGATTCAGGCGGCGTGTTTCCGACAGCAGCGCGAGATTGGTGCGGACCGTGCCTGCCCCGAGGCGGATCGAGGCATCATCCTCCACCTGGCCAGGCACCAGGATGCGGTGACCTTCGGGCAGGGCGGGCAGGGAGCCCGAGAGGTTGTATTTGCTCAGGTTTGCTTGCGTGATCCGCTTGATGAGGGCGGCCGCGCGGGCTTCGCCGCCGGGCGGCAACGGGGCAGCGACAAGCGCTTCGAGCCGGGAGGGCTGCGTGGGGTCGTAATAGATGCCCAGATCATCGGCCACCAGCGACAGCGGCGGAGTCAGTTCCGCCCCGAGCCCGCGCGAGCGCAGGAACCCGTCCTCGATCCGGAGAGTGCGCCCCAGCGCCGGTGCGGCAGCCGCACCCCAGACAAGGCTCGGGCGGTCGGGGCGCGGCCTGCGCGCGAATCGCAGGCGCTGCCAGCGACCGAAGAACGCCTGCAGATGCGGGCGCTTCCACAACCGCATGTCGAGCGCCGTATATCCGTGGCGATCCTCGCGCCAGGCGCGGGTAAGCGACTCGAAATGGTCAAGCAACTCCTCGAACGTGCAGAGCCGGTCGCGGCAGGGGTCGTACCAGCGCGGATAGAGCAGCATCGCGGCGGCAAAGAGCTGTGCGCGGCTCAGCCTGCGATTGCGGCGCGGATGGGCGGTGAGGTCGTCGGTCAGCCCCCATCCGGCATAAAAGGGCAGTCCGAAGACGCGCGGGCGGTGACCGGCATAGATGGCCTCGAAGCCCAGTTGCGAGGAGATAGTATAGACCGCGATGGCCCCGTCCAGCAATTCCCATGGCGAAACCGGTGTGTCGAGCAGGGTGATGGTCTCGGTTCTGGCATCATCGGGTGCGAAATGGCCGTGCCGGTGGCCGTCGCGGGTTTCGGGGTGGGTGCGGATGACGATGCGTGCGCCGGGAAAGTCGAGCTGTGCCTGCACCAGCATCTCGCGGAAGAGATGGGCAGAGAGCGGGCCATCGAGCCCGCCATGCGTCAGCGAGGCATCGCCGCGAACCTGGTCGATGATCAGCACATAGCCCGGCGCGGGCGGCGCAAGGTCTGGATCATGGGCGCTGTATTTGCTCAGGCCAGCGGATTTGAGTCGCGCCATGGCCAGTCGCGCGCGTTCAAGCAGCGCATGGTCGTCGAGCGGGTGGCAGGCCAGCAGGGTTTCAAGATCGGACGGGCGCGAGGGGTCGTAATGGATGCCCTGATGGTCGATCAGAAGCCCCAGCGTGGGCTCGCCAGACCGGCCAGGAAACAGCGAGCGCAGAAAGGCATCCTCGATCCGCAGCAGGGCGGCGCCGCTGCGCTGGGCAACGGCTTCGCCGCGGCGGGCGCGGGGGGCATGGCCCCAGACGGCGACCCGCCCTTCTGCCGAGGGCCAGCCCGGACGGAGCGGATAGCCCGCAAGCGACATGATGCGCCGGATACGCCTTGCCTGCGCCCCTGGCCCCAGAAACCCACCCGAATAGGCATGGACGGGTCCGCGGTCAGGGCCCGTCATGGCGTCAGTTAGTGTCGCCGAAGCGCCGGATGGCACCTGCTGCGGTCAGAGATCCGGTCAGCGCCGAGATCTGGCGTGCCCAGAGCACCGAGGGCGATTCGGTCACGAAGATCGTGTCGCCGTCGCGGATCTTGAAATCGCGGGCATTGAACATGCCGGTCGGCGCGGTCAGGTCCAGCACATAGACAAAGCGCACATCGGTGACGAACTGGCCGATGCCGAGGATTTCGGTGGCCACTTCGGGCACCTCATCGCGGAAGATGAACACGCCGGTGGGGTCCGCGCGCAGCGGGTCCAGCCCACCCACCATGGCCAGAGCGTCGATGGCCGAGATGTCGCGGGTATCGAAGGTCATGCGACTGGCCGAGCCGGTCGCGCCCAGAACGCTGAAGGCACGCTGGTCCTGGCGCACGAGAATGCGGTCGCCTCCGCGCAGGGCGATGTCAAGCGAGGGGTGGGAATAGATGTCCTGTAGCCAGGCGCTGTCCTGACGCCCGCCGCGTGTCACCAGCACCTGCGCGGTGTCGAGCGGGATGCCGATACCGCCGGCATTGGCGATCATGGCGCTCAGCCTGTTGGTGGCTCGGGTGATGGGATAGACACCCTGGGAATTGACCCCGCCGGTGACCGACACGGTGGCGCCATCACCCTGGGCCCGTGCGACGATGACCTGCGGGTCAGGGGTCTGTTCGTCGAGCGACCGGGTCAGGATGCGGCGCAGCGCATCGGGGGTCTGGCCGGCGGCACGGATGCGCCCGGCATAGGGTACAAAGATGAAGCCTGCGTCATCGACCTGCAACTCCTCGATGATCGCGTTATTGGTGGCAGAAGGGGCGAGCAGACCCTCGGGCACATTCTCGTAGACATTGAGGCGGATCACGTCGCCAGGGCGGATCGTATCGCCCCCCATCAGCGCACCCGAGCGCAAGGCGTGAGAAAAGCCCAGGGTTTCCGGACGGTTGGCGGCGTGACTCACGCGCTTGGTGACAAGAATAATATGCGCATCGCCTGAGCGATGCACGGACCCTTCGAAGATTTCCTTCTTGGTGGGGCCATCGCGCGACACCGCACAGGAGGCAAGCGCTGCAATAGCACCGATCAGGGCCATGCGGCGGCCCATCAGAATTGTTTTCGCGATCACTGCTCGGGCTCCTGAATAAGGATCAGCCTCTGATTTTTACGCAATCATACAGGCAACAGCCGAAAACGCCAAGCTCTGAAATGGTTTAGCGTCTAGCGCACCATGCGTAACTGTTGCCGTGGTGCCGCGTCACCGCAGATGAGCGCGGTGTAGGGGTCGTGTCTTGCGAGCATCATGTCCACTAGATGTCGCATGAGCTGGCGCCTGCCGCCCAATGAATAGTATCCGCCGGGCACTTGCGAGGTTTCCAGAAGGAAGTGGCGGTAATCGCGGTAGGCGCGGGCATCCGGTCGCGAGGGTTTGGCAAAAAAAGTCTCGATCGGCTGCTTGGAGACGAATTCGGGCTTGTCATAGACGGCGCGGCCGAAAGCCTTGAGGGGCATCCCGCGCCAGAGCACCTGCTGTGCGGCAGTGGAATTGACGGTCACGGCCGAGCGCGCATGGTTGAGCAGTTGCGCGAGTTTGCCGCCGCGCAGGAAATGCACGCGGCCTTTCAGCCCGTGCTGTGCGATCAGGGCGCGGATGGTCTGGCGCAGGGGCGCGCGCCCGTCCTCGAGCGGGTGGGCCTTGATGACCAGATGATGATGCCGTGGAGCACCCTTGGCGAACCCGGCGAAGACCTGTTCCAGAAACTCGGTCTGGCTTGAAAACGGACTGTGCGCGCGGAAACTGGAATCATGTTCCAACTGCAGCAGCACCAGATGATAGGGAAAGCCGCCATTGCGTACCCGCCAGGTCGCGATCCTTCGCTCCAGCGAATGCAGCGGCATCAGCCACAACCGCTTCAGGTAAAGCCTGAATTCCTGTGCCACGCTCAGGTCGCGATGGGGCTGGAAATTGCGATAGCGCCGGTTCAGCGCCATGACGCAGAAATGATAGATCGCGCCATAGAAGATATGCTGGCGCATGTCGCCCCAGTGTGCGGGCGGATCCGGCAGTTCCAGATCGCATTTCTTCAGCGCCTTGCGCATTTCGCGCAGGCTCAGATCCATCAGCGCCGAATTTCCGTTGGCGCCGTCGCGTTCATAGGTGATCCAGTAGGGACGCAGATAGCCTTCTTCGAAGACGTGGATGGTCAGCCCCATCTCGCGCGCTATCTCGATGGCCTCGGCATGGATGGGGCGGACATCGCCGTAAAGCGCAATATCGGTTATCTGGTGGCGCGCCACACAGGCGCGAAAGAACTCCGCCCATCCCTCGCGAGGTTCGGTGAAGGGGATGTAATGCGCCTTGTCGCGCCAGAAGACAGCATCGCCGCGATTGAAGCCCACGCGCCAGACCTTCGCGCCGCTGGCGCGGAGCATCTTCGCCAGGCGGTTGAAGAACCACCCGTGCGGCCCCTGCAGGAACAGGAAGCGTCTGTCGTCGCCGATTACGCGCATCTCTTGTTGCCCTTGACTGCTCTAGTCGAGCATAATCCTGCTCTTTTGCGTTTGTCTTAACAAATCTTCTGTCTTTGCGCAGCATTATGGTTAACAAATGCGGTCAAACTATGGCCCGCTTGCCAAGGGTGGCCGCAGAAGCTACGTCTGGCCCGCTGCCGGGGTTTCATCACCGGCACGGCTGTCATGGGAGCAGGAATGTTCACAGGGATCATAACAGATATCGGCGAGGTGCGCGCGCTCGAACAGGCGGGCGACCTGCGCGTGCGTATCGCAACCGGCTATGACACCAGCAGCATCGATATTGGGGCCTCGATTGCCTCGGACGGTGTCTGCCTGACTGTCGTTGCGTTGGGGCCGGACTGGTATGATGTGCAGGTCTCGGCCGAGACGGTGGCGAAGACCAATCTGGGCGACTGGACCGCGGGGCGGCGGGTCAATCTGGAACGCGCGTTGCGGCTCGGGGACGAACTGGGTGGGCATATCGTCTCGGGCCATGTCGATGGCGTGGCCGAGATCGTGGGTCTTTCCGCCGAAGGCGACAGCCTGCGCGTCCGATTCCGCGCCCCCGTGGGGCTGGCGGGGTTCATTGCGCCGAAAGGGTCGGTCGCGCTCAACGGCACCTCGCTGACCGTGAACGAGGTCGAGGGGGCGGAATTCGGCATCAACCTGATACCGCACACGCGCAGCGTCACCACATGGGGCGATGTGGCGCTGGGCGACCGGGTGAACCTCGAGATCGACACGCTGGCGCGCTATGTGGCGCGGTTGCGCGAGTGGGAACGGTCGCTGGACGCGCAGTAATGGACAGGATGTGCCCTGCTGGCCTAGACTGCAGCGCGAAAGAGGCATGTCATGCAGGATGACTGGGACAGCAAGGCCGAGATCAGCGCCCGCCGAGCGGCCGAGGCGCTGATTGTCGATGTCGAGGGGTTCGAGGGGCCGCTCGACCTGCTGCTGACGCTTTCGCGCACGCAGAAGGTCGATCTGCGGCGCATATCGGTGCTGCAACTGGCCGAGCAATATCTGGGCTTCGTCGAACAGGCGCGTACGCTGCGCATCGAACTGGCCGCCGATTATTTGGTGATGGCGGCCTGGCTCGCCTATCTGAAATCGCGCCTGCTGCTGCCCCCCGAGCCGGGCGAGGAGGGCCCCTCGGGCGAGGAGCTGGCCGCGCATCTGGCCTGGCAACTCGAACGCCTGCAGGCCATGCGCGAGGCTGCTGCGCGGCTGATGGGGCGCGATCAGAAGGGGCGCGATTTCTTCGCGTGCGGCCAGCCAACGGCGCTGGCCGTCTCGCGCAAGCTGCAATTCGAGGCCTCGCTTCTGGACCTGATGCGCGCCTATGCGCGGCTGCGCACGCGCGACGAGTTCCGCCCCTATGCCTTTGACCGCTCGGACATCTACCCCTATGAGGCCGCGCTCGAGCGACTCTCGACCCTTGTGCCCGTGGCGAACGACTGGACCGCGTTGCAGGCCTATCTGCCCGAAGGCTGGCGCGGGGCTGCGAAGCGGAAGCGCTCGGCGATGGCCTCGACCTTCGCGGCCTCGCTGGAACTGGCCAAGCAGGGTGCACTCGAGTTGCGCCAGACCGAGAGCTTCGCGCCGCTACAGTTGCGGCGGCGCCGGGATGGCGTGGATCAAGCCGCAACCGGAGCGCACTTGCCAGATGACAGATGACCGGGGGCAGATGACCGCGCAGACCGATCAGACCGACGGGCCGGACACGGAGCCCGGCCTGTTTGCCGCCCCCCCCATGGCCGAGCAGGAGCGCATGGTCGAGGCGATCCTCTTTGCCTGTGCGGAACCGCTGAGCCTGGCCCGGATCAGCGAGCGACTGCCGCAGGGATGCGATGCGGCCGAGGCGCTGGCGCATCTGCGGTCGCGTTACGCGGGGCGGGGGGTCAGTCTGGTGCGGGTGGGTGATGGCTATGCCCTGCGCACGGCGCCTGATCTGGGGTGGCTGATGCAGAACGAACGGGTGGAGACCCGCAAGCTGTCACGTGCCGCTATCGAGACCCTGGCGATTGTCGCCTATCACCAGCCTGTCACCCGCGCGGAAATCGAGGAGATCCGCGGCGTTGCCGTGTCGCGCGGGACGATCGACCAGTTGCTGGAACTGGACTGGATCCGTCTCGGGCGGCGGCGGATGACTCCGGGTCGGCCTGTAACCTTTGTGGTAACCGAGGAATTCCTTGATCATTTCGGACTGGAAAGCGCGCGCGACCTGCCTGGACTGAAGGAATTGCGCGAGGCCGGGCTGCTGGACAGCCGGCCATTGCCGGGGCAGGCCGGTGACGATGATGATGAGGGCGCGGCTCCCGGGCAATCGGAGTTGTTCGAGGATTGAGGGCGCGCCCTCTTGCTGTCAGCCCCGCGCGGGTCTAGGTATTGGTGAGCCCGTCATCCGCTCAGAGGCAACATGCCCATCCGCAACCGATTTTCCGAAATGCTGCCCGAGATCGCTGCCTGGAGGCAGGATTTCCACGCGCACCCCGAATTGCGCTTCGAATGTCACCGCACGGCCCAGATCGTGGCTGAAAAGTTGCGTGCATTCGGCTGTGACGAGGTGGTGGAAGGGATTGGCGTCACCGGCGTGGTCGGGCTGATCCACGGGCGCGCCCGGAGTTCCGGGCGCGTGGTCGGTTTGCGCGCCGACATGGATGCCTTGCCTATCCACGAGGCCACCGGCAAGCCCTATGCCTCGATCCACCATGGCAAGATGCATGCCTGTGGCCATGACGGCCATACCGCCATGCTTCTGGGGGCGGCACAGTATCTGTGCGAGACGCGCAGTTTCGATGGTACGGTGGCGGTGATCTTCCAGCCTGCCGAAGAAGGCGGCGCCGGGGCCAAGGTCATGATCGACGCTGGCCTGATGGAACGTTTCGGTATTCAGGAGGTCTACGGGATGCATAACCGCCCGGGCCATCCGCTGGGCGAGTTCAATATCCGTGCCGGGGCCTTCTATGCCGCCTGTGACGAGTTCCGCCTGATTGTCGAGGGCAAGGGCGGCCATGCGGCCCGCCCCGAGCAGACAGTGGATCCGGTGGTCACTGCAAGCCAGATCATCCTTGTGCTTCAGACCGTTGCCAGCCGCAATGCCGACCCTACGCAGAATATCGTGCTGTCCATCTGCGGGGTGCGCACCGAGAGCACGGCCTTCAATGTCATTCCGCAGCGCGTCGAATTGCGCGGCACCATCCGCACCCATGACGCGGGGCTGCGCAAGCTGGCAGAGGCCCGTCTGCACGCGATTGCCGAAGGGATCGCCGCCAGTTTCGGCGCACGCGCCGAGGTGGAATTCGTGGAAGGCTATCCGGTCATGGTCAACCACCCGGACGAAACCGAAATTGCGCGCAAGGTTGCGCTCGAGGTTTCGGGGCAATGTCTTGAGGCGGGCTACAACATGGGCGGCGAGGATTTCTCCTACATGCTGGAAGAGCGCCCCGGCGCCTATATCGTGCTTGGCGCGGGCGAGGGGGCAGGGCTGCACCATCCGGAATATGATTTCAACGACGAGATCATTCCCTACGGATGCAGCTGGTATGTCGGCATTGCCGAAACGCGGCTGCGTGCGTAATATGCGCTTTGGTGCTGCATCGCGGCGACGGCGGACAGTTATTCAAATCGGTTTGAACACGTCCTGACGCGCTTCGAAACCTTGTCGTCGACTGGTGAGTCTCGAAAGAATATGATAACAAGTTCATGGCCTTGGGTGATTTTCCCCGAGCCCGTGCATTGAGGCTTGACTCCTGCCAGCCTCCGAAGTCCACTTGCGGCATGGGATGGAAGCGTGGAGTCTTGCGATCTGCGCGAGTACGCCCGAATGGCTGCCGAAGACGAGCAGCACTCAAACATGGAGGAAGCAATGAACAAGCAAATCGCAACTGGTCTATTTGCCCTTGGCACGCTGATGGGCGGAACCGCCATGGCGCAGGAGACCTTCATCTCGATCGGCACGGGTGGTGTTACCGGGGTATATTACCCTGCGGGCGGAGCGATCTGCCGACTGGTCAACCGTGACCGGGCCGAGCATGGCATCCGCTGTGGCGTGGAATCCACCGGCGGGTCGATCTTCAACCTCAATGCCATCCGCTCGGGTGAACTGGAATTCGGCGTGGCGCAGTCCGACTGGCAGTACCACGCCTTCAACGGCACCTCGCAATTCGAGGAAACCGGCCCTTTCGAGGGGCTTCGCGCGGTCTTCTCGCTGCACCCCGAGCCCTTCACCGTCGTCGCGCGGGCCGATTCCGGGATCACCAATTTCGAGGATCTGGCGGGCAAGCGTGTCAATATCGGCAACCCCGGCTCGGGCCAGCGCGGCACCATGGATGTCGTGATGGAAGCAATGGGCTGGACGCTCGACACGTTTGCGCAAGCGACCGAATTGCCGCCGGCCGAGCAGTCGCTGGCACTGTGTGACAACAATGTGGACGCGATCGTCTATACTGTCGGCCACCCTTCCGGTGCCATTCAGGAAGCGACCACAGCCTGTGACACCGTGCTCGTGAATGTCGATAACGACGCCATCCGCGCGCTGGTCGAAGAGCGCGACTATTATCGCATGGCGACCATTCCGGGCGGCATGTATCGCGGCACGGCCGAGGACGTTACCACATTCGGTGTGGGTGCGACCTTTGTCAGTTCCGATGCTGTCAGCGAGGAAGTGGCCTATCAGGTTGTTCGCGCGATCTTCGAGAACCTCGACCAGTTCACCGCCCTGCACCCGGCACTGGCCAGTCTCGACCCTGCCGAGATGGTCGGTGACGGTCTGTCGGCACCTCTGCATGACGGCGCGGCACGCTACTTCCGCGAAGCCGGTCTGATGGACTGAGACTGGACTCCTGTGGCGCGGCGCAGTTCCCTGCGCCGCGCCTTACCTTCCGCGCAGTGGCGCGGCAACAAGTCAAAAAGCACTATCGACAGGGGATGGCCGCATGGCGTCTGCGCAAAAGCCCGAAGGGCGACAGTTTTCGGATGATGAGCTTCAGGATCTGGTCGCCAGCACCGATTCCGGCGGTCGCAATCCTGACAACCGTGGCGTTGCCCTGCTGATCGCGACGGTTGCCTTTCTGTGGTCGGCGTTCCAGATCTGGATTGCGGATCTGCAGTTCCAGTGGGCGCAGCACATCCCCTATGTGCGGGTGATCGGTTCGGACATGACCCGCCCCATGCACCTGACCTTTGCACTATTCCTTGCCTTTCTTGCCTATCCGGCCTTCAAGCGGTCGCCGCGTCGCTACATTCCCTGGTATGACTGGATTCTGGCCCTTACGGCAGCGGGGACTGCCTTCTACGTCTTCTGGTTCTCGCGGGAGATTTCCGGCACTGCGCGCCAGGGTCGGCTCATTCAGGTGCAAACGGCCGATATCCCCGTCCTGAGCAGTTTTGAAGGACTGATCGGGCCGACAATCCATCCGCAGATCATCGTCGGCACCATCGGCCTGGTGTTGCTGCTCGAAGCCTCGCGCCGCGCGCTGGGGCCTGCGCTGACCATCGTCGGCAGCATCTTTCTGGCCTATTCCTATTTCGGACAAGGTTGGCTGATCCCCGATCTGATCGCCCATGAGGGGCGCAGCTTCAACGGGATCATCAACACGCAGTGGCTGTCCACCGAAGGGGTGTTCGGCATCCCGCTCGGGGTCTCGACAGCCTTCGTATTCCTGTTCGTGCTGTTCGGCGCGCTTCTCGACAAGGCCGGCGCAGGCAATTACTTCATCAAGCTTGCCTTCGCGGGCCTCGGCCATCTGCGCGGCGGGCCCGCCAAGGCGGCCGTTGTGGGCTCTGGCGCGACGGGGCTGATATCCGGCTCTTCCATCGCCAATGTGGTCACGACCGGCACCTTCACGATTCCGCTGATGAAGCGCGTGGGCTTTACATCCGAAAAGGCGGGCGCGGTCGAGGTGTCTTCTTCCGTCAATGGCCAGATCATGCCGCCGGTCATGGGGGCTGCGGCCTTCCTGATGGTCGAGTTCGTGGGGATCTCCTATATCGAGGTGATCAAGCACGCCTTCATCCCGGCAGTCATCAGCTATATCGCGCTGGTCTATATCGTCCATCTCGAGGCACTGAAGAACGGCATTCCTGCGCTTGGCGAGGGGGCCAGTCTGCTGACGATGTTCTGGAAGACGGCCGTCGGATTCGTTGTCACAGGGGCCGCGTTCTATGGTGCCATCGCAGGCATCGGCTTCCTGCGCGACGTGGCACCGGCGATTTCCGAGCCGGTGATCCTGCTCGCGGTGCTGGCGATCTATCTTTTCTGCCTCTGGGTAGCGTCCGGCCGCCCCGAACTGGACCTGGACGACCCCAATTCCAAGGAGATCAGGCTGCCGGTGATGCGCGAGGTCTTCCCGACCGGGCTGCATTACCTGCTGCCCATCGTGGTGCTGATCTGGTTCCTGATGGTCGAAAGGCAATCGCCTGCGAAATCGGCCTATTTCGCCGTTATGACCATGCTGTTCATCATCCTGACCCAACGCCCGATCAAGGCGCTGCTGCGCGGTGAGGGCAATGTTGTCAGCGAGTTGCGCCGGGGTGTCAGCGATCTGGTTGATGGCATGATCGCGGGGGCGCGCAACATGATCGGCATTGCAGTCGCCACAGGGGCTGCCGGGATCATTGTCGCCACGGTGACGCGCACGCCAATAGGCACCGAACTGGCCGGTCTGGTCGAGATGCTGGCACTGGGCAACCTGTTCCTGATGCTGGTGCTGGTGGGGCTGTTCTCGCTGATCCTTGGTCTCGGGCTGCCGACCACGGCAAATTACATCGTGGTGTCGTCACTGATGGCGACCGTGGTGGTTAGCCTGGGCGCTCAGGAAGGGTTGATCGTACCCCTGATCGCAGCGCATCTCTTCGTGTTCTATTTCGGGCTCATGGCCGATGTGACGCCCCCCGTGGGGCTGGCAAGTTTCGCGGCATCTGCCGTATCTGGCGGTGACCCGATCCGGACGGGGTTCCAGGCCTTCTTCTACAGCCTTCGCACGCTCGCGCTGCCGTTCCTGTTCATCTACAATCCGACACTGATCCTCTATGGTGTCGATCTGGGGACAGCCGCAGGGCTTGCGCAGGCGGCGTTCATCTTCGTCGTGGCGACCTTTGCCATGCTGCTCTTTGCGGCGGCGACGCAGGGCTATTTCCTTGCCCGTTCGAAGCTGCATGAATCCGCAGCCCTGCTGCTTGTGGCATTCACCATGTTCGTGCCGAATTTCTGGCTGGACCGGATCCAGCCCGAATTCGAGCGTATGGCAGGCACCCAGTTCGAAGAGATCCTGACCAGTGCCGCAGACGGCGATCAGCTTCGTATCGAGGTCCTTGGTCCCGATTTCAACACTGGCCAGCCCCGAAGCCTGACGATGGTGATTGATATCGACGACACCCCGCCGGCGCAGCGGCTGGCCGCTACCGGACTGTTTCTGATGCCCGATGGTGACCGCATGGTGCTGGATGAACCGATGTTCGGATCTCCGTTCCAGTCCGCGCTGGGGGATTTCGACTTCTACGGGCGCGAGCAGGTCGAACTGGTGGCCGTGCTGCGCCCCGCAGAGCGGATGCCCGAACAGCTGTTCTATATCCCGGCGCTGCTGCTGCTTCTCGGGGTGATCCTGTTGCAGCGGCGCAGACAGACCCAGCCGGCATTCTGAGCCGGGGTTTCGCGCCGAAGGAGACGACTTCGCCGGGTCGGAGGCGTTGCTTCCGGCCCGGTGGCTCCCCGCAGGCCGATGGCGACGCCTTTGACCGGACCAGAGGACGAAAGCCGCGCGCGCTGCTTTCGGTCATGACGCGGGTCGGGTCTCTTTCGTCTGAAACGCCACCGGGTCAGTGACTGTGAACAGGCGCGGGGGCAAAGCCCCCGCGCCCCTCAGAACAGCGCATGATCGCCCAGATCGGCGCGCAGGTCGCCCCGGATCATGGCCGCATAATGGTCCCGCAGGCTGTCCTGCCCGAATTCCGGTGTTGCATCGGCATCGTAGCGCCCTGACTTGGCGTCCCAGACCAGCATGGATTCGGTTGCGTAATACCGTCCGATCCTGGCGAATTCGGCCTTCTCGGCCATCCGTCCGTTCACGCGGCCTGCAAGCCCCAGCCCCGCCACGATCGCATCCATAAGCGCCACCGGCACATGCTTGAAGCGTGCCGGTCTGCCCAGCAGGTCGAAAAGCATCTCGCCCTGTGCGCGCGGAGTCAATGCAGGCCCCGGCCCGCCAATGGGAAGGATGTGGCCAGTCCGCTCGGGCGCGCCGATGCAGTCCACAAGATAGCATGCGAGGTCGCGGTCGCTGATCGGCTTGCAGGCGGTGCGTGTGCCGTCGCCGAAGACGAGGAAGGGCCTGCCGGCCTGCACCCGCGCAACCTGGCCGGAAAGAGACTTGAAGAATGCAGTCGGGCGAACGATCGACCAGGCCATGCCGGACGCCTGCAGCGCGGCCTCGAAGGCCAGTTTCGCGCGCTGGAACTCCAGCAGCGGTTTCTGCACGCAGATGGCCGAGAGCAGCACGAACTGCCCCGCGCCAGCGGACTGTGCCGCTTCCAGCGCGACCATATGGGCGGCATGATCCACCGCCCAGGCATCGCGCGGACGCCCCGAGCGCGACGCCATGCAGGAGATTACCGCCTCCGGCGGGCCAAGCCCGGCCAGAATCCGCGCAAGCCCGGTGCTGTCGGCCAGGTCGGCAAGGCGTGTCTCGACCCCATCGGGCAGGACGCCCGCCTGCGCCGGCGCCCTGAGCAGGCATGTCACGCGCTTGCCGCGTGCCAGCAATTCGGCGCAGGTCGCGCGCCCGATCGTGCCCGTGGCGCCCAGCACCACCACAAGCGGGCGGTCAGGCGGCATCGAGGCTTCCATATTGCCCGGCAAAGAAGCTGAGCGCCGCGCCCGCACGGGTCCGGACCCGCAGCACCTCGCCTACCACGATCGCATGGTCGCCACCGGGATGGACCGCGTGACGGCGACATTCGAACCGGGCAAGACAGCCTGGCAGCAGCGGCGTGCCGCCCTCGCCACTGCGCACACCCTCGAGGTTGAAATCCGTCCCGTCCACCGCGAAATGCCGCGCCAGCGGGAGCTGGTCTCCGGCGAGGACGTGGATGGCGAAATGCTCGGCCTGCTCGAAAGCCGCAAAGCGGCGCGAGAACCGGCCCGGCGCCCACATCACCAGCGGCGGGTCAAGCGAGAGCGCGGCAAAGCTGTTTGCCGTGATCCCGAGCGGCCCCTGTGCGCTCTGCGTCGTGATCACCGTCACGCCGGTTGCGAACCGTCCCAGCGCATCGCGAAAATCGCGTTCATGCGCTGCATCGGGAATGAAACTCTGATCGCTCATGCCTGCCCCGTCCATCCTGCATGTTCCTTACTGTCCGACCCCGGGCAGATAGGCGCCCGACCCTCATCGGCAAGGCTCATTCCGACTTTCCCGTCTTGTCCGCAAACACGGCCGAATGCAGGCGCGCGACCTGTGCGGCAAGGCGCGGCAGACGGCGCAGCGCCTTGCGGATCTCGAGCTGTGTTTCCAGTTTCGTGGCCGGGTCGCCCAGCATCGCGCGGCCTGACGGGACATTGGTATAGATGCGCCCGCCGCCGCCCACGACGACATCATCCCCGATGAAGATATTGTCGCTCACCCCGACCTTGCCCCCCAGGACTACACGGTTCCCGATCCGCGCAGAGCCTGCGATTCCGACCATGCCGCACAGCAGGCAATCCTCGCCCACGGCCACATTATGCCCGATCTGGCAGACCGAATCGATCTTCGTCCCCGAGCCGATCACGGTGTCGCGGATCGTGCCCCGGTCAATCGAGCTGTTGGAGCCCAGCTCCACGTCATCCCCGATCCGGACGGCCCCCAGCGACTGGATGCGCTGCCATTTCTGCGCGCGGAACCGTCGCTCGCCCGAGAGCGTGGCGCGCACGTCCTCGGCGCCAGATGGCTCTGGCGTGACGAAGCTGAAGCCGCAGCCCCCCACGACCGAATTGGGCTGGGCGATGAACCGGTCGCCGATGACGCAGCGCGCGCCGATGCGCGCGCCAGCGTGCAGGATGACATCCGTGCCGATGACGACATCCTCGGCCACGGTGACATTCGGTGCGATCCGGGCATCCGGGCCGATCCTAGTGCGCGCCCCGATAAAGCTGAAAGGGCCTATCCTGGCGCCCTCGGCAATCGCGGCGTCAGGGTGGATGATGGCCTGCGGGTGGATGCCGTCACCGAAATCATATCCCGGATCGAGCCGCTCGCAGATGCCTGCCATTGCCCAGCGGGGACGGGGCGCAAAGATCGCCGCCCTGAGCCCCAGCCCCTGCCAGTCGGCACCGGCCCAGAGCACAGCCGCCTGTGCCCGTCCGTGGCCAAGCCCCTCGGCATATTTCGGGTCCATCGACAACGCCAGCGCGTCGGGCCCAGCCTGCGCGGGCTCGGCGGCATGGGTGATGCGCAGGCTGCCATCGCCTGCCCAGTCCAGCCCGAGCCCCTGTGCCAGTTCTGAAATGCTGTGCGCCATCTCGCCTGCTCCTGTCTCTGGCCCAGCTTTAGCGAAACCTTGCCGAAGGGGCCAGCCCTGCCGGCCGGACCGAGATGACAGCGCGCAGAGGAGAGGGCATTGTATCCGCATGCCGCATGTCGACTCGTCCCTGCTGCGCGCGCCCATCTATCTTGCACAGGCCGCGCTCACGATTGCCCGCACCGAGCGTCTGCCCGAGGCGACGGGCCCGCGTTCAGGGTGCGTGGGGCAGGGGAAGACGCTGCGGCTTCTGGTGCTGGGCGATTCCTCGGCGGCAGGGGTCGGGGTGGCGCATCAGGATCAGGCGCTGATCGGCCAGATGCTGATGCATCTGACCGCGCATCGCCAGGTACAGTGGGTGTTGCGCGCGCGATCGGGGCTGACCTCGGCACGCGCAGTCAGGATGTTACAGGGGACGGGGGAATGCGACGTGGCGGTGCTGGCGCTGGGAGTCAATGACGTTCTGCGCGAGACACGCGCGTGCCGTTTCGCCCGCGCGCAGGAGACGCTCATGCGCGCGTTGCGCGAGGTGCATGGCGCGCGGGCGATCCTTGTCTCGGCAGTGCCGCCTCTTGGGCTTTTCCCGGCGTTTCCCGATCCCTGGCGCAGCCATCTGGGGCGCCGCGCGACATTGCTTGACGCAACGCTGCGTGCGACCTGCGCCGCCGAGGGCGCAGAGCATGTCCCTTTCGACATGACGCCACGCCCGGGGCTATTGGCGCGCGACGGGTTTCATCCCGGCGCCCCGCTTTATGCCGAATGGGGCCAGCGGATGGCGGGGCTTGCCCTGCGCGCGCTTTCCTGACAGGTGAAAGGGGGAAAGGACCGCATCATGGCAAAGAAAGCGAATGACACCTCAGCCGCCCCCGAGGTCTATACGCTGCTGGTCGAACTTGGGCGCAGCCCCGAGGATGATCTGCCCGAAGGGGCCACGGGCGCGGCGCTGCTGATCTATGCCGCAGGCGCGAACGAGGCCGAGGCCGTGCGCGAAACGGTTGCCGTGCTCAAGACCGCAGGTGTGCGGCCGCTTGATGTCACGAGCTATGGCACCCTGCAGGAGCGCCTGAAAGCAGGCGATCACGTCCCCGAGGAAGAGCGCGACCTGATGGCGCGCGCCGCGCATGAGAATGCCGTGATCGTGGCGCAGAAGACATTTTTCACCGACGAGGCCGAGGATGACTGACCCGCTCTGTCCGGTTGCTCTCACGGCCGAGCTCATCCGCTGTCCCTCGGTGACGCCGGCAGAAGGTGGTGCGCTGCAACTGCTGGAGCGGGTTCTGTCCGGGGCCGGGTTCGACTGCGTGCGGGTCGATCGGGGCGAGACGCCGAATCTCTTTGCGCGCTGGGGGCCGCAGGGGCACCCGAGGAGCTTCGGGTTCAATGGCCATACCGATGTCGTGCCGCTGGGCAACCCCGATGACTGGACCCGCGCGCCGTTTGGCGGGACGGTCGCGGGGGGCCGCATATGGGGACGCGGAGCCTGCGACATGAAATCGGGCGTGGCGGCCTTTGTTGCGGCCGCCGTGGATTTCGTCCGTGAGACCCCGCCGGATGGAGCGGTGATGCTTGCGATCACCGGTGACGAGGAAGGGCCGGGGCAGGACGGGACCATCGCGATCCTCGAGTGGATGCGCGCGCAGGGCGAGGTCATGTCGGCCTGTATCGTGGGCGAGCCGACCTGCCCCGAGACGATGGGCGAGATGATCAAGATCGGACGGCGCGGATCGATGACCGCGTCCATTACCGCACGCGGGCGACAGGGCCACTCGGCCTATCCGCACAAGGCGCTCAACCCGCTGCCGGCGCTGGTGCGACTGCTTGACCGCCTGGCCCGCCATGAGCTGGACCAGGGCAGCGCGCATTTCGATCCCTCGACACTGGCGCTGACGTCGGTCGATGTCGGAAACCCGGCCTCGAACGTTATCCCGGCGAAAGCCCGCGCGGTGCTGAACATCCGTTTCAATGACCTGCATTCGGGGGCATCGCTGACCGACTGGCTGAAGGCGCAAGCGGCAGAGATTGCCGCTGCGACAGGCGTCGTGATGGAGGTGGGGGTGCATGTCTCGGGAGAGAGTTTCCTGACACCACCCGGGCCGCTGTCGGAACTGGTAGCGCGCGCGGTCACCGGGGAATGCGGTGTCGTGCCCCGGCTCTCGACCTCGGGCGGCACGTCGGATGCGCGCTTTGTCAAGGATCACTGTCCTGTGGTCGAATTCGGTCTGGTCGGAACCTCGATGCATCAGGTCGATGAATACGCCGAGATCGATCAGATCCATCAGTTGAAGGCGGTCTATCGCCGCGTGCTGCGGGAGTATTTCGCATGAGCCCGCGCATCGGGCTGACCGAGGACATCGAAAGCTGTCAGGCCCTGCGCCGGGTGGTCTTCATCGAGGAACAGCAAGTGCCCGAGGCCGAGGAACTCGACGGGCGCGACGCGCAGGCGCTGCATCTGCTGGCCACGATCGAGGGGGTGCCCGTGGGCTGCGCGCGGCTGCTGATCGCGGGCGAGACCGCCAAGATCGGCAGGGTCTGCGTGCTCCGTGCGCTGCGCCGGCAGGGGATAGGGACCGCGCTGATCGAGGCCGCGCTCGAGGTGCTGCGCGACTGTCCCGGCGTGGTGCGGGCGCGGCTGGGGTCACAGACCCATGCCATCGGCTTCTACGATGGGCTTGGCTTCAAGGTCGAAGGTCCGGAATATCTGGACGCAGGCATCCCGCATCGGGACATGGTGCGCACGCTCTGAGGGGGCTGGTCGCAACCGCGCCTCCTGCGTCTGCCGCGAAGGGCGCTTTGGCGATCATGGGGCGCGTCATGGTGGCATCGCAGAGGCCCTGGTCACGCGGTTGCGGCGTTACGACTGCTCAAGAATGGCCCGTGACGACATCGAAATGGCGTGCTAGGTCTGCACGCATGTCGCCCATCTTTCCCGGCCCGTGCCAGCCTCGCCCCACTCAGACACCCGTGGCAGGGACCATGTCCCTGCCTTGCGATTCCGGCACGGACCTCGTGTGGCGGAAGGCAGCGCGGGCATGACGCAGCTTCCCAGCCTCAGGGAACTGCGCGACTGGCTGGCCGAGAACCCGGCCGCGACCAAGCGCGATATCGCGCGCGCCTTCGGTATAAAGGGGGGCGCGAGAATCGATCTCAAGGCGATGCTGCGCGAGTTGCAGGCCGAAGGCACACTCCCCCGCCACCGCCCGCGGGCGGGCGGCAAGCTGCCGCCGGTGACCGTGCTGGAAGTGCTGGCGCCTGATTCCGAAGGAGACCTCTTTGCCCGTCCGGTCGAGTGGCGTGGCGAGGGGATTGCGCCCCGTGTCCATATCAGCACGCAGCCGGGAGACCCCGCCCTGGGCGAAGGGGACAGGGTGCTGGCAAAGCTCGCGCCCGTGCGCGGGCCGGATTACGACTATCTCGCCCGCATCATCCGCAAACTGGGAGAGGGGCCGCAGCGCATCCTCGGGGTTTTCCGGCGCGAAGCGCAAGGTGGCCGGATCGTGCCCATTGACAAGGGGTCTGACCGCTTCTGGCTGGTCAGCGACACCGGCGGGGCCGAGGATGGCGAACTCGTTCATGCCGAACCGCAGTCCAAGGGCCGGTTCGGCCCCGTCCGGGCCAGGGTGGTCGAGCGGCTGGGCGACCCCGGTGCTCCAAAGGCGGTCTCGCTCATCGCCATCCATCAGCACGGGATCCGCGACAGTTTCCCCGAGGCCGTTCTGGCCGAGGCCGACCGCGCCGAAGCTCTGCCATTGGGGACTCGGCGCGACCTGCGCGACCTGCCGCTGATGACCATCGACCCCTGGGATGCGCGCGACCATGACGATGCAATCTGTGCTGCGCCCGACACTGACGAGGAAAATCCCGGCGGCCATATCCTGTGGGTCGCGATTGCCGATGTCGCCGCCTATGTCTTACCCGGCTCGGAACTTGACCGCGAGGCGCGCAGGCGGGGCAATTCCACCTACTTCCCCGATCGTGTGGTGCCGATGCTGCCTGATATCCTGTCGGGCGACCTTTGCTCGCTGCATGAAGGGGTGGACCGGCCCTGTATCGCTCTGCGCATGGTCATCAGTGCCGATGGCACCAAGCGTGACCATGCGTTCTGCCGCGCGATGATGCGCTCGGTGGCCTCGCTGACCTATGAGCAGGCGCAGGCCACCGACGAGGGCCGGCACGACGATGTGACCGAACCGCTGGCCTCTGGTCTCGCGGCGCTGTTCGGTGCCTACCGGGCGCTCAGGACGGCCCGCGCCCGGCGCCAGCCGCTTGAGCTGGACCTGCCCGAGCGCCAGATCGTCCTGTCGGAAGAGGGCCGGGTGACCTCGGTCGCCTTCAAGGAGCGGTTCGACGCGCACCGGCTGGTCGAGGAATGCATGGTGTTGGCCAATGTCGCGGCTGCCGAGACACTGCGCGAGAAGGGCTCGGCGCTGCTCTATCGCGTCCATGAAGAACCCGGCCCCGAGAAGCTGGAAGCCCTGCGCGAACTGGCACGCGAATCGGGCTTCGTGCTGGCCAAGGGGCAGGTGCTTCAGACACGGCATTTCAACCAGTTGCTGGCGCAGGCCCAGGGCACCGAGTTTGACGAGCTGATCAACATGGCCACCTTGCGCTCGATGACGCAAGCGTATTACGCGCCTCAGAATTTCGGCCATTTCGGGCTTGCCTTGCGCGAGTATGCGCATTTCACCTCGCCGATCCGGCGTTATGCCGACCTGATCGTGCATCGGGCGCTGATCAGTGTACATGGCTGGGGCGAGGGCGGGCTTGGCCCCTGGGATATCGAGCATCTGGAAGAGACTGCAAAGCTGATTTCCGAGGCCGAGCGGCGCTCGATGGCGGCCGAGCGCGATACGGCCGACCGTTACCTTGCGGCCTATCTGGCCGAGCGGGTCGGGGCAGAGTTCGAGGGCCGTGTCTCGGGTGTGGCGCGCTTCGGTGTGTTCGTGAAACTCGACGAGACAGGGGCGGACGGGCTGGTGCCCATCCGCGCGCTGGGCGACGAGTATTTTCGCCATGACGCCGAGGCACAGGTTCTGGAGGGCACGCGCACCGGTTTCCGCATCGGGCTGGGGCAGCGCGTGCGGGTGAAACTGGCAGAGGCCGAGCCTGTGACGGGCGGTCTTGCGCTGGAACTTCTGGAAGTCGAGGGCGAGGCACCGCACCGCACCGGCGCAGGGCGCGGCAAGGGCGGGCCGCGCCGGGCCGCATCGCGCGCGGGCCACGCCAGTGCGAAGGGCCGCAAGAAGCTCAAGCGCAAGCGCGGCTGAGCGCGGCCTTGTCGCCGTCGCGGCGTGGCGGCCTGATGCCCCGTGGGCATCCGGTGTCCATCGTGACGGGACACAGGCATGCGTGCCGCGCGTTGCGCGCCCCGATCATGACGGCGCTCGCCCCTGCAATGCGACCTCCCGAGCAAGGAGCCCGCCGCTGTTGCCCTGGAGTGTGCTCGGACCGCGTCATGCAATCCTGCCCCTGTGCCGATGGTGCGTGACGCATCGCGGCAGGGTGCAGGCAGGCTGAACCGGATGCGTGCAGGGTTCCTTGATGCGTGCAATCCGGACTCGCGACAGCAGCCTGATGCTGGCGCCTCTCGTGCACCGACGGGGCGCCCGGGGACTCGGCTGCAGGCAGAACGCTGGCCGCCCTGCGCTGCAAGCTACGGATCGGATGCGCTGCTGCCTTGCGTTCCGTATCCACCCCGGCACAGATCGCGGAGCGGGACGTCGCATCTTGCTGGATTGATTGTGCGCGGCGTCCTAGACTGCGCCCGACTCAGGAGGAACAGGCATGGATGATATTGTCATACTCGGCGGCGCGCGGACGGCCATCGGAACATTCGGAGGTTCGCTCGCGGGCGTGCCCGGAATCGAACTGGCGCGGCTCGTGGCGCAGGAAGCCATCACCCGCGCGAAACTGGCGCCCGAGCAGATCGGGACGACGGTCTTCGGCACGGTCATCGCGACCGAGCCCGCCGACATGTATCTCTCGCGCCGCGCCGCGATGGGGGCCGGGGTGCCCGATTCCGCACCTGCGATGAATGTCAACCGGCTCTGCGGCTCGGGTGTGCAGGCGATCGTCTCGGGGGCGCAGGCGCTGGCGTTGAAAGATGCCGATTATGCGCTGGTGGGAGGGGCCGAGAGCATGAGCCGCGCCCCCTATGCCATGCCTGCCGCACGGTTTGGGCAGAAGATGGGCGATGCCGGGGTGATCGACATGATGCTGGGCGCGCTCACCTGTCCCTTCGGGACCGGCCATATGGGCGTGACAGCCGAGAATGTCGCGCGTGAGCATGGTATCACCCGCGAGATGCAGGATGCCTTTGCGCTTGAAAGCCAGACACGGGCGGCCCGCGCCATCGCCGAGGGGCGCTTCGCAGATCAGATCGTGCCGGTGATGGTGAAGACCCGCAAGGGCGAGCAGGCCTTCGAGGTGGACGAACACCTCAAGCCCACGACCGCCGAGGCGCTTGCCGGGCTGCGCCCGGCCTTCGACAAGGGCGGCTCGGTCACCGCAGGCAATGCCAGCGGGATCAATGACGGCGCTGCCGCACTGGTGCTGGCGCGGGCCGAGGCCGCCGAGCGCGACGGATTGCAGCCGCTGGCGCGGATCATCGGTTATGCCCATGCCGGCGTGCGTCCCGAAGTGATGGGCATTGGCCCGGTCCCGGCGGTCGAAGCGCTCTGCGCGCGCACCGGGCTGACGGTGGATGACTTCGACGTGATCGAATCCAACGAGGCCTTTGCCGCGCAGGCCCTTGCGGTCAGTGCAGCGCTGGGGTTTGACGCGGCGCGCGTGAATCCCAATGGCGGCGCGATTGCCCTGGGTCATCCTGTCGGTGCGACCGGCGCGATCATCACCATCAAGGCGCTTCATGAACTGGCGCGCATTGGCGGAAAACGCGCATTGGTGACGATGTGCATCGGCGGCGGGCAGGGAATCGCGCTTGCCATCGAGCGGATGTGACGCGGCCACAGGGTAACCTTTGTGGGTGAACCTGCCCCTTCGGGGCAGAACCACCCACACTACGTCTTGTCGGGTTGATCCCGGGCGCAAGAGTGCTGATCCCGAGACGAATGAGAGTGCCTGGCGAGAGGTGAGGGCGGGCTCAGCGGGTTTTGCGGTTCGCGCGCCGTGTTCCGGGTCAGGGTTTCGCCAGCGGATGATGCTCCAGCACCAGCGCTTTCAGCCGGTCTTCGAGCACATGGGTATAGATCTCGGTGGTCGAGACATCGGCATGACCCAGAAGTGTCTGGATCGCGCGCAGATCCGCACCACCTGCCAGCAGATGCGTGGCGAATGCGTGGCGTAGCACATGCGGGCTGATGCGCGCCGGATCGAGCCGCGCGCGCAGGGCCATGTCCTTGAGCAGCAGGTAGAAACCGACCCGGCTCAGATGCCCGGCGCGCCCGGTCGAGGGAAACAGGAATCGCGGCTCGGGCAAGCGGCGCGCGCGCAGGGCAGCGGCCTGCGTGTTCCACTCGGCCAGCCACTCGGCCAGTGCCTGCCGGGCGGGGGCAGAAAGTGGCACCATCCGCTCCTTGCCGCCCTTGCCGCGCACCAGGATCATGCGCGGGTCGCCCCGCGCAGCGGCCACCGGCAGGCTGACCAGCTCGCTCACGCGCAGGCCAGTGGCATAGAGCAGTTCCATCAGGCAGGTATTGCGCAGCCGTTCGGCGGGGCTCCGCCCGGTTTCGCGGGCAGCGTCAAGCAGGGCTCCGACCTCTGCGATGCCAAGCGTGATAGGCAGTTTGCGGCTCTTGCCCGGACCGGAGATGCGGCTTGCCGGGTCATCGCCGCGCCAGCCCTCGGCATAGGCGAAGCGGAACAACTGGCGGATGGCCGAGAGCCTGCGTGCGCGTGTTGACGCTGCAAGCCCCTGCGCCTCGCAATGGATGAGGTAGCGCTCGATCGCGTCGCGTTGCAGGGTCGCGACATCCAGCCCCTCACGCATGGCCCAGTCGGTGAAATCGCGCAGGTCGCGCCCATAGGCAAGTTGGGTGTTCCGCGCGGCCCCGGTCTCGGCGGCGCTGGCCTCGAGGAAAGTGGAAATCCAGCGATATGCGGTGCCTGCGATCATGGCCTAGCCCCGTCGTTCCAGCAGCAGCAGTTCGACCCCGATCTGGCGTGCCTCGCGCTCCAGACCCAGCGCGCGCAGCCGCTGCAGCGCGCGGGTAGCGGCGTGAAGGTCCCCTGCGGCGGCATCAGCGATATGGTCGAAGGCCTCGAACAGGAGGCGTCCCAGTTCTCCATCGGCAAGGTTCTGCTGAACCTGCTCGGGAATGGGCCCGGGGCCCAGGGCCAGCGCGATCGCCTCTGCCATCGCAGGTGCGCTGACCGCAGGCAGCCCCACACCTTCGGCCAGCGCCAGAACGAAGCGCCCGAGCTCGGTCGGCGGGGTCAGCGTGGCCGCGCGTTCGGGCCGCTCCTGTGCCAGAAGCAGCAGCTGCCAGAGCTTCTCGGCTGCTGGTCCGCTCAGGGGCAGATCGGCCAGGGACGGAGCCATCATCTCGGCCAGCGCCAGCTCAAGTTCGACAGCGGCAAAATGCGGCCAGGCCTCCAGCAGGGCTTTTCCGGCGGCATCGGCATCACGCGCGGCGCTGGCCTGCTCCAGCGCCTGTATTGCCCGCACGCGTTCCCACAGCCCGCCCGAAGCAGCTGCGCGGCGCTGGGTATAGAGGCCCAGCAGACGGTTGGGCTGCATCACCCCGGCCCGCGTCAGCCGCTCTGCGGCATCAAGCTGTGCGCGCCAGCCGCTGGTGCCGCGCAGATCGGCATGGGCATAGGCCACGGGCAGACTGGCTGTCACCACCGGATCGCCCAGCGCCTCCATGATCCGCCATGCGAGCGGCGTCATCTCCTGTGGTGGCGGCAGAAGCGACTCTGTCTCCTCTTCCTCGAGAAAGCGGGTCAGCAGATGGGCCTCGGTCTGTGAGACAAGACCAAGCGCGCGCGCCACCTGCAGGCTGGCATGGGCCGCCTGCCAGTCGCCACCGCGGGCGGTACAGAATATCTGTGCTGCCTGAGCATGCGCGCTGGTGATCTGCCCACTCATCTGCGCGCAGGCGCGGTCTTCCTCGCCCAGCAGCAATGCAATGTCGAAAGCCTGCGCAGCCAGGCGCGCAGTGCGTTCGGGGGCGGCATCTATCAGCTGACCTGCCTGCTCCAGCGCACCCTGTGCGACAAGCTGCTCGACCCGCGCGTTCAGCAGCACGCCGCGATCTTCCGGGGCGAGGGTCCAGGGTGCGGCGAATTCGGCCATGAGCACGCGCAGGCCCAGTCGCGTGGCGCTGGGCAGGGAATCATGCGGCATTCCGGCCAGCGCATCGAGAATGTCGGGCAGCGGGGAAGGCCCCCAGAAGGCGCGTGGCAGGCCGATACGTTCGGCACGAAACAGCCCTGTCGTGTCAATCTCGACCGAATCGAGCGGGGTTGTGGCAATGAGGTCCTGTGACACCCCGCCGGTCCCGAAGCCTGCATCCGGATCACTTGCCGATGGTGCCGGTTCGGGGACCGTCTGCGGCGCCGAGAGCACCTGATCCAGCCAGTCGATCGCGCTCAGCGGTGCGTCGGCGTCCTGTGCATGCGCGTCCGACGGCATCGAGGCAAGGGCAAGACCAAGGGCGAGCCCGAGCCAGAGCGCAAGATGACAGGAGGCTGGGCGCAGCGGGGTCAATTCACCTCCAGCGTGATCGGGGTCTCGACCGGCGCGCGCTGTGGAGAAAGATCGCCTACAAAGGCATATCCCAGCACTGCCAGCGCGGCCAGAAACACGAGCATGAGCACCAGACGGAAGATATAGCGCATGATCGATCCTGCCTTTCGGAACTGCCTGCCCTCTCTTGCGCCTGCGGGATACACGCGCGACCGGGGATTTTCCATCGACATTGCCGCATTATCACGACAATAAACAGGCAGGCCACGAAAACTTGAGATGAAAGTGCAGTAAGGGGCAGGGCATCGGCATGAAACTGCACAAGACCGTGGTCCTTGTCGGGATGATGGGAGCAGGCAAGACCGCCGTGGGCAAGGAGCTCGCGCGGCAACTCTGCGTGCCCTTTCTCGATTCGGATGAAGAGATCGTCGCCGCCGCCCAGATGAGCATTGCCGAGATATTCGAGCGCGACGGAGAGGCGTTCTTTCGCGCCCGCGAGGCCGAGGTGATCGCGCGGCTTCTGCGCGGCCCGCCCTGTGTGCTGTCGGTGGGTGGCGGAGCCTATCTGAATGCGGGAACGCGCGCGCTCATCTCGGTCGAGGGCGTGGCGGTATGGCTGAAGGCCGATCTCGACCTGTTGTGGTCGCGGGTGCGCCACAAGTCCACGCGGCCACTTCTGCGCACGGCCAATCCACGCGCCACGCTTGCCGAATTGCTGGAGATCCGCGCGCCGCATTATGCTCAGGCCGATCTGGTGGTCGAGGCCAATTCAGGCTATGCGATTGCCGACATGGCAAGGTCCGTGCTGGCCAAGCTTGCCACACGCCCGGATGTGCTGGGAGAGGGGAAAGCATGACGCCGGAACGGGTGCATGTGGCGCTTGGAGCGCGGTCCTATGATGTGGTGATCGGGCAGGGGTTGCTTGCACAGGCAGGCGCGCTGGTGGCGCCATTGCTCGCACGCCCGCGCGTGGCCGTGCTGACCGAGAGCCGGGTCGGCGAACTGCATCTGGACCGCTTGCAGGCCGGACTTGGTGCTGCAGGAATAGCCGCTCAAACCCACGCGCTGGCTCCGGGAGAGGCCACCAAGGGCTGGGACGGGCTGCGCGAGGCGGTCGAGTGGCTGCTTGATGCGCGGGTCGAACGGCGCGACATGGTGCTTGCACTGGGCGGCGGGGTGATCGGGGATCTGGGCGGCTTTGCCGCCGCGGTCCTGCGCAGGGGTGTGCGCTTCGTTCAGGTGCCCAGCACGCTTCTGGCGCAGGTGGACAGTTCGGTGGGTGGCAAGACCGGCATCAACACGCGCCACGGCAAGAACCTTGTCGGTGCGTTTCATCAACCCAGCCTCGTTCTGGCCGATATCGACCTGCTCGACAGTCTCGCCCCGCGGGATTTCCTTGCAGGTTATGGCGAGGTGGTGAAATACGGGCTACTGGGGGATGCCGGGTTCTTTGCCTGGCTGGAGGCCAACGGCCCGGCGCTGATGCGTGGTGACAAGGACTTGCGCCAGCATGCGGTGCGCCGCTCGGTCGAGATGAAGGCAGGGATCGTGGCGCGCGACGAGACAGAACAGGGTGAGCGCGCGCTGCTGAACCTTGGCCATACCTTCTGTCACGCGCTCGAAGCGGCGACGGGCTATTCCGACCGGTTGCTGCATGGCGAGGGCGTGGCGATCGGCTGTGCGCTGGCCTATGAGCTTTCGGCCCGGATGGGGCTGTGCGCGCAGGAAACTCCCAGCCGTGTGCGCGCGCATCTGCGCGCGATGGGCATGGCCTGTGATCTGGCCGATATTCCCGGCGACCTGCCACGTGCCGATGCGCTGATAGGGCTTATGGCGCAGGACAAGAAGGTACAGGATGGGCGGCTGCGTTTCATCCTTGCGCGCGATATTGGCGCGGCCTTCGTCTGTGACGAGGTGCCGGGCGATCTGCTGCGCGCGCTGCTTGACGAGGCGCTGGCCGCGCGCGGCTGATCCTGCCTGCGTCAGACCCGGGCAGGCAACGACCGGCCCCGGGTCGCGTTCGCTACCGTCCGAGCCTCTCGAGCAGCGACCTGTTGCGGCAGCCCAGGGGCTCGGGCGTCGGACCTTCGCCGTCTTCGTCCAGCCATTGCTCGCATTTCCCGGTTTCGTCGCATTGCATGCAGCGAAACACGGAACTGCGCAGGGTCTGCGGGTCGATCCTGCCGTGCATCAGCGCATCCGCGACATCTGCGTTGCGTGCTTCGGACATGCGAAGGAAAAGGTTTGTATGATGGTCTATTCTTGAAAGCAGGCTCATGTCTTTGCTCCCGGATACATGCTTGCTACCGGTCACCATGACAGCATGTTTCGGGCGCCGGCGCCTTGATACATGTCAATCCGGAGGCGGGGCCGGCGCGGGCGAGGCGTATTGCCATCGCAGGATCGAACCGCTTGAGGGGGACCGCGCAATTCGCTACTCTCGGATTCACGAGTTTACCGGAGACCACCATGTTGCGAAGATTGAGTGCGGTGCTCGCGGCCTGCGTCATGCTGGGCGCCTGCATGGGCAACGGCGAAGACGGTCTCGGCCTTGTCGGCATGGGCCCGACCCCGCAGCCGGGGCAGCTATACACCTGGATGCACCCCGAGATCGACGAGGCCTGGGCCGAAGGGTATTTCGGGCAGGGCACGCATGTGACACTGGTGGACCGTTTCATCGGCAGCCAGTTCCGTGCCAATCTGGGCTATGGCGAGATGGAAGGGACCCATGGCTTCTGGACCTCCACGCAGATCAGCGTGATTGCGCCATCGGCGCAGATCCGCGAGATCGATTTCTCATACCGCGCGGCGGTGGATCTGGTTCCCAACAAGCTGAACGTGATGAATCTCAGCTACAGTTACCCCGGCAGCAGTTCAAGCGACATCCAGAACCTGACCAGCGCCGTGATCGAGCATTCGCTGATTGCCCATGCGCATGCCGGAAACGCCCTGATCGTGAAATCGGCGGGCAACACTTCGGTGGCGGTGGATGGCGTTTTCGGTGTCAACAGCAACCGGAAGGATTTGCTGAATATCGCCCTGATCGGGGCACCGTCGGCCATTTTCGTGGGCGCGCTCGACCGGCACGGCACGCCTGATGACCCTGCCAGCCTGACCGGATATTCCAGTTTCGCCGGAAGCGACCCGACAGTGCAGAACCAGTTCCTCAGCGTCGGTGTGCTGTCGGAACTGACCGGGCTGGAAGGCACTTCCTTCGCGGCGCCGATCGTGAGCGGATATGCCGCGATCCTCGGCAGCAAGTTCACCAACGCAAGCCCGACCCAGATCGCGAACCAGTTGCTTGACACTGCGCGCACGGACACGATCAAGAGCTTCGACCCGGCCTTGCACGGGCGCGGCGAGGCGAGCCTGTCGCGCGCCCTTGCACCGGCAACGATTCACTGACGCGGCGCCAACAGGTCAGAACCGGAATTCGTAGCGCAGCAGGACACGCGACTCCCGCAGGCCCGAGCGGCGTTCAAGGTAGTTCAGCGTGTCCTCCGGCGCAAGTGTCGAGGCGGCGAGACGGCAATTGACTGTCGCGAAATCGCCTGTGATCCGGTAGTAGGCCTGACAGGTCTGTTCGCGCATGTTCCCACCCATCAGGGTCGATGCCGAGAGGCTCAGCGTGCTGCGCGGGCTGATCTGCTGGCGCCAGACAAAGCCCAGCCACAGCCCCGGATCAATGGTGTATTTCTGGCCGCGTTCGCCCGTGCTGACCCCCCATGTCACCCCGAAGGACGGCGTGAGCGAGGTCAGGAACAGCAGGTTCATCTCTGGAAAGCGCGGCGTGTACCAGGGCGCGAAATCCACCGGCGTGCCATCGTCCAGCTCATATCCGCCCACGGCCATCTGTGCCGCCAGGGCCGAGCGGCTGGACCCGCTGCGCATCTGCAGCAGGAAGGTCCGGTCCAGAAACCCCACCCGGTCGGTCATGCCCTGGGCCTGTGCCTGCGCCATCGGCAGCAGCGCGCAGGCCACGGCCGATGCCCATGCGCAGAGGTGCCGCATGGCGTGAAATCGGAACATATGCAGACCGGAAAGCGTCATCAGACCCGTTTCGTCATCATCCGCGCAAGATCATATCGCGTGTCTTATACGATCATTCACTTCGAAAATCATCTGGAACGGGCGCGCGACGGGTGAGCACCGTGCCACACTGGCGCTGCGCTCATTCCTGCCGGACCATCTTGCCGGGATTCATGATTCCCAGCGGGTCGAGCGCGGCCTTGAGTGCGCCCATTACCGCCCAGGCGCTGCCATGCTCGGCCTGCATGTAGCCCAGCTTGCCCATGCCGATCCCGTGCTCGCCGCTGACTGTGCCGCCAAGACGCAGCGCGCGCTCTGCAAGCGCGCTGGCCAGCGCCTTTGCCTTTGCAATCTGCTCGGGGCTGTCTCGGTCAGGCAGCAGGAGCGCGTGGAAATTCCCATCTCCGACATGGCCCAGAATAGGCCCCGGGATACCCGCTTGCGCGATGTCCCGGGCGGTTTCTTCCACGGCCTCTGCCAGTTTCGAGATCGGCACGCAGATATCGGTGGTGACCGGAAAGGCATTGGGATGCGCGGCGCGGGCGGCGTAATAACCTTCGTGGCGCATCTTCCACAGACGATTGCGGTCCTCGGCGCGTTCGGACCACTGGAACGCCCCGCCGCCCATGTCGGCCACGATCCCGCCAAAGGCTTCGGCCTGCTCGCGCACAGCGGCGGGGCTGCCATGGAACTCGACCATCAGATGCGGGGTTTCGTCCATACTGGTCCCTGCCCAGGCATTGAAGGCGCGGACATTGGCGGCATCGATGAACTCGATCCGTGCCATGGGAATGCCGCTCTGGATCGTGGCAATCACGGCCGCGACCGCGCTTGTCATGTCGGCAAAGGCGCAAAGCCCCGCCGTGACGGCTTCTGGCTGGCCCTGAAGGCGCAGGGTCAGCTCGGTTATCAGCCCCAGCGTGCCTTCCGCGCCCACGAACAGCGCCGTCAGGTCATAGCCGGTCGAGGATTTCGGCGCCTGGCTGCCTGTGCGGATCACACGCCCGTCAGCCAGCACGACCTCGAGCGCCAGAACATTGGCGCGCATGGTGCCATAGCGCACGGCGGTGGTGCCCGATGCGCGCGTGGCTGCCATGCCTCCCAGCGTGGCATTCGCCCCGGGATCGACCGGAAAGAAAAGCCCGGTCGCCCGCAATTCCCCGTTCAGCGCCTCGCGGGTCACGCCGGGCTGGACAACGGCCAGCATGTCTTCGGGGACCACGCTCAACACGCGGTTCATGCGGCTGAAATCGACACAGACGCCGCCATGAGGCGCAAGTGCGTGCCCTTCGAGCGAGGTGCCCGCGCCCCAGCCGATGACCGGCAGCCTGTGGGCGGAACAATGGCGCAGGATCTGCGCCACCTCCTGGGTCGTTTCGGGCCAGACCACGGCATCCGGGGCCATTTCGGGGAAATGCGACTCCGAGCGGCCATGCAGGGCGCGATCCGACGCGCCAGTGCTGAAACGCGGGCCGAAAACGTCGCGCAGCGCGTCGAGCGCCATCGGCTCAGATCCGTTCTACCGTTACCTTGCTGGCGTCGAACGCAAGGTAATCGCGCAGTTGTTCGGCATCCCCGGTCGGGTTGGTCAGGCTGTAGCCTGCATTCCGGATCATGCCCTCGGGCGATGAGACATGGAAATAGGCGCCTTCGCCCCGGTCATCGCAGATCAGCTTGCGTTCCGAAGGCTCGAGCACGGCAGCGGCGATATCCTCGCGCGGGAAATAGATCACGAAGGGGTAGTCGCGCTGTACAAGCTCCAGCGCATTGGTGCTTTCGCCGATGACGGCGCCATTGGCGCGCACGGTCCATGTGCCTTGCGCCGGGTAAATTCGGATCGGGTTCATGCTCTGCTGTCCTCTCATTCCATTCGGGCGGCACTATGCCGGGTTTCTTGCCAAAGGCAAAGCGCGAAGCTGGAAGATCACGCTGCAAGCCTTTCCTTGCCATGGTGGCGGAGAGCGCACGCCAGTGCGAGATCTGGCGTACCAGAATGGGCTTTCCAGGCCCGCCTTGCGCAGCCCGTCCTTCGTGCAATGGCTTTCTCCGACCGCCTCTCGAGCGGCCGGGACATGCGAGAACTCAGACGCCCAGGCAATGACGAAGGATCGCCTTCTGCGCGTGCAGCCGGTTTTCGGCCTCGTCGAAAATTACCGATTGCGGCCCGTCCATGACCGCGCTGGTGACTTCTTCCTCGCGATGGGCAGGCAGGCAGTGCATGAACAGCGCATCGGGTCTGGCATGGGCCATGAGCGCCTCGTTGACCTGATAGGGGCGCAGCAGGTTGTGGCGGCGCTCGCGGTTGGACTGGCTCTCATGCATGCTGACCCAGGTATCGGTCACGACCAGATCGGCCCCTTCCACCGCGCGCACAGGGTCGCGGATGATCTCGACCCTGGACCCCTTTTCACGCGCGAGCGCCACGAATTCGGGCTCCGGGTCCAGCACCTCGGGGCCAGTGAAGGTCAGGTCGAACCCGAACTGGCCCGCCGCATGCAGGAACGAGGCGCAGACATTGTTGCCATCGCCCGACCAGACCACCTTGCGCCCGGCAATTGGACCGCGATGTTCCTCATAGGTCATGACATCGGCCATGATCTGGCAGGGATGGGTGCGGTTCGTGAGTCCGTTGATGACGGGAACGCTGGCGTATTCGGCCAGTTCCTGAAGCACTGACTCCTCGAAGGTTCGGATCATGATCAGATCGACATAGCGCGAGAGCACGCGTGCCGTGTCGGCGATGGTTTCGCCATGGCCAAGCTGCATCTCCTGTCCCGAGAGCACCATCGTCTGCCCGCCCATCTGGCGCACGCCAAGGTCGAAACTGACGCGGGTTCGGGTCGAGGGTTTCTCGAATATGAGCGCCACCATGTGATTTGCGAGCGGCTGTTCGGCATCGGGGCTGCCCTTGGGCAGGCCGTCGCGGGCGGTTTTCATCGCGCGCGCCTGCTCGATCATGTGCCGCAGCTCGGCGGGGTCAGTGGTGTGGATGTCGAGGAAATGCGGCATGGGTCGTCGGGCCTTTGCGAGGGTGCGGGTGCGAGGGCTCTGCCCTCGCGCTCCCGGAGTATTTGGGGCAAGATGAAATCAGAGGCTGTTTGCAGCCTTGTCGAGGCGGGCGAGGGCCTCTGCGATCTCTTCCCCGGTGATGGTGAGCGGAGGCAGCAAGCGCACCACATTGTCGGCGGCAGGAACGGTGAGCAGCTGATGCGCCTGTGCGGCCCTGACGATATCGGCATTGGGCTTGCGGCATTTCAGCCCCAGCATCAGGCCCATGCCGCGCACCTCCTCGAAGACTTCGGGATAGGTGGCGACAAGGCTTTCAAGCCCCTGCCGCAACTGCCCGGCCTTGCAGCTGACGGCGTCGAGAAAGCCCTGTTGCGTGACGATCTCGACCACTTTTGCGCCCACGACACAGGCAAGCGGGTTGCCGCCATAGGTGGAGCCATGGGTGCCTGCCGTCATGCCGGAAGCGGCCTTGGCCGTGGCCAGCACCGCACCTAGCGGAAAGCCGCCGCCTATGCCCTTTGCAACCATCATGATATCCGGGGTCACGCCAGCCCATTCATGCGCAAAGAGCCGACCCGTGCGACCCATGCCGCACTGCACCTCGTCCAGCACCAGCAGCGCGCCGGTCCGGTCGCAGAGGTCGCGCAGGCCCTGGAGACATTGCGCGGGCAGAGGGCGGATGCCGCCTTCGCCCTGCACCGGCTCGATCATCACGGCGGCAACGCTTTCGTCCAGTGCTGCGTGCAGTGCGTTATGGTCGCCCCAGGCCAGGGTGTGGAAACAGGGCATGAGCGGGCCGAATCCCCTGGTCATCTTCTCGGAGCCGGCGGCGGCGATCGCCCCGGTCGAGCGGCCATGGAACGCGCCCTCGAAGGTCAGGATCGTCTCGCGCGGCGTGCCGTGGTCATGCCAGTACTTGCGCACCATCTTGATGGCGAGTTCTGCGGCCTCGGTTCCGGAGTTGGTGAAGAAGGCAGTATCGGCAAAGGTGTGCTCGACCAGCAGGTCGGCGAGGCGCTCCTGTGCGGGGATCCGATAGAGGTTCGAGACATGCCAGAGTGCCTGAGCCTGTTCGGTCAGAACGCGCACCAGGTCGGGATGGGCATGGCCCAGCGCATTGACCGCAATCCCCGAGGTGAGATCGAGATGGCGCGTGCCGTCTTCCTCGATCAGCCATGTGCCCTCGCCGCGCACAAAGCGCAGGTCGGACCGGTTATAGGTGGGCAGGATCGGCGGAAAGGGCGCGTTCATGAGCGAGTCCTCGGTCGGGAAGGTCCTTGACCTGCCAAAGGCGGGCGGCCAAGTCAATCGCAAGTTTGCGGAAAAAGGGAAGGGGGCGCAGGCCCTGCGGGCGCGCGCGAACAGGTCGATTATCGACGTCGCGTATCCATGAGAGGCAAATGCGTGTTCATGGCGCGTCGCGTAGCAGGCGGACGCGGCTGTGTAAAGCGTCAATCCTCGATCACGCGCAAAAGCTTGCGCTCGAGTACCCGCAGCACCTGCGCAAGATCCTGCCCGCGCTTGAGGATCTGCCCGTCCATGGCAATGACCGCATACATGCCCTGTCGGTTGCGCAGGGCGGGGTGTTTCTCGATCCGGTAGAGCGGGTGTTCGGCGGTGCGCCGGAACACAGAGAAGACCGCATGGTGGCGCAAGCAGGAGATGGCGTAGTCGCGCCATTCCCCCGCCGCGACCATGCGACCGTAGAGCGACAGGATCACACCAAGCTCGCGCCGGTCGAAGCTGGTCTGGGCATCCGGGCCGCGTGGTGGAATGTGCAGGTTCATGGACCGAGTTTGGGGCGCTCGGCGTCGAAAATCAAGCATCCGTATGCAGGACGGTTTTCTTGCGCTTCCGGTCGCTCTTGGTCTTGCGCACCTGCGCGGCGCTGCGCCATGCTGTGACCGGACAAGCCTGGGAGGAGAGATCATGCGCACGCGAGCCGCCGTGGCCCTGGAGGCCGGAAAACCGCTGGAGATCATGGAGGTCAATCTCGATGGCCCGAAGGCAGGTGAGGTGCTGGTCGAAATCAGGGCCACCGGCATTTGCCACACGGATGAGTTCACCCGCTCGGGTGCAGACCCCGAAGGGCTGTTTCCTTGCATCCTTGGTCATGAGGGCGCAGGCGTGGTGATCGAGGTGGGCGAGGGCGTGAGCACGCTGAAACCGGGCGATCATGTCATCCCGCTCTACACGCCCGAGTGCCGGCAGTGCCCGTCCTGCCTGTCGGGCAAGACCAATCTGTGCACTGCCATCCGCAATACGCAAGGGCAGGGGCTGATGCCCGATGGCACGACGCGATTCTCCATGCTCGATGGCACGCCGATCTATCACTACATGGGCTGTTCGACCTTCGCCAATCACACTGTCCTGCCCGAGATCGCGCTGGCCAAAGTGCGCGAGGACGCGCCCTTCGACAAGATCTGCTACATTGGCTGCGGTGTGACCACGGGCATTGGTGCCGTGATCAACACGGCCGGCGTCGAGATCGGCTCGACCGCGGCCGTGTTCGGGCTGGGCGGCATTGGCCTGAACGTCATCCAGGGGTTGCGCATGGCGGGCGCGGACATGATCATCGGGGTGGACGTGAACGACGCCAAGGAAGAGATGGCGCGCAAGTTCGGGATGACGCATTTCATCAACCCGTCCAGGGTCGGGAGCGTCGTGGCCGAGATCGTCAACCTGACAAAGCGCGGCGCGGACCAGATCGGCGGCGTGGACTACAGTTTCGACGCCACCGGCAATGTGAAGGTGATGCGCGACGCGCTGGAATGCAGCCACCGCGGCTGGGGCGTGTCCGTCATCATCGGGGTGGCCCCGGCGGGGGCCGAGATTTCGACGCGGCCCTTCCAGCTTGTCACGGGCCGGGTATGGAAGGGCACTGCCTTTGGCGGGGCGAAGGGCCGGACCGATGTGCCGCGCTTCGTGGACTGGTACATGGATGGCAAGATCGAGATCGACCCGATGATCACGCACAAGCTGAGCCTCGATCAGATCAACGAAGGGTTCGACCTGATGCACGAGGGCAAGTCGATCCGCGCAGTCGTCGAGTTCTGAGCGATGGTGCAACCCGTCGATTTCTGGTTTTCCATCGGCAGCACCTATACCTGCCTGACAGTGCTGCGTCTGGCCGAGGCCGGGAACGCGGCACCGGCGCTACGCTGGAGGCCGTTCGATGTGCGCCGGATCATGCTCGCGCAGAACAACATCCCCTTCCGTGACAAGCCGGTAAAGGCCGCCTACATGTGGCGCGATATCGCGCGCCGCGCGCAGAAATACAGGCTGCGGGTGCAGGTACCGGCACCCTATCCGCTGGCAGAACTGCCGCTCGCCAACCAGATCGCGCTGCTGGGCTGCGACGAAGGCTGGTGCAGGGAGTATGTGACCGAAACCTATCGGCTCTGGTTCGGCGAGGGGCTGGAGCCGGGGCGCGAGCCTGCCATCACGCGCGCGCTCGGTGCCATCGGGCAAGACCCGGAGCGCGTCCTGTCCCTGGCCAGCAGCCCGGAAATGGCCGACCGGCTTGCCGATGAAAGCGACAGGGCAATGGCGCTGGGTGTCTTTGGCGCGCCGAGCTTCGGGGTGGGAACGGAAGTCTTCTGGGGCGATGACCGGCTGGAGGATGCGCTCGCCTGGGCGCGGGACGGCCGGCTTGGCTGAGATTGCGCTGCGCCCTGCGAGTGAGGCGGACCATGCAGCCCTCTGGGCAATGCTGGAGCCGGTCTTTCGTGCCGGCGACACCTACGCCATCGACCCCGCAATCACGCGCGCGGATGCCATGTCCTTCTGGTGCGGCGGCACGCACCGGGCCTTCATCGCCGAAGCCGACGGGCAGCCGCTGGGAAGCTATTATCTATGTCCCAATCAGGGTGGAGGCGGCGCGCATGTGGCGAATTGCGGTTTCGTCACTGCACCGGGGGCGCAGGGACGCGGCGTGGCGCGGGCGATGCTGGCCCAGGCACTGGACGAGGCACGCGCGGCGGGGTATCGGGCGATGCAGTTCAATTTCGTTGTCGAGACCAATACTCGCGCCCTTGCGATCTGGCAGGCGGAGGGATTCGAGATCGTGGGGCGTCTGCCGGGGGCTTTCCGGCACCCGGTCGCGGGTTTCGTGGATGCGCTGGTGATGTATCGCAGACTGTGAAGGGGGCTCCGCCCCCGGTCCCTTCGGTCCCTCCCCCGGGATATTTGAAACAAGGATGAAAGGAGAAGCGCATGGCGCGTGCAGGGATACCGCTTCTGGCGGTGCTGATCGACGCGGACAATTCGTCGCCGCGCTGGGCGGAGGCGATCTTCGAGGAGATCGCCTCGCTCGGCGAGGCCTCGGTGCGGCGCATCTATGGGGATTTCTCGCGCAGCCAGATGTCGGGCTGGCAGGACATGCTGCCAAAGCTCGCACTTGTGCCGCATCATCAACCGGCCAACACGGTCGGCAAGAACTCCTCTGACATCGCGCTGGTGATTGACGCGATGGACCTGCTGCATTCGGGCCGGTTCGACGGATTCGTGCTGATCAGTTCGGACAGCGATTTCACGCGGTTGGCCTCGCGCATCCGCGAACAGGGTCTGGATGTCTACGGCATCGGGCAGCAGAAGACACCCGAGGCTTTCCGCAAGGCCTGCAAGCGGTTCATCTTTGTCGAGAACCTTCTGCCCGAGTCCATGCCCGACCCGGCAACCAAGGGCACCAAGGCCTCCCCGTCAAAGGCAGTGCCGCTGATCAAGGCCGCGATGCAGGCTATTGACGAGGATGAGGAATGGTTCTCGCTCGGCCCGCTCGGGCAGTTCATCGTTGCGGCGAACCCTGACTTTGATGCACGGAATTATGGGTGCGCGAAACTGAGCGAACTTGTCGCGCGCACGGGCGCGTTCGAACTGCGCAAATCCTCGGGCAATGCCATGCAGGTGCGGCTGAAACCCTAGACATGCGTCCGCCTGCATCTTATCTGCTGCGAATGGCCATGAAATCCGACCCGAATTACCGCATCATCGCCGAGAACCGCCGGGCGCGGTTCGATTATGCGATCGAGTCCGACCTGGAATGCGGGATCATGCTGATGGGCTCCGAGGTGAAGGCGCTTCGCGCGGGGCAGGCGAATATCGCCGAATCCTATGCCGCCATCGAGAACGGCGAATTGTGGCTGATCAATTCCTATATCGCGCCCTATGCGCCTGCAAAGACCTGGGGGCATGAGGAACGGCGGCGGCGCAAGCTGCTGGCGTCCCGTCGCGATCTGGCGCGGCTCTGGGCGGCGACGGCCAAGGAAGGCATGACGCTGGTGCCGCTGGTGATGTATTTCAACCATCGCGGTCTGGTGAAGCTGAAGATCGGGGTCGCCAAGGGCAAGAAGCTGGCCGACAAGCGCGCGACCGAGGCCAAGCGCGACT
>SKYA01000124.1 GCA_007128135.1 Paracoccaceae bacterium | reverse complement strand
TATGCGGTGCCCGGCCTTGTCTGTCTTGGCTGGGAAGACATGCGTGCCTATGCCATGGCCGCACAGGCCGAACGCGCGCCCGTGATCCTGCAAGCCGGGCCAAGCTGCCGCGCACATACGCCGCTGCCGGTTCTGGGGGCGATGATGCGCCATCTGGCGGCGGATGTGGATGTGCCCGTGGTCGTGCATCTGGACCATGGCTACACGCTGGAAGACTGCGTTGCGGCGCGCGATGCGGGATTCACCTCGCTGATGTATGACGGATCGCGCAAGCCGCTATCGCAGAACATTGACGAGACTGCGCAGGTGGCAGCGCTGGCCCATGCGGCGGGGATTTCCTGCGAGGGCGAGATCGGTTTCGTGGGCTATTCCGGCGGCGAAGGCTCGGCCGGGACCGACCCGCAGGAGGCGGCGATCTTTGCGCGCGACTCCGGTGTTGATGCCATGGCGATTTCCGTGGGCAATGTGCATCTGCAAACCGACCATGAGGGCGGTCTGGACGAGGCCCGCATCCGCGCCATCGAGGCACTGACCAATGTGCCTTTGGTCATTCATGGCGGCTCGGGCGTGCCCTATGCGCAGCGCGCGGTCCTTGCGGCGGGGTCGCGTATTGCGAAATTCAATATCGGCACTGAATTGCGCATGGCCTTTGGCAAGGCGCTGCGGGATGCTGTCAATGCCGACCCTGACCGCTTTGACAGGGTCACGATCCTCAGGGAAACACATGATCCGGTCCTCACTGCCGCCCGCGCGGTCATTCGGGGGCTGGGCGCATCAGGAAAGGCATGAAATGCTGAGAATTGGGCTGTTGGGTTGCGGGCGGATCGGGCAGGTTCATGCCCGCAGTATCAAGGCGCTGGGCGCCGTGGAGGTCGTGGCCGTGGCCGATGTGCTGCCCGCAGCGGCGCAGGCGCTGGCCGCGACAACGCAGGCAGAGGTGCGCGATGTGGAGGCGATACTGTCGGCGCCGGATGTGGACGCGGTCATCATCGGCACGCCCACGGACAGCCATTTCGAGCAGATCATGGGCGCTGCGCAAAACGGCAAGGCGATCTTCTGCGAAAAGCCCGTCGATATGTCGGTGGACAATATCCGCGCCTGCATGGATGCCGTCAACGCGGCAGGCGTGCCCTTCATGACCGGGTTCAACCGCCGGTTTGACCCAAATTTCGCGACCCTGCGCGCCCGCATCAGGGCCGGTGACATCGGCGCGGTGGAACTCGTCACGATCACCTCGCGCGATCCGTCCCCGCCCCCGATTTCCTATATCGCGCGATCTGGCGGGCTGTTTCGGGACATGATGATCCATGATTTTGACATGGCCCGCTTCCTGATGGGCGAGGAATTCATCCGCCTGCATGCGGTCGGCAGTGCGCTTGTCGATCCGGAGATCGGGGCTGCGGGGGATGTGGATACTGCGGCCGTGATCCTGACCACGGCCAGCGGGCGCATCTGCCAGATATCCAACTCCCGCAGGGCGTCCTACGGGTATGACCAGCGCATCGAGGTGCATGGCGCGCAGGGTATGCTGCGTGCCGAAAACCAGTTTGAGAGCACGGTCGAGATCGCCACAAGGGAAGGGTTCCGTCGCGATCCGGCGCAGCATTTCTTTCTGGAACGCTACGAGGCGGCCTATCTTGCGGAAATGCGTGCATTCGTCACGGCTGCAACCGGGGGTGCGGGCGCTGATCCCGGTATCCTTGACGGGTTGCGCGCGCAGATCATGGCCGATGCCGCGACAGCATCGCGCGAGAGCGGTCAACCGGTGGATCTGAGCGGCTAATCCGTGCTGTCAGGCCGCCAGTTCAACACCAGATGCCAAGCCAGATAGCCGCCAATGGCCGCCGACAGATAGGCCCAGATCGGGTTGCCCAGGCTCCATTCCACACTTGCCCAGACAAACGGCACCGCAACCAGCATGTAGCGGCGCCATCTGGGGCGATAGAACGGATGGGCAGGATTTATCAGGCGCATTGTTGCTTTTCATTGACGATGATCGTGGCAAGATTTGCAGATTGCCACGATCCGGGCAAGAGCGCATGGGGCGGCCAAGCCCTTTCAGGGCATTTGCCGCGCGGCCAGGGCGTCCAGCGCATCTGATAGCGCGTCCTGCGTCCAGCCTTCCGCCACAGCCTCGCGCAAGATGGCTTTCTGCGTTTTCGGGGCCAGCCCCCCGACAGGCGGGTCGCGGTCGAGGTTGGTGGGGAAGGAATACCCCTCTGCAGCCGCCGCCAGCACCGCTTCCAGAGATGCATCGGGCATCTGGCCTGCGGCCACCTGCGCGCACATGGTCTGAAACACGGCCCTGCAGATTGCCGCGCGGTCGACGCTTTCCATCGCGCGACCAAAGGCCGATGACACTTGCAGCAGATTCACCATGCGGTGAATCTCGGCGCTCTTGTTCGCGCCAGCGGCATGAAACAGAGCCGGGTTGAAGAAGATTGCGTCACCCTTTTCAAGCGGCAGTTGCACGCAATGGGCTTCGAAATGCGCGCGGAAATCATCGCGGCGCCATGCCGCATAGCCGGGCAGGTAAAGCTGCGAGAAGGGCAAAAGCTTGGTCGGCCCTGCGGCAACCGGCATGTCACAATGTGCAATCCCGCCTTGCAAGGTCATCAGGGGCGACAGGTCATGCACATGCGACGGATAGCGCGCACTGATATCCGCTGTCTGAAATCCCAGATGATAGTCGCGATGCGCCTGTTGCGCCTGCCCGCCGGGATGCACCAGATTGACCTGCGCCGTCATCTGATAATTCGGCCCCAACCATGCCTCGCAAGCCGCATCAATCGCCGGGCTTGAAAAATAGCGAATGAAGGTCGCGGGGGATTTCAGCGCCAGTTTCTGCAGGGAATTCCAGATCCGGTCATTGCTACCGGCCGCGGCAAAATGATCGGCTGCAGCACCACCTGCCGCGCGCTCCTCTGCAATCACCTGCTCATAACACGCCGTCGCTTGATCGATCGCATCATGGTCGGGACAGGCCTGCTTGAGAACGAACACCCCTGCGCCCTGCTGCAGGATGCGCGCCCATTCCGCCATCAGGACGCGGCGACTGGCGGACTGCCCCAGCATGGGTGCCAGCCGTGTCATGTCATAGACAGGCACGTTTTTCAGGGTCTGCGCCGCATGGGGAATTGTGCCAGGATCGATATCCTGACCGGTCAGGGCTACAAATTCATCCAGATTGCACGCGGCTTCATCGTAAAAACCAGTATCGGGCAAGGAAAGATCGAGTGTCATCAAGGTTTCCTCCAGGACTGCAACTTCGGCGACCCTAGCGCGCGGGAACCTTGTATTCGGGCGAAATTCACATCAGAAATACATCAATGACACATCGGTTCCCGATCAAGGAGATTGCACGGCAGGCAGGGCTTGGAACAGCCACTGTTGACCGCGTGCTGAACAACCGGCCCCATGTCAGTCCGCAGACACGCAAGCGGGTCGAAATGGCCCTGCGGGAGTTGACGGCGCAGGAAGCGCAACTGGCCGCACGCGGCAGACGGATATACTTGGACGTGCTGGCCGAAGCACCCACACGCTTTTCACGTGAAATCCGGGTGGCGGCGGAAACCGCGCTCAGGTCTTTTCCGACAGCCGCAATCCGGGTTCGGTTCCAGTTTCAAGAGATCATGTCCGAAGCCGAAACCCTGAGCGCCTTGAAGCGCATGGCGCGGCGAGGCAGTGATGGACTTTGCCTCAAGGCGCGCGACACACCCGCGATACGCGACATGATCGAGACTCTGGCGAGCGCGCATATTCCCGTCTTCACGCTTGTCACCGACCTGCCGGGAAGTGCGCGCAAAGGGTATTTCGGCCTGGACAATGCCCAGGCCGGGCGCATTGCGGCTTATCTGATGGCCCAGAGTCTGCCCGACGAGGGGGCAACTATCCTGACATCGCGCAGCCAGGACAGCTTCACGGGCGAGTCGGATCGCTTCATTTCATTCCGCAACCTGATTGCCACCCTCAGGCCGCAGTCGCGGTTCATCGACGCAAGCGGAGGGGCAGGCACGACAGCAGCGACCCGAAGATCGCTGGATGCGCTATTGTCCGACTGCGGTGACGTTACGGCGGTCTACTCGATGGGGGGTGGCAATGCGGCGATCCTGCGAAAGCTGGCCGAACATCGGCAGCACCCCGTAGTGTATATTGCGCATGACCTTGACCGCGAAAACCGTCATCTGCTTGCGCAGGGCGCGATACACTACGTCTTGCATCATGATCTGTCGCAAGACCTGCTGCATCTGTTTTCCATGGCGTGCGACGGCAGCCACAGCGCAACCTCCACTGACAACAACGGGTCAAGTGCGATTGACATCATAACGCCTTACAATTTGCCCAAATCCATGGGCTGAAGACAAGCCGAATTGGCCAGGCCCGCAACAAACGCGGCATGAACATCAGGCCACGTCCCGTCACTGACCTGATCGGCCGTGCGACCTGCTTCTTGAGGTCTGCCGGCAAGGTCAGCGACGACACCGGCGCAGCGGCTTTCATGAGGCAGGCGCCCAAGGCGGACCGGCTGCTGGCGGATTGCCCCTTCATGGCCGGTGTCTCAGCCGTCCTGTTTGTATCGGGCGCGCCAACCGTTCGTCCCGCCTTCGAGCCCGAGGGCGTCAGTGTGGCCAGATTCCCGAAGGAAGTCAGCGCCTTCCGCAGACCGACTTCCGCCCTTGCTGCAGATGGTCACGGGCGTCTTGGAGGCCGGGATTTCGCGCGCGCGTTTCGCAAGTTCAGCCAGCGGGATGTGCACGGCACCCTCGACATGGGCCACGGCGTAGTCTTCGGCGTCGCGGACGTCGATCATGTGGAACCGATCCGGGTCAGCCGCCAAGGCGGCGAGCGTCAGCATCCCGGCCATCAGGACACCAGCACCTTGTCCGCAGCGAGCGCTGCCTGCGCAAGTTCGTCCATCGTGGAGCGGGTCGGCCCCTCCATCATGTCAGCCCTGGCAAGACCGCGCGCCTCCATGCAGGTCGCGCACATCAGGACGCGCCCCTTTGAGGAGAGAACCCGACCGATCATGCGCTCGAGGTTGTCGTAACCCTCGGGTGTCTTCCGCCCGGCCTTCGCGCAGAGCACGGCGTGGGCCATCAGGAAGACCGTGACTTCGGCCTGCGCGTCGTTCTTGGCAAGCGCATGATCCATGCGCAGGCCGTTAAACCTGCGCTCGGTGCCGTCGGACGGGTCGTTCAGAATGAGCAAATGGTTCATGCAGGATTTCCTTCAGCTGCGGGATTCAGGCGCGGATGGGTTTCCTCGCCGAAGGCGAACAGGAGCGCGCCGGAGGCGAACATCGACAGCGCCACGAACCAGAAGGCGGCCTCGATCGCGCCGGTCAGATGCGCCACCAGTCCCAGACCGAGCGCGCCGATCCCGTAGCCGAGGTCTCGCCAGAACCGGTAGATGCCGATGGCCGAGCCGCGCCACGCGGGCGGCGTGATGTCGGCGACGGCGGCCCCGAGGTTCGGGTAGAGGAGTGCCATGCCGAAGCCTGCGATCGCCGCCGACAGGGACCACCACGCGGTCCCGCCGCCGAGAGGGACCATCAGAACCCCGGCGCCGCAGATCCACATGCCCAGCACGTTCGGCCAGAACCGTCCGACATGGTCCGAGAGGCGGCCGGTGAACAGCTGCGATCCGCCCCAGACGAAACCGTAGGTGCCGACGATCCAGCCCATCTCGGTCAGGTTGGCGCCCCTGGATACCAGAAAGACGGGGAAGATCACCCAGACCAGCGCATCGACGAACTTCTCGACCAGCCCTGCCTGCGAGAGCGCTGCAAGCCGCTTGTCGCGCCAGCTCATCAGGCCGAAGACCTCGCGCGTTGACGGTTGCTCCGACACGCCTTGCGGATAGCGCGGCGGGAATTTTGGCGCGCTCAGCTTGTGTTCCGCCGTCTCGGCCCTGGCCCAGGGCAGCGTGTCCTTCACCCAGACCAGTGTCAGGACCAGTGCGGTGACGACAACGGCCATCCCGAAGATCAGAAGCCCCAGCCGCGCGCCCAGTGCTTCAGCCGCATAGGCTGTTACCACCCCGGCCAGCGCGACCCCGACATAGCCCGAAAACTCGTTGAGCCCCATCGTCAGCCCGCGCTGGTCGGCGCGCGTGATGTCGAGCTTGGCAGTCTGCGTCATCGACCAGCAGAGCCCCTGGTTGATGCCCAGAAGCACGGTCGCCGCGACGATCCAGCTCCAGTTGGGCGCGGCCCAGATCATCACCGGAATGGGCAGCGCAATGATCCAGCCCCATAGCAGGACCTGCTTGCGCCCGATCCGCTCGGACAACCGCCCGGCGACGAAGTTCATCACCGCCTTGACCACGCCGAAAGCCACGACGAAGGCCGTCAGCAGCAGGAACGATCCGCGCGCCACGCCGAACTCGGTTTCGGCCAGCGCCGGGATCACGGTACGCATCATGCCGATGGCAAAGCCGACCAGGAGCACCTGTATCAGCTGGTGCGAGAATTGCGTCAGGTTCTCGCGGATACCGATGGGAAGCGCGGTCATTGCTTGTCCTCCGGGCGGGTGTCCAGGGCCCCGCCGCTCGCCGGGCCGCGCAAAGGCTGGATCAGCATCCGGTCAAGCCAGAGGTCACGAGTGGTGCGGAACTGTTCGATGCCGATGGTCATGCCCTCGTGGCGGGCCTTCGGCTGCGCCCGGTAGGTGCCCAGTAGCCGATCCCACCACGGCAGGTTGAACCCGAAATTGCTGTTGGTCTCATTCGGGATCACCGAATGATGGACGCGGTGCATGTCGGGCGTGACGACAATCCTGCGCAGCACCCGGTCCACACCCTTGGGAAGGCGAACATTGGCGTGATTGAACATCGCCGTGGCGTTCAGCAGTACCTCGAAGATCAGGACCGCCACGGCGGGCGCCCCGAGGGCCGCTACCACCGCCAGCTTGATCGCCATCGACAGCAGGATCTCCACCGGGTGAAAGCGCAGGCCGGTGGTGACGTCGAACTCCAGATCGGTATGGTGCATCCGGTGCAACCGCCAGAGCGCGGGCGCGGCATGAAACAGGACATGTTGCAGGTAGATCGCAAGATCGAGCAGCAGGATCGACAGCAGGACCGCCAGCCAGCGAGGCACCTCGAGCGCGTTGAACAGCCCCCACCCGCGTTCCTCGGCGATCAGCGCAAGCCCCACGGCGAGGATCGGAAAGCTTAGCCGCAGGATCACGGTATCG
>SKYA01000009.1 GCA_007128135.1 Paracoccaceae bacterium | reverse complement strand
GCGCGCGGCCTGCGGGTGCAGGCCGCGCTGGCGGCCGTTCTGGGGCTGCTGGCGCTGGGACTGGCGCTGCAGGGCCAGGGCGGGGGCAGTGGCAGCGCGGGTGGGCTGCTCGCGGGTTTCGTGCTGCTGGGCGCCGCCCTGCTGGGTGCCGCGCTGGCGGTGCCGCTGGTGCTGGCGGGGCTGCTGCACCTGGCCGAGCGCGCCGCGCGAGGCCCGCTGACGGAATGGTTCTGGGCCGACAGCCGACAGAACCTGCCGCGCCTGTCGCTGGCGCTGATGGCGCTGATGCTCGCGCTCGCCGCCAATATCGGCGTCGGCACCATGGTGGCGAGTTTCCGCGCCACCTTCATCGACTGGCTCGACCTGCGGCTGGTGGCCGAAGTCAACGTGATGCCGCGCAGCGCCGAGGAGGCCGTTGCGCTGCAGTCCTTTCTTGCGCCCCGGGTGCAGGCCATCCTGCCCATGCAGCGCATCGAGGCCAGCCTCGCCGGCCAGCCCGGGCAGATCTACGCGATGAAGGACCACGCGACCTTTCGCGACAACTGGCCACTGATCGACCCGGTGCCGCAGGTCTGGGACCGGCTTGCCGCAGGCGAGGGCGTTCTGGTCAACGAGCAGCTCTACCGCCGCGCCGGGCTGCGCGCGGGCGCGATGATCGCGCTGCCGCAGGCGGGCCCCATGCCGGTGCTGGGCGCCTATCCCGATTACGGCAACCCGCTGGCGCAGGCCGTCCTGACCCTGCCGCGCTTTGCCGATATCTGGCCCGACACCCCCATCCGCCAGTTCGCGATCCGCAGCGATGACGCGCCAGCGCTGATTGCAGCCTTGCAGGACGAGTTCGGCCTGTCGGCCAGCCAGATCACCGATCAGGCGCAGGCGAAGGCACTCTCGCTTGCCGTTTTCGAGCGCACCTTCCTGATCACCCGCGCGCTCAATGTGCTGACCCTCTCGGTCGCGGCACTTGCGCTTTTCGCCGCGCTGGCCACGCTGGCGGGGATGCGGCTGGCGCAGCTCGCGCCGCTCTGGGCGCTGGGGCTGACCACGCGCAGGCTGGCGCTTCTGGACCTTGCACGCGCGCTGGTTCTGGGCGGGTTGACCATGGTGCTGGCGCTGCCGGTGGGACTGATGCTGGCGCAGGTGCTGCTGGCGGTCATCAATGTGCAGGCCTTTGGCTGGCGGCTGCCGATGCAGGTCTTTCCCGCCGACTGGGCGCGGCTGGGGGTCTGGGCGCTGCTGGCAGTGCTGGCTGCGGCAAGCCTGCCTGCGGCACGGCTCTGGCGGCAGGGGCCTGCGCAACTGTTGCGGGTGTTTGCCAATGAACGCTGACGGAGGAGCCATGCGCGCGGGATCAGGGCAGAGCTCCCTTTTCAGGGAGGGCGGGCGCTTCGCGCCCGCCCTCCCTGCCAGGGTCTGGCTGCTGGTGCTCGTGCTTGTCAGCCTTCCTGTCGTCAGCCTTCCTGTTGCCGGGCAGGCGCAGGGCTTTGCCGGGCTGGGCACCTCGGCCGAGGGCTTTGCCATGCCCGAACGCGGGCATGTGCCGGGCTTCCCGGAAGATCATGGCGCGCACCCGGAATACCGTATCGAATGGTGGTATCTGACCGCCACGCTGACGGGCGCGGACGGGCAGGATTACGGCGTGCAATGGACGCTGTTCCGCTCTGCCCTCGCCCCCGGCGAGGCCGGGGGCTGGGACAGCCCGCAGGTCTGGATGGGCCATGCCGGGCTGACCACCGCGGACGCACATTTCGCTGCCGAGCGCCGTGCGCGCGGCGGTATCGGGCAGGCGGGGGTGACGGCAAGCCCCTTTCGCGCCCATATCGACGACTGGCACATGACCAGCCGGGCGGGCCCCGGTCAGGATGCGCTCGACCGGCTGGAGGTCCATGCGCGCGGCAGCGGGTTCCACTACCTGCTGGAGTTCACGGCCCAGGGCCCGCTGGTGCTGCATGGCGATCAGGGCTATTCGGTGAAATCACCGGATGGCGAGGCGACCTATTACTACTCGCAGCCCTTCTACACGGTCAGTGGCACGTTGCACCTGCCCGATGGCCCGGTCGAGGTGACCGGGCAGGGCTGGCTTGACCGGGAATGGTCCAGCCAGCCGGTAAGCCCGGATCAGCTTGGCTGGGACTGGGTGTCGCTGGTGTTCGAGGACGGGCACCGGCTGATGGGTTTCCAGCTACGCGGGCGCGAGATCTTCACTGCGGGCACATGGATCAGCCCCGAGGGTGTGCCGACCCCGCTGCCCGACGGTGCGCTGCAGTTCACCCCACTGGAGCGCACGCGGATCGGCCAGCGCGATGTGCCGACGCACTGGCGCATCGACTGGCCCGGGGGCGGGCTGTCGATCACGACCGAGCCGCTGAACCCGCAGGCCTGGATGAACCTGTCGATCAGCTATTGGGAAGGGCCGCTGCGGTTCGGCGGCACCCATCGCGGGCGCGGATATCTGGAAATGACCGGCTACTGAGCCCCCGCCACTGCCTGGCGCGCGGGAGAGGGGCGGGCGGTGGCGCGCGCCGCGCGCATCGGGGCAGGGACCGGCCATGCGCGCCTAGACGGTCAGATCGATACGCGCGCGAGGATCTCTTCGCGGGTTACGGCGCTGGCGGGCTGGTCGAGCACCACTTCGCCGCGATTGAGCACGCAGAACGTGTCGGCCAGGCCATAGGCGAAGTCGAAATACTGCTCGACCAGGACGATCGCGATCTCGCCCTCGTCGCGCAGCATCTCGATCACCTTGCCGATCTGCTTGATGATATTGGGCTGGATGCCCTCGGTCGGCTCGTCCAGCAGCAGCACCTTGGGCCGGGCGATCAGCGCGCGGGCGATGGCCAGTTGCTGCTGTTGCCCGCCCGAAAGGTCGCCCCCGCGCCGGTCCTTCATCTGCGCCAGCACCGGGAACAGGTCGTAGATGCGCGGCGGGATATGGTGCTCCGCGCGCGGCAGACAGGCAAAGCCTGTCTGGAGGTTCTCGGTCACGGTCAGCAGCGGGAAGATCTCGCGCCCCTGCGGCACATAGGCGATACCTGCCTGCGCCGCCTGCGCGGCGCTGACATGGTCGAGCACATGACCGTCCAGCGCGATGGTGCCGCCCGAGAAGGGGTGGCGGCCTGCAATCGCACGCAGAAGCGAGGTCTTGCCCACGCCATTGGTGCCCATCACCGCCGTGACAGCACCGGGCCGGGCCTCGAGCGACACGCCCCAGAGAATCTGCGAGGCCCCGTAATGGAGCGTGAGGTCCCGGACTTTCAGCATCTCTCAGCGCCCCAGATAGACATCGATCACCTGCTGGTTTTTCGTCACATGGTCGAGCGAGCCTTCGGCCAGCACCGCGCCCTCGTGCAGCACCGTCACGCGGCAGTCGAGCCGGCGGATGAAATCCATGTCATGCTCGATCACCATGACGGCACGGGTTCGCGCCGCCCGCTTGAGCAGGTCGGTGGTATGCTCGCGCTCGGCCGGGGTCATGCCTGCCGCCGGTTCATCGACCAGCAGCAGGCGCGGGTCCTGCGCCAGCAGCATCCCGATTTCCAGCCATTGCTTCTGCCCGTGGCTGAGCGCGCCCGCGCGGTGGTCGAGCCGTTCGGTCAGGCCGATCTCCTCGGCCAGTTCCTCGATCCGGGCACGGTCCTGCGCGGTGGGTTTCCACATCAGCACCGACAGCGGCCCGCGACGGTTCTTCAGCGCCATGGCAAGGTTGTCGCGCACGGACTGGTCCTCGAACACGGTGGGTTTCTGGAACTTGCGCCCGATACCGATCTTGGCGATGTCGCTTTCCGAGAGTCGGAGCAGGTCGATCGAGCGCTCGCCCCAGATCACGCGGCCCTCGTCCGGCCGTGTCTTGCCGGTGACGATATCCATGAAGGTGGTCTTGCCCGCACCATTGGGGCCGATCACGGCGCGCAGTTCGGGCTCGCCGATGGCGATGGAGAGGTTGTTGATGGCGCGGAACCCGTCGAAGGTGACCGACACGCCCGAGACTTCGAGAAGCGCGCTCATGGTTTCCTCACCAGATAGTCGAACAGCCCGCCGATGCCCTTGGGAAAGAACAATGTGACGGCCACGAAGCCCAGCCCCAGCAGCACCAGCCACCAGTCGGTCCAGACGATGCGGTAGAAACCAAGGTCGATATTGGGCGCCCCGCCCCCGGTCAGCCAGCTTGACAGGAGTGACACCCCGGCCGCCCCGATCACCGCGCCATAGAGCCGCCCGCGCCCGCCGATGGCGACCCAGACAGCAAGGTAGATTGAGGCGATGGGCGCGATCTCGGCGGGGTTGATGATGCCCGCCTGCGGATAGTAGAGCGCCCCCGCGATGCCCGAGACAATGGCCGTGACAGTAAAGACGAACAGCTTGTAGCCCTCGACATTGTAGCCAAGGAAGCGCACGCGGGTCTCGTTGTCGCGAATGGCGCGGATCACGCTGCCGAACTTGCCCGAGACCAGCCATGCGAACAGCAGATAGCCCGCGCCAAGCGCGAAGGCTGATGCCCAGAAGAACCACACTGACAGGATGGATTGCGGCAGGTGCAGAAAGCCGGGGATGTTCTGCAACCCCGAGAGGCCATTGTTCCCGCGCAGTCCGGTGTCGTTCTGGAACAGGTAGAGCGAAAGCGCGAGCGTCATCGCCTGGGTCAGGATCGACAGATACACCCCGGTCACGCGGCTGCGGAAGGCCAGCCAGCCAAAGACCAGCGCCAGCAGTCCCGGCACCAGCACGACCATGGCCAGCTGGAACGGCAGCGAGCCCGCGAAACTCCAGATCAGCGGCAGTTCGCTGGAGCCCACGACTCCGAAGATCTGCGCCGCGACCCCCTCGGAGACCTCGAGTTCGGTGGGCGGGATGGTGCCGCGCCCCAGTGAGTCGCGGATCACGATCTCGGTGCGAGCATACATCAGCCACATGCCGATCGCATAGCCGCCCAGCCCGAAAAAGGCGAAATGGCCGAGCGACAGGATGCCGCAATAGCCCCAGACGACATCCATAGCGACCGCGATCAGGCACAGGCACAGCGTCATGCCCAGCACCTTGACCAGGTTGGTCGAGATCAGCCCGATCCCCATGCCCTCGGACAGCAGGGTAACGATCAGCGTGAACAGCCCCAAAAGCCCCATGAACCATAGCACGGAGGGATTGTCGCGCAGGAAGCTGCGGCGAAGCGGGGTGGTGGTGGCGGCGGTCTGGCGCGGGAGTTCCATGGCCTCAATCCCCTGCGGCGCGACCCTTGAGGGCAACGATGCCCTTGGGCCGGAACTGGATGAACAGGATGATGAACAGAACCATATAGGTCTGTGCGGCGAGCGTGTTGGCAGGGTTGAACCACTCGATGCCCTTTTGCAGCGCGCCGATCAGCGTGGCACCCGCCAGTGTGCCGAAGACCGAGCCGACCCCGCCCACGACGACGGTCATGAAGCTCTGCACGATGTAGTTTGCGCCCATTTCGGAGGTGACCTGCGCCACCAGCCCGATGGCCACGCCCGCGACCCCGGCAATCCCCGAGCCAAGCCCGAAGGTCAGCATGTTGATACGGTCGGGATTGATGCCCATCGAGGCCGCCATGCCGGGGTTCTGCGTGACCGCGCGCACCTCCAGCCCCAGCCGGGTGCGGTTGAGGATGAACAGAAGCAGCAGAAGGAATGCCAGCGCCATGACGAAGATCGCAACCCGGATGGTCGAGACCGACACCATGTCATTGAGCGCGATCGCACCTGCCAGCCAGTCGGGGGAGGTCAGCGGGCGGGCCTGCGTGCCGAAGATGTTCTTGGCCAGTTGCTGCAACGCGATCGAGATGCCGAAGGTCGCCAGCAGGGTTTCGAGCGGGCGGGTATAGAGGTGACGGATGACCAGCCGCTCCATCGCCACGCCAGCGGCAAAGGTCACGGCAAAGGCCAGCGGCAGCGCCACGATCAGCGAGGTGGTGTAGTTCGGGATGACGGTCTGCACGACATAGCCGGTATAGGCGCCCATCATGATGAACTCGCCATGTGCCATGTTGATGACCCGCATCACGCCGAAGGTGATGGCAAGCCCGATGGCGGCCAGAAAGAAGATCGAGGCGAGTGACAGCGCGTCGAGCGAGAGGCTGGCGAACTGCCAGAGCGAAATCGCGGTGCGGGTGCTGTCGAGCGCGTCGCGCGCGGTCCCGGTCACGGCGGGGTCGGGTTCGAGATAGGCATCGAAGAAGACATAGTCCGCAACCGCCGCTTCCATGTCGGCCTGCGTGACCAGCGGCGTGACCGCGCCCGCCTCCTGCAAGGCGAGATAGGCCGCGCGGCGCATCTCGTCATTGTCGAGCTGGTGGACCGGAATCCCGCCCACCGCGCCATTGGAGACATTGGCGCGCAGCGCGTCGCGGATGGTGTTGCGCCCCGGGCGGGGCGGGGCAAGCCCGGCCTCGGCCAGCGTGGCATAGGCCACCAGCAGGTCCATGTCCTGGCCGGGCGTGCGGATGCGGGCGATATTGACGCCCTCGGGGATCGAGGTGGCGAATTCGGCGCGGGTCTGCAGGATTTGGTTCAGCGCGCGGCGGGCCTCGGTGCTGATGTCGCCGCGCAAGCCCTCGATGGCGTCCACGCGGGTGGCGCTGTCCGTGGCAAAGCGCGCGTTCAGCAGGTCCAGCAGCCGCTCCATGCGGGCGCGGATGCGCGCCTCGGCCTCGGCCTCGATGGCCGCTTCCAGCGCGGGGATCTGCTCGGCATCGGGGCTGCGCGCGATCGCGGCAAGGGCCGCGGTCCGGCGGTCGGGGTCGGGGTTGAGCAGTTCGAAACTGACCATCGCCGCCTCAATCTCGCGGCGGACCCCGGCATTGACGCGAATCTGGTTCACATCGCGGGTGGTGGTTTCGGCGACATCCTCGCCGCTGTCTGGATCGATCAGCACAAGGCCGCGGCCCTCGCCCTCGCGCGCGTAGAAGAACAGGCCATCCTCTGGCCGCTCATAGACCTCGCGCGCGGCCCAGGCACGCAGGAAGTCGAGCGTGCCGGGCGCATCGGCGCGCTGAAGCGCCTCCAGCACCTCTGCCACACGCGCGCGCGACGGGTTGGCGACAAGCGCCTGCACCGATTGCAGCGCATCCTGAAGCGGTGTTGCGGATTGTGCGGCAAGCGGGTCGGGGCGCAGCAGGGCAAGGGCGAGGCAACACGCGATCAGGCTTGCGAGGCGAGGCAGGCTCGGCATGGGCAGGGGTCTTTCATGGCGGAGCGGGGCG
>SKYA01000077.1 GCA_007128135.1 Paracoccaceae bacterium | reverse complement strand
CCCGCGAGCGGGTCATGGGCGGGTGGGCGGGACCCCGGGCGGGCGCTTCTTTCGCGGCCTCACTCGGGGACCAGACGCAATAGCGGAACACCCGCGCCATCGGCCAGCACATAGATGAACCCGTCATCGGGGCCGACGGCCACATCCCGGATGCGCAGATCCGCCCCGTCCAGCAGCCGCGCCACCTCGCGCAGCCCGTCCCCCTCTTGCGCCCAGAGGCCAAGATAGCGGTGGAAGAGATTGCCCAGCAGCAGATGCCCCCGCCAGTCGGGAAAGGCGTCACCAGTGTAGAAGACCATCCCCGAGGGCGGGTTGTGATCGCTGCGTCCGGCGGGCCAGTGATGGACCGGCGCCACGAAACCGTCCCCCTCGCGATGCGGAGGAGCGAACTCGTCGCCGCCCCGGTAGGTCACGCCGAACGAGGCCAGCGGCCAGCCGAAATTGCCGCCACGCTCGACGATATTGACCTCGTCGCCCCCGGCCTCGCCATGTTCGGCCAGCCAGATGGCGCGGGTCTCGGGATGCACGGTCATCGCCTGGATGTTGCGATGCCCGTAGGACCAGATCGCACCCGCCGCGCCGTCATGGCCGATAAAGGGATTGTCTTCGGGGATAGCGCCATCAAGCGTCAACCGGATGACCGCGCCATTCTCGCTGCGCAGGTCCTGGCTGATGTGGTTCGCGCTGAAATCCTTGCTGCCCCGGTCGCCGAAACCCGCATAGAGATAGCCGTCATCGAACACGATGCGCGCGCCGAAATGCGCCCCGCCCCGCATGCCCGGGCTGACCGCGTGCAGCACCTCCAGATCCACCAGGGCACCCGCGTCACGGTTCAGCCGCGCGCGGCCGACATGGGTCGTGGTGCCCCCCGGCACTGCGCCGACCCAGGTCATGTAGACATGGCCGGTCTCGGCATGGTCGGGCGCGACGGCAATGTCCAGCAGCCCGCCCTGACCTTCCGCCACCACTTCGGGCGCACCCGATAGCGGCGTGATGCCGCGCTCGGCATCCCAGAGCACCACCGCGCCGCCGCGCTTGGTCAGGATCAGATCGCCCGCATCGGGCAGAAAGGCCACGCCCCAGGGCCGGTCAAGACCTTCGGCCAGCGTCTCGACCGTGTAGCCGGACTGCGCCTGCGCGCCCCCTGCCACCACGAGGGCCGCAAGGCTGGTCAGGATTTTCCGTCGCATCTGTTCTCTCCCGTTACTTCACCTGATCCCCTTCAACCTGCCATTGATCGCCGGGAGTTCAAGTCACGAAGCCGCGGGCGGGTGCTTGACTCGCGCGGCGTCCGGGCGTAATCGGGCGCATCTGCCGGAAGTTCGACGCTTCCGGTCCTTGGTCTGTGCCATGGATCGCCATCCGCCAGCGCGTTGCGCCCGTGGGTGCCATACTGGTTTTCACCGCCCCGGCAAGGGGCAAGGAGAGACGCATGTTCGAGAACCTGTCCGAACGCCTGTCCGGGGTCTTTGACCGGCTGACGAAGCAGGGTGCGCTCTCGGAAGACGACGTTCGCGCCGCCCTGCGCGAAGTGCGCGTGGCGCTGCTGGAGGCTGACGTGTCACTCGATGTGACGCGCGAGTTCATCCGGCGCGTGCAGAAGAAGGCCACGGGGGCAGCCGTCACGAAATCGGTCACACCTGGTCAGCAGGTGGTCAAGATCGTCCATGACGAGCTGATCGCCATGCTCGAGGGCGAGGGCGACCCCGGTGTGCTGAAGATCGACAATCCGCCAGCACCCGTGCTGATGGTGGGGCTTCAGGGTTCGGGCAAGACCACGACCACCGCGAAACTCGCCCGCCGCCTGAAGGACCGTGAGGGCAAGCGCGTGCTGATGGCCTCGCTCGACACGAACCGCCCGGCGGCCATGGAACAGCTTGCCATCCTCGGCGCCCAGATCGGGGTGGATACGCTGCCCATCGTCAAGGGCCAGTCCGCCGTCGAGATCGCCAGGCGCGCGAAGCAGCAAGCGACGCTGGGCGGCTATGACGTGTTCCTGCTCGACACAGCGGGTCGGCTGCATATCGATGACGTGCTCATGGACGAGGTGCAGGCCGTCCGCGACGTGGCCAGCCCCCGCGAGACATTGCTGGTGGTCGATGGCCTGACCGGGCAGGACGCGGTCAATGTGGCCGCCGAGTTCGACGGCAAGCTGGGCGTGACCGGCGTGATCCTGACGCGGATGGATGGCGACGGGCGCGGCGGTGCGGCGCTGTCGATGCGCGCGGTTACCGGCAAGCCCATCCGCTTCGTGGGTCTGGGCGAGAAGACCGACGCACTGGAAGTGTTCGACCCCAAGCGCGTCGCGGGCCGTATCCTGGGCATGGGTGACATTGTCGCCCTCGTGGAAAAGGCACAGGAAGTGCTCGAGGTCGAACAGGCCGAGCGCATGATGAAGCGCTTCCAGAAGGGCATGTTCAACATGAACGACCTGCGCATGCAGCTTGAGCAGATGCTCAAGATGGGTGGCATGCAGGGAGTGATGGGCATGATGCCCGGCATGGGCAAGATGTCCAGGGCTGCCGAGGCGGCGGGCTTTGACGACACCATGCTCAAACGCCAGATCGCGCTGATAAACTCGATGACGAAGAAGGAACGTGCAAACCCCGCCATCCTTCAGGCCAGCCGCAAGAAGCGCATTGCCGCGGGCGCCGGGCTGGAAGTGTCGGAACTCAACAGGCTCTTGAAGCAGCATCGGCAGATGGCCGATATGATGAAGACCATGGGCAAGAAGGGCATGCTCAAGCAGGCCATGGCCGGGATGCTGGGCAAGGGCAAGGGTCTGCCCGACCCCTCGAAGATGTCGCCTGATCAACTGGCCGAACTGGGCCGGGGAATGGAAGAGGGCATGAAGATGCCCGGACTTGGCGCCCCCGGCATGGGCGGAGCGCGTCTGCCCGGCGGGCTTTCGGGGCTGATGAGGAAGAAATGAGCGCGGTTGCCCTCTCCATCCCGGTGATCGAGACCGAAAGGCTGATCCTGCGCGGCCCGAACATGGCCGATTTCGAGGCCTTCGCTGCGGCCTGCGCCTCGGAACGGGCGCGTTTTGTCGGTGGGCCGCAGTCGCGCAAGCAAGGCTGGAGCGCGTTTCTGGCCATGTTCGGCCACTGGGCGCTGCGCGGCTTCGGAATGTGGATGGCAGAGCATCGCGCAAGTGGCGTTCCTGCGGGGCGGATCGGGATGATCTTCAATGACGGCTGGCAGGAGCCCGAACTCGGCTGGCATGTCTTCGACGGGTTCGAGGGGCAGGGGCTGGCGCAGGAAGCCGCGCGCGCGGCCCGCGTCCATGCCGCGCGCCATCAGGACCTCGATCGCGTGATTTCATATATCGCGCCGGACAATTCCCGCTCGCAGGCGCTGGCGAAACGGCTTGGCGCGCGAGTCGAGCGCGACGGGCTGCTCAATGACTGGCCGGTGCAGATCTGGCGCCACCCCTCGGTTCTGGAGGATGCAGCATGACCGACGACACGGCCCGCGCCGCCGAGATTCTGGCTGGCCACCGCGACAGCATCGACCGGCTGGACGCCATTCTCGTCTATACGCTGGGCGAGCGGTTCAAGCACACCCAGGCTGTGGGCCGCCTGAAGGTACAGCATGATCTTCCCCCGTCCGACCCTGTGCGCGAGGAGCGCCAGATCGAGCGGCTGGAATGGTTGGCCAAGGAGGCCGATCTCGACCCGGAATTCGCCAAGAAATTCCTCAACTTCATCATCTCGGAAGTGATCCGTCACCACGAGAAGCTGCAACGCTGAATTCGGCGGGCAGACCCCGCCATCGCCATCGACAAAGGAGAAATCGACATGGCAACGAAAATCCGCCTGGCCCGTGGGGGCTCGAAGAAACGCCCGTATTATTCGATTGTGGCGGCCGACTCGCGCATGCCGCGCGACGGGCGCTTCCTCGAAAAGCTGGGCACCTATAACCCGCTTCTGCCCAAGGACAGCGAGGACCGCATCAGGATGGATGCGGAGCGCGTGCAATACTGGCTGAGCCAGGGCGCGCAGCCCACCGACCGGATCGCACGTTTCCTGGAAGCGGCGGGCCTGCGCGAAAATGCCGTGCGCGCCAACCTCAAGAAGGCCGAGCCCGGCAAGAAGGCCAAGGAGCGCGCCAAGGAAAAGGCCGCCAAGGCCGAGGCCGCTTCTGCCGAATAAGCGTCGCCAAGGGGGGCGCTCGCGCCCCCCGCCGGCCCGTTCCGGGCCATTGACCTCCCTGAGAGTATTTCGGGCAAGAACATGAGCGCATCACGGATCTGTGTCGGCGCGGTTGCGGGGGCTTATGGCGTGCGCGGCGAGGTGCGGCTGAAAAGCTTCTGTGCCGAACCGCGCGCCTTGGCCGACTATGGCCCGCTCTGGTCCGAGGACGGCACGCGCAGTTTCGAGGTGAGCCTTGGCGCGCAGGTCGCCCAGGGCTTTGCTGCGTGGCTTTCAGGCGTGCAGACGCGCGCGCAGGCCGAGGGCCTGCGCGGCATGCGGCTCTATGCCGAGCGCACGCGCCTGCCCGCGCTTCCCGATGACGAGTTCTATCATGCCGATCTCATCGGGCTCGAGGTGTTCGACACCGGCGGGGTATCGCTGGGCCGGGTGAAGGCGGTGCTCAACCATGGCGCATCGGATCTGCTGGAACTGGTGAAACCGGGGCAGGCAGGTGCGGTTCTGCTGCCCTTCACACGCGCGATTGTCCCGACGGTCGATCTGGCCGCCGGGCGGATCATCGCCGACCCGCCCGAAGGGCTGACCGAATGAGCGCGCGCCGCGCCGCCGGACGGCTGTCGATCACACCCTCGCCCGTGCCGCGCGATATCGAAGCCCCCAAACCCCTGGCAAGGGCCTGGCAGGCGCGGGTCATCACGCTCTTTCCCGAGGCCTTTCCCGGAGTGCTGGGCCTGTCGCTGACGGGGCGCGCGCTGAAAGAAGGGCTCTGGGGGCTGGACACCATCGACCTGCGCCCTTTCGGCATCGGCAAGCATCGCAATGTCGATGACACGCCCGCCGGGGGCGGTGCGGGGATGGTGCTGCGCGCCGATGTGCTGGGCCGTGCGATCGGGGTGGCGCGGCGCGGGGCCGAGGGCTTGCCGCTGGTCTGCCTGAGCCCGCGCGGGCGTCCCTTCACGCAGGCCGTGGCGCAGGACTGGTCGCGGGCGCCCGGTGTGGTGCTGATCTGCGGGCGGTTCGAGGGTGTGGACCAGCGCGTGATCGACCACTTTGGCGTGCAGGAATTCAGCCTTGGCGATTTCGTCCTGACCGGGGGCGAGATTGCCGCGCAGGCGATGATCGACGCCACGGTGCGGCTCCTGCCCGAAGTGCTGGGCAATGCGGCCTCGGTCGAGGAGGAGAGCTTCGCCAGCGGGCTGCTGGAGCATCCGCACTACACGCGGCCGCCCGAATGGGAGGGGCGCGCGATACCCCCCGTCCTGCTGTCGGGCAATCATGCCGAGATTGCCCGCTGGCGGCAGGAGCAGGCGGAAGACCTGACGCGCACACGCAGGCCGGACCTGTGGAGGGCATGGCAGGCTGGGCGCGCAACAGATTAGACCGCGCCGGCTGGACGGTCCGCGATCCTGTCACGACAACCGCCCTGTTTTCCGTAGGGTGGGTGCTGTGCACCCACCGTCGGCGGCCTCGGCTCAGCCCGAAGCCGCCGTGCCGTCCTCGCGCGCAATCGATGCGCCCAAGGCCGCCATCAGGCGCTCGAATACCGGAAAGGACGTCGCGATCGGGCTGCCGTCATCCACTCGGATGGGTGCTTTCGCGGCCAGCCCGAGGCACAGGAAGCTCATCGCGATGCGGTGGTCGAGATGGGTCCGGACACTGGCCCCGCCGGGCACCCGCGCCATGCCATGCACGGTCAGGCTGTCCTCGGTTTCTTCCACCCGCACGCCACAGGCCTCGAGCCCGCGCGCCATGGCATCGATGCGGTCGGATTCCTTGACGCGCAATTCCTTGATGCCGCGCATCACGGTCCTGCCTTCGGCAGTGGCGGCAAGGGCCGCCAGCACCGGGTATTCGTCGATCATCGAGGCCGCTCGTTCGGGCGGCACCTCGATCCCCCGGAGCGCCGAGAAGCGCACCCGCAGATCGGCCACGGGTTCGCCGCCTTCGGTGCGCGGGTTTTCCATCACCAGATCCGCGCTCATCTCCTGCAATGTCAGGAAGATGCCATTGCGCGTGGGGTTCTGGCTGACACCGGGCACCAGAATGTCGGAGTCCGGCACCATCAGCGCGGCGCAGACCGGAAAGGCGGCAGAACTGGGGTCGCGCGGAACGGCCACGACCTGCCCGCGCAACTCGGGCTGGCCGACGAGGGTGATGACCCGGCCATCGCCAGCCTGCCCGACCTCGAGTGTCGCGCCGAATCCGCGCAGCATCCGCTCGGTATGGTCGCGCGTGGGTTCGGCCTCGATCACCACGGTCTCGCCCGGTGCATTCAGCCCGGCGAGCAGCACGGCCGATTTCACCTGCGCCGAAGGCATGGGCAGGCTGTAGCGTACCGGCACGGGCTGTGCCGCGCCGGTCAGTGTCAGCGGCAGCCGCCCGCCGCGTCGCCCGACAGCCTGCGCGCCAAACAGCGCCAGGGGTTCGGTCACGCGGCCCATGGGGCGCTTGTTCAGGCTGGCGTCGCCGGTGAAGGTGGCGGTGATGTCGGTCGTGGCCATGGCGCCCATGATGAGCCGCACGCCGGTGCCGGAATTGCCGCAGTCAATGACTTTGTCGGGCTCGGCAAAACCGCCCACACCGACACCGTGCACCGACCATTCGCCTGCACCATGCTGTGTGACCTCGGCCCCGAAGGCGCGCATTGCGCGGGCTGTGTCGAGCACGTCCTGCCCTTCCAGCAGCCCGGTGATGCGCGTCTCTCCGACCGAGAGCGCGCCAAGGATCAGCGCGCGATGCGAGATCGACTTGTCCCCCGGCACCTCGGCCACACCCTGCAGCGGGCCTGAGGGATGGGCGATCATCGGGAGGGCAGTTCCGTGGCCGGACATGGGCGCGCCTTTGCAAAGCTTGTTCCTTGCGCGGCTCTTAGCGCAAGCGCCCGGCGTCGTCCATGGGGGCTCAATCCTCGGGCAGTTGTGCCAGCACCTCGGCCAGAAGCGCGTCGAGTTCGGCGCGGATGGCCGGGTTGCGCGCGCCTTCGGCTGCGCCCAGCCCCTGGCCCAGCGTTTCGGCATAGGCGACGCGATTGGCGATCTGCGTGACCGCAATCGCGGCCTCCAGCTCTTGCGTGGCGGCCAGGATTTCGGCCCCCAGCCGGGTGCCGGCGCGGGCGCGGTTGAGCACCACCAGCACCGGGCAGTTCTCGCGCCGGGCGAGGTCGAGCACCCCATCCGTCGCCCAGAGATCGACATGGCTCGAAGCGACGGGCACCAGCACCAGATCGGCGACGCGCAAGGCGGGGCGCAGGTCGCTGTCGGCCTTGGGCGGTGTGTCGATGATGACGATATCGGCGGCGTCGCGCAGCTTGCCGACCTCGTAGCCCACACCCCAGGCCGAGGCGGTCGAGAATGCCATTTCCTCGCTGCGCCCGTCCTCATGGCGCGTCATGAACCAGCGGCCCAGCGAGCCCTGCGGGTCGGTGTCGAGAAAAGCCACCTTGTGGCCCGCGCGCGCCAGCATGACACCCAGATTGACCGCGAGCGTCGTCTTGCCCGAGCCGCCCTTCTGTTGCGCGATCGTGATTACCTTGCCCTTGGCCATGCGCCCATCCTTTTGCTGCAACGCAGCATAGCGGGATTTTCCAGCAGATGCACGCAGAATCGCGCTGCCGCCCATTGCCCGGGGCAAGACGGTGGCACCTGCGGCACGGGTGGCCGCGACTTTCGGGTGGCATCAGTCGCCCCAGGCTGCGGGTCAGGTGGCGGGCCATGCTGCACCTTTGCTGTCGCGCCCTGTGGTTTGCGCGTGGTTTGCGCGTGATTTGCGCGCCAGTGCCCTGCGCCTGCGCGAGGGTGGTCGCCTGTCGGGCCGAAAACCGGGCGAATGACGCGGTTTCCTGGCCGGGCGGCTGCATCCGGGCCTGTCGGTGGCGGGCGGGAAACAATACTCTTGAACACCGGCTGCATTGCAACGATCTTGCCGCCAAAGGCAGGCGATTCGGCGCCGCCGGTCAAAAATGGCGAGATTGGGCATGAGAATTTTCCGCAACATCCTTGTCGCGCTGATGTTTGTTGCATCTGCACCTGCGTTCGCGGAATCGCCGCGCATCATCGGCAACCTTGGCCAGCAGCTTCGCCTGAATGCGCCCGAAGGCTATCTGCGCATCACGGGCAACCCGTATTTCTGGAAATTGCAACCTGTGCTGGGCCTGTCGGTGGCATCGAATGGCTCGGCCTGGCTGGGTGTCGGGTCCTCCGTGACGTTTCGGGCGCAGGACGAGGGGGCTTTCGTGCGTATCGGCTCGATGGCGGGCATTCACCAGCGCGGCTCCGGTCGCGATCTGGGCGGGCCTGTCCAGTTCCGGACCAGCATCGACCTGGGGGTTGCGCGGCGTGATGGCGTGGAATTCGGCATAGGCATCGATCACCGCTCCAGCGCGAGCATATACAGACCCAATCCTGGCCTCGAGACAGCCTATGTCTTTGTCTCCATGCCGCTGCGATAGGCCACCGGCCCCGAGAAATGATACCGGAGTGATGCCGGCTGGCGCCCCGCGCCCGCTGGCGAACACAGGGCGCGGCTCTGCCCGACAGCCTGTCGCGACCGGCATTGCAGCGGCGCCGCATCTGGCGCAGCTTCGGCCATGTGCCACTGCGCGGCCCCTGATCGGGCCGCCATATCCGATCCGGGGGGAGACAGGATGCCGCTCGAACTGCTGCTCGCGCTTGTCGCCTATGCCTTCGTGACCTCGGTCACGCCGGGGCCGAACAATGTCATGCTGCTGGCCTCGGGGGTGAATTTCGGCTTTCGCCGGACCTTGCCGCATATGTGCGGCATTGCGCTCGGCCATGCCTTCATGGTGTTTCTGGTGGGTGTCGGACTTGTCGGCGTGTTCGTGACCTATCCGCCCGCGCGGATGGCGCTGACGATCGCCTCGGTCGGCTACATGCTGTTCCTTGCCTGGAAGATCGCCAATGCAGCGCCGCCCGAGGGCAGCACGACCCGCGCCCGGCCGCTGACCTTTTTGCAGGCAGCGGCATTCCAGTGGGTCAATCCCAAGGCCTGGATCATGTCGCTGGGCGCGGTCACGCTCTATGCGCCGGGCCAGGAATGGGTCGCAGTGGCCTGGGTGGCGGGGGTCTTTGCGATGGTCAATTTCCCCTCGGTCGCGCTGTGGGCCGCGCTTGGGGTCGGATTGCGGCGCTTCCTGCACCGGCCGGATTGGCTGCGCGCCTTCAACTACACCATGGCCGCGTTGCTGCTGGCCTCGCTGGTGCCGGTCGTGCTGGGCGCGTGAACCGGCCCGCCGCCCGAGGCAGGCTGCCTGCGTGTCAAAGCTTGCGTGCCAAAGCTTGCGTACCAAAGCTTGCGTGCTTGCGAATCCGCCGCTAGTCTTTCGCCAGATCGTTCGCGATCACACACAAGAACAGAAATCCTGGGGAGGATTATCATGACTAGCAGATTTGCTGCGCTCGGGCTCGCCGTGGCGCTGGCCGCAGGCCCTGCCGCAGCGCAGGAGCTTTCCATCGCCACCGGCGGCACCGGCGGGGTGTATTTCCCCTATGGCGGCGGCATGGCCGAAGTTATCAACCGCCATGTGGAGGGTGCCTCGGCAAGCGCCGAGGTGACAGGCGCCTCGGTCGAGAACGTGGCGCTCATCTCGCGTGGCGACAGTGATCTGGCGCTGGCGCTGGCGGACACGGTGTATCAGGCCTTCCACGGCGAAGGGGCGTTCGAGGGCAGGCAGGTGTCAGAACTGCGAGCGCTGGCCTCGATCTATCCCAATGCGGTGCAGATCGTGACGCTGGCCGACAGCGGCATCACCTCGCTTGCCGACCTGCGCGGTCAGCGGGTCTCGGTCGGTGCGCCGGGGTCGGGCACGGAAGTCAGCGCACAGACGCTGCTGGCAGCCAATGGCATCACCTATGACGATTTCACGCCCGAGCGGCTGAACTTCAACGAGACCGCGGACGCGCTGCGCGATGGCGACATTGCCGCAGGCTTCTGGAGTGTCGGCCCCCCCACCAGCTCGATCATGAACCTGGCCACGACGCGCTCGATCGCCATCGTTCCGATGAGCGACGAGGAAATCGCGAACGCGATCGAGGCCGAGCCGACCTTTGCCCCCTATACGCTGCGCGCAGACATGTATGAGGGCATGACCGACCCGGTCCAGACCATCTCGACCCCGAATGTCGTCGTCGTGCACGAGGACATGGACGAGGAACTGGTCTACAACATCGTCAAGGCGATGTATGAGAATGTGGAGGAACTGATCGCCATCCACCCGGCGGCCAATGACACCACGCCCGAATTCTCCATCGCCTCGACCCCGATCCCCTTCCACCCCGGCGCGCTGCGCTATCTGGAAGAGATCGGCATGACAGTTCAGGACCACCAGCGTCCGTGATCTGCACGATCCGGGCGCGGTGTATCCTTGCCGCGCTCCTGATGGCTCTGCCCGCATGGGCGGAGCCTTTTGTGGAAATCCGGATCGACGGCAGCGTGCTGCGCACGCTGCCCCTGCCCGAGGGACAGGAACTCTGCCTGACCTGGGCACATTCGGTGACAGGGGGAAAGGTGGCCGATTGTTTCGAGAACCTCGCAGGCCAACTGGTCCTGACCCGCAGCTACCTGCATGATTTCGCTGCCGGTCTGGGCGAGGTCGCGGGTCGCGGCAGGCTCGTTCCCGCGACCGGTGGCGGTTACTGGATCGAGCAGATGAACGAGCCCCTGCCGGACAACACGCTCACCCTGCGGATCGGTTCCGCGCGCGTGGGTCATGTGCTGCGAATGGCGGACCATGTCATTCCCCTTTCCGAGCTTGCGCCCGGGGCGCGGGCGCTCCTGATCCTAGCACCAGAGTGACACCGCCATGAGCATGACACCCGAGCGCCCCGCAGTTTACATCCCGCAGACAGTGGACGAGTCGCTGATCCCGTCAAACATGCGCTCGGCCGACAGGATGCAGCCGCGCCCTGTGCTGTGGCTGATTGCAGCCGTGGCGGTGTCGCTGTCACTGTTCCAGCTCTATACGGCTGGCATCAAGCCGTTGGGGCTGTTCTACCAGCGCCCCGCGCATTTGGGCTTCGTGCTGGTGCTGGCCTTCCTGATCTTTCCGGTTTTCGGCCAGACCCGCCCGCGCGGGCTGCTGGGCTGGATCATCGATGCGGGCTTCATCGTCGCGGGGTTCCTGAGCGGCTTCTACATCATCTGGAACCTGGACGCGATCATCGCCCGCGCGGGGTGGTGGAGCCAGACTGACATCATCGTGGGGATCGTCTGCACGGTGGCCGTCCTGGAGGCCAGCCGCCGGGCCGTGGGCCTTGGCATGACCATCATCGGAACCATTGCCATTCTCTATGCGCTGGCCGGCCCGCGCGGCGCACTGCCCGGTCTTGGCGAATGGATGCCGGGCGTGCTGTCGCATCGGGGGGCAAATGTCGATCGTCTGGTGGGCCAGCTCTATCTGGGTCAGGAGGGGATATTCGGCCTGCCGCTGGGCGTTGCGGCCACCTTCGTCTTCATGTTCGTGCTGTTCGGCGCCTTTCTGGAAAAGACTGGCGCAGGCAAGTTCTTCATCGACCTTGCCTTTTCCGCCACCGGGCGCAAGCCCGGTGGCCCTGCGAAGGCGGCCGTGCTGGCCTCGGCGGGGATGGGCTCGATCTCCGGGTCGGCGATTGCCAATGTGGTCACGACTGGCGCCTTTACCATCCCGCTGATGAAGCGGCTGGGCTATCGCCCGGCGCAGGCGGGCGGGATCGAGGCCGCGGCCTCGACCGGCGGGCAGATCACGCCGCCGCTGATGGGCGCGGGAGCGTTCCTGATCTCGGAATACACGCGAGTCCCCTATATCGAGATTGTGCTGGTCTCAATCTTCCCGGCGATTCTCTATCTGGGCACGGTTTATCTGTTTGTGCATATCGTGGCGATGAAACAGGGCATGCGCGGCATGTCGGCTGCAGAATTGCCGCTGGTACGGCAGGTGCTCAAGGCGGGCTGGCAGTTCATCGTGCCGCTGGTGCTGCTGGTCTGGCTGCTGGTCAACAACATCTCACCCATGCGGGTGGGGTTCTGGGCGATCCTGTCGGTAATCGGCGTCGCCGGGCTGCGCGGCGCCTGGGTGCTCTATGCCGACGGGCCGCTGAGCGGCGACCGGGTCCGGGCCTCGGTCATGCGCGGGCTGCGGATGATCTTCGAGAGCCTTGAACTGGGCGCGCGCAATGCCGTGTCGGTGTCGATCGCCTGTGCCGTGGCGGGGATCATCGTGGGCGTGGTCGGGCTGACAGGGCTGGGACTCAAGTTCTCGTCCATGATGATCGCGCTTTCAGGCGGCAATATCGTGATCGCGCTGGGGCTGGTGCTGCTCGCCTCGCTGGTGCTGGGGATGGGGCTGCCGGTCACGGCCAGCTATATCGTGCTGATCGTGCTGGTTGGCCCGGCCCTGCATAACGAGTTCGGCATCCCTCTGCTGATCGCGCATCTGGTGGTGTTCTGGTATTCGCAGGACAGCAACGTGACCCCGCCCGTAGCGCTGGCGGGTTTTGCCGGGGCAGCAGTGGCCGGCGCAAAGCCAATGGAAACCAGCGTTCAGGCGTGGAAATTCGCCAAGGGGTTGTATCTGATCCCGCTCTTCATGGTGTTCAACCCCGAGATCATCTATGGCGGCCCGCTGCCGCATGTGCTCTGGACCGGGTTCACGGCCATTCTGGGGCTGGTGGCCTTTGCAAGCGCGATCGAGGGCTGGCTGTTCGGGCGGATGGACGCCGCCTCGCGGCTGCTGGCGCTGCCGGCCATCGTGGCACTGTTCTGGCCCGATTTCCGGGTCGAGATGGCCGGGGCGGGCGTGATCCTGGTGCTGCTCGCGATCAACTGGCTGAACGCGCGCGAGGCGCGCGCCGCGTCATGACTCTGACAGCGCCACCTTCATGTCCTTGACCTGATAGATCACCTCGCCATCGGCCTCGACGATGCCATCGGCCACGCCCATGGTCAGGCGGCGGGTCTGGATGGCCTTGGTGAAATCGACCTTGTAGGTCAGCATCTTGCGGTCGGGGCGCACCATTCCTGTCAGCTTGACCTCGCCCACACCCAGCGCATAGCCGCGCCCCTGCCATCCGCGCCAGCCCAGATTGAAGCCGGTCAGCTGCCAAAGCCCGTCCAGCCCAAGACAGCCGGGCATGATCGGGTTGCCGGGGAAATGGCACTCGAAGAACCACAGATCGGGGGTGATGTCGAACTCTGCCCGCACATGGCCCTTGCCATGCAGCCCCCCGTCGCCCGAGATATCGGTGATGCGGTCCATCATCAGCATGGGAGGGGCGGGCAGCTGCGCATTGCCGGGGCCGAACAGCTCTCCGCGCGCGCAGGCGAGCAGGGCATCCTTGTCAAACGAGGTCGGGTAGGGGGTCATTTCGGTCTCCTGCAGGGGTTTTCCCCCTCTAGCACCGGGCTCGGAGCGCTGGCAAGGGCGACCCATGCGCCTGTTGCAACCTGTTTTCATTTGAAATCCGCGCGCGTCATCCTTTATATGGGGGTATGGAGACATATTTCGCCACCGTAACACCAACCGCACTGAAGACCGGGCAGGCTTGGCTTGCCCGTGGCAAGGTGCGCCCGACGCGCCAGCGTGTGTCGCTGGCAAGCCTGCTGGTGGGCGATGGCGCGGACCGACATGTGACGGCAGAAGGCCTGTTCATGGCAGCCAAGGCGAGCGGCGAGTCCGTGTCGCTGGCAACTGTCTACAATACCCTGCGGACCTTTTGCGATGCCGGGCTGATGAACGAGATCACGGTCGATGCGACGCGGTCCTATTTTGACACATGCACTGAGGATCACCCGCATTTCTTCTGGGAAGACACGCAGGAACTGACCGATGCGCCCGCTGCAGAAGTCGCCTTCTCGCGCCTGCCCCAACCGCCCGAGGGCGCGCGCATTGCACGGGTCGATGTGGTAATCCGCCTGCGCCGCGACTAGCTCGCGGCGCCTGCCGGAAACTCACCGGCGCGCTCGGCTGCGACCGGAACGACCGGTATTCCCGCACCCTGTTCATGCCGATGGATGGTCGAATAGGGCCAGCACGCGGCCTGCGCGACAAGGCCATGGCGCACCGGATCCTGATGGCAATAGGCGACATGTCGCGCGAAATCGCCGGCATCCCGAATGTGATGCTCCCAGAAACGGCGCTGCCAGATGCCTTTCTCGGATTTCCGGCGCTTGCTGCGCGATCTGGGCCGCGGGTCAAGCCCCTGCACGAAACGCCCCTTGATCAGACGCCAGCGCATCGCGAATTCGCAATCCTGCGGCGGCAGGGTCCAGATGCAGTGCAGATGGTCGGGCAGGATGACGCAGGCCTCGATCCGGAAAGGGTAGTCGGCCATGGTGGCGCGAAAGGCGGCGCGCAGCGCATCGATCCGCGCGACCAGCAGATCATCCCCCTGACGCGCCAGGCATAGCGTGAAGAAGATTGTCGCACCGGGGCGCTGGGGGCGGATGTAGCAGGACATGGGCATGAGCCTGCCCGAAACTGGTTAAGAGAGCGTTCGCATCGTAGGGTGGGTCGTTCCGCGCGGGCACCGCGCGGGTTGACCCACCCGGCGCAACCCTGGTGGGTGAACCTGCCCCTTGCGGGGCAGAACCACCCACCCTACCGCCAGCGCTGCGGTTGCACGCGGTAGCCCAGATAGAGCGGGTGCCGGGGATGCCCGGCCTTGCTCAGCCCCAGATGCCACAGCTCTGCGCCTTGCGCGCGCAGCATCCGCTCAACTCCGCGCCCGCGGTCGAGAAATGCGCCATGCGTGCCCCATGCGCAGATGATCCGGTCCGCCCAGGGGGCACTCTGGGCAATCGCCGCGTCGTTGTCTGGCCCTATGGGGTCGGGGGTCGCGCGCAGGGCGCGCGGATCGGTCGCGCGCCAGGCGAAGATGTTGCAGACCCGGAACGCGCCGAACCCCAATGCGCGCGCGCGTCTTTCGCAACGCTCGACAGTGGGATCGTTCTGAACTTCGGTCGCGGTGGAGGGGTTGAGCATGACGAACAGCACGCGCCCCTGATCGGGCGCCCATTCGCGCGTCAGCAGGTAGCGATATCGCTCGCAGGGCGAATAGACGGCCACCGACGGCGCGTCGCCCTTGACATGGCTGCGGATGATGGCCCCGTCCAGCCGCCTCATGAGAGATTGAACACTCGGTGCGGATGCAACTCGCCTGCCTTGTAGCGCCCCACGGCAACGGCCTTGCCATCGTAACTCGCCCAGGCCTCGTCGCCATATTCCAGGTCCGAAGCCAGCACCATGCCGGGATTGCCATTGCGCAGCCTTGCTGCCCCTTCGGCCGTGGCGTGCAGCTCCGGCAGGCCGGCAAGCCCTGCCTCGAGCGGGCGCAGATGTGCATCGAGCGCGGGGCTCTGCGCCAGTGCGTCGATCCGCGCGACGCTCAGCCCCTTATCCGCGTCGAATGGCCCCGACCAGAGCCGGCGCAGCCAGGCAACATGGCCATGGCAGCCCAGCGCCGCGCCCAGATCGCGGGCGATGGCGCGCACATAGCCACCCTTGCCGCAGACCAATTCCAGTTCGACATGATCGGCGTCCGGTCGCGCCACCATGTCCAGCCGCTCGACCCGGAGCGGGCGTGCGGCCAGTTCCATCTCCTCGCCCGCCCGCGCGATGTCATAGGCGCGCTCACCCTCGACCTTGACGGCGGAAAACTGTGGCGGCACCTGTTCGATATCGCCCCGGAAAGCCCCCAGCGCGGCAGCGATGTTCGCGTCCGACGGTCGCGCCGCACTCTCGGCAGTCACCGTGCCCTCGGCATCATCAGTCGTCGTGGCCTTCCCCAGCCGGACCATGAAGCGGTAGCATTTCAGCGCGTCGGTGACATAGGGTACGGTCTTGGTCGCCTCGCCCAGCGCCACGGCCAGAACCCCGGTCGCCGCCGGGTCGAGCGTGCCCGCATGACCTGCCTTCTGCGCGCCCAGTGCCCAGCGGACCTTGTTCACCACAGCGGTCGAGGTAACGCCTGCGGGCTTGTCCACCACCAGCCAGCCGGAAATGGGGCGCCCCTTGCGCTTGCGTGCCATCCTGTTTCTCCTGCCCTGGTGCCGGGGCGTCCTATTGCGTGGCGAGCTCCGCGTCAACGACCTTGCCCACGATCGGCCCCAGCAGCGCGCCCCAGTCCGAACGCCGCAGCGCGGGTGCATGCAGCCGCGAGACATTGCCGTCGATATACAGCGCCTGCGACAGGCCCAGATAATCGCGGAAGAAGCGCGCGAATTCGTGGAAATTCACCGGCGTGTCGGCAATGGCGAAGACTGCGCGCTTGCCATCGGACGAGACCCCGACACCATTGCGGATAAGCCGCGAGTCCGAGTCTGCGATGAAGCGAGGATGAAACGCGCCGTCAATCACCAGCATCGGCCCGCTCTGCGCGGCATGGATGCAGTCGGGCGGGGCGCTGGCGAAGGCGCGGCTCTCGATCAGGGTGAAACGGCGCTCCTCGATGCAGAAAACGCCATTGGGCAGCAGCCCGAAATTGCCCGGCCCTTCCGAGGTGACGATGCGCGACTTTTCCTCGCCATCCTCGATATACAGCCCCACCGGGCTGCGGTCGGGATGATACATGCCGCCATTCATGGCAAAGGCCAGCCGCTTGCCCTCGGCTGCCAACGCGGTATCAATATTGCGGAATGACCCGAAGACCTGTGTGTCGGAACTGTAGAGAAACAGGCGCAGATCGTCGCCGGCGCGCGCCTCGCAATGCGTGAAGCTGTGGTCCAGATACTCGACGCGCACGCATTCGGCCGCCGCCGTGCCTGCCATAAGCCAGGCAACAAGCACCGCGAAACATGCCCTAGTCCTGCGCTGCATCCTCGTCCGACCCGTTCGCAATGTCGCGCTGCACCCGTTCGTCCTGCAACAGCCTGCGTGTCTCGTCCATGCGATCGAAGCTCCCGTCGATCTGGAAGCGCAGGTCGGGGGTGTATTTCAGCGCCATCCCGCGCGCGACCAGATGGCGCAACTCGGCCTTGTTGCGGCGCAATGCGGCCAGCGTGCCGGCCTGATCGCGCCCGCCCAGGGGCATGACATAGGCAGTGGCCACCCGCAGGTCGGGTGAGGCGCGTACCTCGCTGACCGTGATCGGGACGCGCGCAAGATCGGGGTCATGCACATCCCCGCGCGCCAGAACCTCCGAGAGGTTGCGCCGGATCAGCTCGCCCACGCGAAGCTGGCGTTGTGAGGGCCCGTGGCCCATGTCGGAGCGGGGTTTTGCCATGCGCTCTAAGTAAGCCATCGCGCCTGCGCGCGCAACGAGGCTTTGCCATTTTGTGACCGCGGCGTTATGGATGCGCGCGATCAGTCGCAGGGACTCCAGAGGCCGGGTGCAGCGAGCAGCGAAGGGGGCAGGAATGGTGCGGATGGCAGTGATGGGGGCATCGGGGCGGATGGGCCGGATTCTGATCCGGCTGATCGACGAAAGCGACCTTGCAATCCTTGCCGCCGCCATCGAGCGCGAGGGCCACGCATGGATCGGTCAGGATCTGGGAATTGCCATGGGTGCGGGGCCGCGCGGGCTGGTCGTGACCTCGGACCGGGAAGCGGCGCTGGCGGATGCCGATGCGGTGATCGACTTCACCACGCCTGCGGTCTCGGTCGCGCTGGCGGCGCAGGCGGCAAGCGCGGGGGTGGCGCATGTCATCGGCACGACCGGGTTCAGCGAGGACGACCTTGTGGCCATCGCCCGCGCGGCGGGAACCGGCCGGATCGTGCGGGCGGGCAACATGAGCCTGGGCGTCAACTTGCTGGTCACGCTGACGCGGCAGGTGGCTGCGGCGCTCGGTGCCGAGTTCGACATCGAGATCGTGGAGGCCCATCACCGCCACAAGGTCGATGCGCCCTCGGGCACGGCGCTGATGCTGGGCGAAGCCGCGGCCGCAGGGCGCGGAGTGCAGCTGGACGATGTGGCCGACCGCGGCCGCGACGGGATCACCGGGGTGCGCGAAAGCGGGGCCATAGGCTTTCATGCCATCCGGGGCGGCGATTATATCGGCGAGCATGACGTCATCTTTGCCGGAGAGGGCGAGCGGATCGTGCTGCGCCACGTCGCCTCGGACCGCGCGCTGTTTGCCCGCGGCGCGCTGCGCGCAGCGATCTGGGTGCAGGCACAGGGGCCGGGGGAATATTCCATGCTTGATGTGCTGGGTCTGGCGCAATGAGTGACGAAAAGTCATCCACTGCCCGGTTTCCTGCGTATTCATACCGAATAGTGACGTGTAGGCGACAGAGGTGTATCATGCGTTCCATCCTGGTCCTCGGTGCTGCGGCGGTGCTGACTGCGACCCCGGTGCTTGCAGATTTCAAGCCGGTCCGTGAGGAAACCATCTTCCGCGAACTCGTTGACGGGCGCGAACTGACCCGGTTCGGGGTGCGGCTGCAGGTGCTGCCTCAGGGCGAGATCAGGGGACGGGGTTTCGGAATGCAGGTCGGCGGCGAGTGGGAATGGCGCAACGGCTATTTCTGCCGCACGCTGGAATTCGGCCAGTCGGGCGACCCGTATAATTGCCAGCTTGTGCTGCGCAATGGCGACACGCTGCGCTTCATCTCGGATCAGGGGCAGGGCGATCAGGCGGACCTGCGGCTGCGCTGAGTTGAGCCTGCCATTGACCTGCGCGCGCTGCTGCCGGATGCTGGCGCGGCAGTTCAGCGGAGGCAGGGATGGGCGGCAGTGTTCAGGACCGGCGGATATGGCTTGACGGGGTCGAAATTGCCCATGAGGTGACGGGCGCAGGCCCGCCCGTGCTGCTGCTGCACGGCTTTCCCCAGACCCGCGCGATGTGGGCGCGTGTCGCCGCCGCGCTGAGCCCGCACTACACGGTGGTCACGGCTGACCTGCGCGGCTACGGGGCCTCTTCGGTGCCCGGGCAGGACAACCCGCAGGATTGCGCGGCCTATTCCTTTCGCGCCATGGGGCATGACCAGCTGGCGCTCATGGCCGCGCTGGGCTTCGAGAGGTTCCATCTCGTGGGCCATGATCGCGGCGCGCGGGTGGCACACCGCATGGCGCTGGATGCGCCTGATCGGGTGCAGAGCCTGCCCCTGATGGATATCGTGCCGACGCATCTCTTGCTCTCCGGGCTGACCCACCGGGTCGCGCAGAGCTATTATCACTGGTTCTTCCTGGCGCAGCCGCATCCCTTCCCCGAGCGGCTGATCGGGGCGGACCCGGATTACTACTTCGAGTCCTGCCTGCTGGGCTGGGGGGGCGCGCGGATCGGGGATTTCGCGCCGGAGCGGCTGGCGGCCTATCGCGCGGCCTGGCGTCGGCCCGAGGTGATCTTCGGCATGTGCCAGGACTACCGCGCCGCCATCGCCCATGATCTGGCGCTGGACGAGGCCGATCTGGGGCGCCGGGTCGCTTGCCCGGCGCTGGTGCTGTATGGCGCGGATGGCGCCATGGCGCGCGCCTATGACGTGCCAGCGACATGGGCGGAGCGGCTGGCGCGGATGCAGGCGCGCAGCGTTCCGGGCGGCCATTTCTTTCCCGACACCGCGCCCGAGGCAACATCAGAGGCGGTACAGGCGTTTCTCGCGGGGTGCAGCGGGTGAGAGGAAGAGGCCTTCGCGGATACAGAAAACGCGACGTCATGGGATGAAGCTTCAATTGCGATCCATGCCTCGCATTTCGGAAATCAACTAGCTAAAACAAATATTCGAAAGAACGACATTGCCTCCCGCACCGCCACCATCCTTCTGCCTCACGACCTCACGACCTCACGACCTCACGACCTCACGACCTCACGACCTCACGCGCAGCCATGCGCCAAGGGCCAGCCCGGCGGAAAGGGCGGACGGGTGCAGTTCGGTGGTGGGGGCAGGTCTTGCCCATGGCGAGGAGTCCTGTCCGACGGCCGCGCGCAGATGGCAACCTTGGGGACTTAGGGTTTGCCAGTGATGGCGGACCGGCGCATCGTGAAAAGTGCGCCCAGGCCGCTCAGCCCGCTGTCGGGCGGGACAGGGGCATGTCATGCGGCGACCTGCTGGCATCGACCCGCCCGCCCTCGGAGTGTCGCTGGCCCATGGCGGCCACCATGGCCACCGACAGCAGGCGCTCATTGCATGGGTTTGCGCCGATGCGCAAGCATGACCAGCGCCGCCACGCCAAGCGCTGCACCGAACAGCATCATCGAGCCGGCAAGATCGTCCATCAACTCGGGCTTCAGTGCCAGTGCCCCGGCCAGTGCGACCATGACGGCTCCGCCCAGAAGCTTGAGCGCGCGGCCCTGTTGCTGGCCCATCCGGCCAAGGCTCATGCCGGTGATGGCGGTGGCAAAGATCATCAGCTCCACGCTCAGATAGATAAGCACATAGACTGCCAGAAGCCCCATGAAACCCGGGCCGCTGACCCCGCGATCCGCAAGGATGCCCGACCAGACGACCGGAAAACCGGCCGTGCAGGGCAGTTCCACCAGCGCGATTCCGGCGGCCATGGCCACGGTCGCCCCGATCAGCGCGGTGGTGCTCAGGTCTTGCTGGCGCAATCCGCGGATGCGCTGGTAGATGCCGGGCTTCTGCCCCTCGGGGATCGAGAAACTGATCCCGCGTCCGTACCAGAAGTAATCCTTGATGCTGACCAGCCCGAAGCCAAGCGCGAATAGCGCCACCCCCCAGCGTACCCAGGGCAGCGCAAAGGCAAAGGCCAGCACGCTGAACAATCCGGCAATGAAGGCGCCATAGATCAGTGCCGTGGTCAGCAGGAAGCTGACGCCGACAACTGCCACCCGCTTGCGCGAGCCTGACGATATGACCATGCCCAACAGCAAGGTCAGCACCCAGAGCGAGCAGGGGTTGAACCCATCTACAAAGGCAATCAGCACAGTCAGCCCCAGCACCGATGCAGCGGTGGCGTCAACCTCGCCCAGAACGGGCAGGCGCAGGGTGTCACTGTGGCCCGCCTCCAGGTCTTCGCCCGCCAGCAGGGCCGTGACTGCCGCCTCGATCTCGGTGCGCTGGGCAGGGGTGTCGCCGATCCAAATGCGCGGGCCCAGCATGAGTGTGGGCACATAGGCGGCACTGATGCCACGCTCTGCGGCCATGTCCTGAAACAGCGCATGAAACTGATCAGAGCGCGACAGCTCCATTTCCCTCACATGCAGGCCGGGAAAGCGCGACTCCAGATCCTCGATCCAGGGTTTCTGGCGGATACAGACCGGGCAGGTCTCGGCCCAGAAAACATGGAGGACAGCGTTGCTCTCGACAGGATCAGCCCGCGCGGACGCAAGGCTGCACAGCACAAGCACAAATGTCAGCGAGAGCCTAGCAAGCAGTGCCGCAGCCCTGATCGTCACAGGACGGCGCAGGTGGGTGATACCGGCTTCGCGCAGGCTGGTGGGGTGCATCCGCATTCCATATCTTGCAGCATCGGGTCATGGATAACCCATTTCCGGCAATGATGCACCGGGTCAGTCACCGGAAAGTAAAGGCGGCGTGGGCCTGTGCAGGCCTCCGTGGCGCAGGGTGGCGGACAGGGTTGCCGGCGAACCTGCGGCTTGCATGAACCGGCTCGGACCCTGCGCGAGGGCCTGCATCTCGCCGGTGCGACCATCGACCGACCAGATCCCGGTCACGCCACGCGCGCGCAGACCGCGGCTGTTCCGACCCGCCGCCGGGCAAGCCCTGAACACCGCCAGCGCGCCTTGCCATCTGGATCGGCGTGACCCGCGCCTGTTCGGCGTCTGCGCCTGCCAGCCCGGCCAGCCGGAAGCCGCTGCCGTTCGCCCTGCCATCATTCCGGGCGGCGATGCCACCGTGCCCCCGGCGGCCGGTCTCATCGCCCCTCGCGCAGCCACGCGCCAAGGGCCAGACCGGCGGCGAGCATCAGCCACAGCCAGCCCGGCAGCAGCGCGGCCGAGCGCAGTTCGGTGGTCAGGTAGGCCTCACGCGGGGTCAGGCCCAGCCAGCCACGCCCGGCAGCCGCGCGCCCCTCGCGCACGAGGCGCAGGTCGGGCAGGCCCTCTTCGATTCGCACCACGCCCCCGCGCGAGGCGCTGACCAGCGGGCGCAGCTTGTCGGGCGTGGCGATGGTTTCCTCGAATTCGCGCGGTGCCTGCGGGCCAAGGGCGACCACGGCCTCCAGATCATCCTCGCGCAGCCGGTAGAGCCCGATGCCGGGCGCGTCCCAGTCCGCGCGGTATTCGCCGGGGCCATCCTCGATCAGGTCCTGCACTGTCTCGGCGCCATCGGGGCCGGTGACGGTGACTGCCCCCACCGCGTCGCGCAGCGTGCGACGGATGATCGTGACGCGGTTGCCCTCTGCCGTGGCGCTGAGGGTTTCTTCCTCCAGATCGGGCTCGCCCATCATCCAGTGCGCCAGCCGGCGCAACAGTTCCAGCTGCGGCCCGCCGCCCTCATAGCCGCGATCCCACAGCCAGGTCTGGTCCGAGGCCAGCAGCGCCAGACGCCCTTCCCCGACCCGGTCGAGCATCAGCAGCGGGCGGTCGCCATGGCCGCTCATCACCACCTGCCCGCGCTCGGGGATCATCTCGATCTGGCGAAACCAGCGGCCCCAGCCGGGGCCGTCCTCGGTGGCAGGCACCAGCGCCTCCAGCCCCGAAGTGACCGGATGGCGCTTGCCCAGATCCGTGACCTGCGGGCGAAAGCCCTCTTCGATCACGCGGGCCGTGGGATAGGCGGGAAAGACATCTCCCAGCGGCGAGCGCCAGATACTGTCGGCGCTGGCCAGTTCCGGCCCGCCCACCACCAGCAAAGCGCCGCCCTCCTCGACATAGCGCGCGATATTGGCGAAATAGCTGTTGGGCAGAATACCCCGGCGGCGATAGCGGTCGAAGATGATCAGGTCGAACTCGTCGATCTTGTCAACGAACAACTCGCGCGTGGGAAAGGCGATCAGCGACAATTCGTTGACCGGCACCCCGTCATGGCGGTCGGGCGGGCGCAGGATGGTGAAATGCACCAGATCAACCGCCGGATCGGACTTGAGCAGGTTGCGCCAGGTCCGCTGCCCGGCATTGGGTTCGCCCGAGACCAGCAGCACGCTGAGCCTGTCGCGCACGCCGTTGATCTGCACGATGGCGGAATTGTTGCGCGTGGTCAGTTCCCCCTCGGCCTCCTCCAGTTCGAATTGCAGCACGTTCATGCCGCCCCGGTCGAGCGTGACGGTGATTTCCATCTCCTCGCCCACCGGAACCATGGCGCGCATCGTGTCGCCGCCATTTATGGCATAGTCCAGCGTGGCAAAGCGGCTCAGCCCCGGCGGCACCGCGCCCTGATCCTCGACCTTCAGCCCCAGCGTGACAGGCTCGCCCAGGATGGCGAAGGCGGGTGCATTGCGGATGATGAGGCGGCGGTCCCAGTCGCGCGCCGCGCCGGTCTGCAGCAGGTGCAGCGGTGCGGGTACCCCAAGGCCGGGGGCCGGGTCGTGGATCTGGCCGTCGCTGATCGCGAAGATGCCCGCGATCCGGTCGCGTGGCAGGTCCGAAAGGGCCTCGGTCAGCGCGGTTGTCAGTTGGGTGCCGGTGTTGCGCGGGCCATCGGGCAGGCGCACGATGCGGGTCTCGACTTCGCCCAGCGCCTCGAGCGTACCTTCCAGATGGGCCAGCGCCGCTTCGGTCTGCGCGGTACGGTCGCCAAGCGTATTCGACGCGGTATCATCGACCAGCACCAGTGCTATGTCGCGCAGCGGCTCGCGCTCTTCACTGAGCAGCGAGGGGTTGGTCAGGGCCGCGACAAGCGCCAGCGCGGCGAGGCCCCGAAGCCACCAGCCGCGCAAACCCCGCCAGAGGGCAACCCCGACCAGCAGCGCGGCGAAAATCGCCACAGCGGCAATGAGGGGCCATGCCAGCAGTGGCGCAAGGATGATGTCCTGCCCGCCGCTCATTGCCCCAGCCTTTCCAGCAGGGCAGGCACATGGACCTGGTCGGATTTGTAGTTTCCGGTCAGCACATGGGTGATCAGGTTGACTCCAAACCGGTAGGCGATCTCGCGTTGATGCTCGCCGCCCGCACCCATGCCCATGCGCACCATCGGACGGCCGGACTCTTCCACGGCCCAGGCCGCGGCCCAGTCATGCGAGCCGATGATGACCGGCGTCACTCCGTCATTGAGGTTGCGAAAGGGCATCCCCTCGGCGCGTTCGGCATCGGGGGGCGCGGCCTCGACCCAGACCTCGCGACCGGTATGGCGGCCGGGAAATTCCTGGATCAGATAGAAGGTCCGGGTCAGCACATGATCCTCGGGGATGGGTTCGAGCGGCGGGATGTCCAGCGGGCGGGCGATGGCCTGAAGGCGGCGCGCTTCGGGTGTGGTGCGGGTCAGGCCGGCAAGCTCGGCGTCGCGGGTGTCGAACATGATCATGCCGCCACCGCGCAGGTAGCGGTTGAGTCTGGCATAGGCGGCATCCGAGGGGATCGGGCTGTTTTCCGTGATCGGCCAGTAGAGGAAGGGAAAGAAGGTCAGCTCATCACGCTCGAGGTCCACGCCGATGGGCGGGCCGGGCTCGACCGAGGTGCGGGCATATAGCACGCGGCTGAGGCCCAGCAGTCCCGCGCGCGCCATCTCGTCCACGCGCGGATCGCCCGAGAGTACATGACCCAGCACCATCTCGGATGTGGCCTGAATGGCGAGCCGGTCATCGGCCTCGGCGGGCTGGCCTGTGCCCAGCACGATCAGCCCCAGCACCGCCGTGGCCGCGCGCAGCCGCCCGGAAACCCACAGGGCTGCCAGGATGTCGAGCATCAGCGCCCCCAGCCCCAGCGTCAGGAACAGCGCCCTGAGGTCACGTTCGACCGGCAGCGCGTCGCCCTCGACCGTGATGGATGCGGGCCATGTGGCAGGCTCAAGCTGCATGTCCGGCGCGCCGATATTCAGCGCCACGCTGCCGATGGGGCTGCGATAGACGCCGGGCGGCATGTCGGGCCCGAACCGCCCCTCCGACAGCCGCTCGCCCGGCAGGACGGGCCTCGCGCTGGCATCGACCACCTGTCCGAAGCCGTCAAGCGCGCGTTCGGGCTGCCACTGGCTGGCGCTCAGCGCGTCGCGCCCCAGCGCGGAGGGGCGGGTCGAGACGGCAAGGCGTTCCAGCATCTCGACGAACAGCCCCGAAAGCGGCAGGCTCGACCACTCGGCATTGGCGGTGGTGTGAACAAGCACGACCTGCCCCTCGCCCGAGAACTTGCGCGTCACCAGCGGCGTGCCATCGGCCAGCGAGGCAATGGTGCGCTCGGCCAGTGCCGGATCGGGCTGGGCCAGAACCTGCGCGCTGATCGTCACGTCCGCGGGAATGCGCAGGCCCGCGAAGGGCGAGTCCTCGGCGAAGGCGCGCAACTGGCGCGGCTCGCCCCAACTCATCGCGCCGCCGACAGTGCGCCCGCCGATGCGCAGCCGCACAGGCAGCAGCGGGTCTTCCTCGCTGCGGGCAATGTCACTTGCAGCCAGACTCGGGCCCGCAAAGCGCAGCAGAAGCCCGCCATCATTGACGAAATCGAGGATCTGCGCGGCTTCCAGTTCGCCCAGCTGGGCAATGTCCACAAGGATCAGCACATCGGGCGCGGTCAGCAGCAGGTCATCGACCGAGGCGCTCTCGATCAGTTCCGCCACCGGCTCCAGTGCCTGCCGCAGGTAGAAGAAGGGCGAGAGCAGGTCCAGCCCCTCGCGGCCCTCGCGCCCTGTCAGCAGCGCCACCTTGCGCCGTTGCAGCGCATCATCGGTCAGCGCCACGGCGCCCGCACTGCGCTCGCCCGCGATGTGGAACCGTGAGATGCGGTTGCGCAATTCGGGTTGCAGCGTGAGTTCGAGCATTCCGGTGGCCTCGCCTTCGGCGAGGCTCAGACCGCCCTGCGCCAGCACCCGCTCCACGCCCGCCGGGTCGCGCCCGATGGCGGCGATCGCGATCTCCTGCGCGGGCAGGCCGGGCAGGCGGTGCGCAGCCAGACGGATCACCCCCTCGCGCAATTCGGGCGGGGCAAGGGCGAGAACCGGGCGCGCGGTCTCGAACACGGTCAGCGGGCCGCGGCGCCCGAGTTCTGTCGTCAGGTCCGCGCGGTAGTCATGGGCCAACCCGTCCGAGAGCCAGTAGGTCTCGATCTGGTCCGGCAGGGCCGCGAGCCAGTCGCCGATCATGTCCGGGTCCGGCGCAAAGGGCGCAGGCTCCAGCCCGGGGCGGCGCTCGGCCCAGAAATCGGCACTGCGGAAGGGCGTTTCGCCCGCGGGCAGGTCCGTGAGTGCGACCACGGCCACAGGCCGGTCCGTGCGGCCTGCCTCGGCCAGCAACTCATCGACGCGCGCCATCCGGCGCGGCCAGTCACGCGCGCTGGCCCAGCTCGAGTCGAGCACGATCAGGAACGGCCCCGTGCCGTCGCGCGCGGGCTGCGGGTTCAGGACCGGGCCGGAAAAGCCCAGGATCAGCGCGGCCAGGGCAACCGCGCGCAGCACAAGCAGCCACCACGGGGTCCTGTCGGTCTCGGTTGTCTCGTCCTTCAGCCCGATCAGCAGCGCCACACCCGGAAAGCGCCGGATCACCGGCGCCGGCGGGACCGCGCGCAACAGCCACCACAACAGCGGCAGCGCGACCAGCGCGGCCAGAAGGGCAGGCGAGGCAAAACCGAGCGGGCCGAGCGTGACCATCAGCGCCCCCGTCCCGCATCGAGCATCTGCCAGAGCCACATCAGCGCGCTGGCGGCTGGCTGATCGGTGTGGTGGTGCAGCACCTGCCAGCCGGTCAGGCGTGCAAGCCCTGCCAGCAGGTCCTTGCGTTCCGCCAGCCGGTCGCGATAGCGCGCCTGCAGGTCATTGGCGCGCAAGGTCTCGTGCCGCAGCGCCCCGGCCATGGATTCAAAGATCGAACGGCCCTGATAGGGGAACTCTTCCTCTGCCGGGTCAAGCACCTGCACCAGCGCGCCGCGAACGCCGCGGTCGGCGGCACGGCCCACGGCCTCGCGCAGCGCCTCGGGCGGGCCGAGGAAATCGGACAGGAACACCGCTTGCGAATGGGCAGGGAGCAGGGTCGGTGGGGGGGTGCCGTAATCGCCCTGCGTGTCGGTGGCACACAGGGCAAGCGCAAGCGGGTCAAGCTGCGCACGGCCAGCGCGCGGCGCGAGATCGGGCATCAGCCCCACGCGCTCGCCGCCCCTGAGCAGCAGCACCGACAGCGCCAGCCCCAGCAGCCGCGCCCGCGCGCCCTTGGGCTCGCGCGTCCTGTGTCCGGTAAAGCCCATCGCCTGCGAGCAATCGACCCAGAGGGTCACGGCCTGCGCGGCCTGCCATTCGGTCTCGCGCACGAAATGCACATCTGCCCGGCCCGAGCGGCGCCAGTCGATGCGGGCGCCAGTGTCCGACGGCCCGGCCTGACGGTATTGCCAGAACTCGTCTCCCAGACCCGCGCGCCTGCGCCCATGCGCCCCCGGCAGCACCGAGGCCGCCAGATGCTCGGCCTGCACCAGAAGCGCGGGCAGCGGGGCTGCCAGCGCCTCGGAGCGGGAGCGCAGGAGGGAGGGGTCGCTCAAGCCGCGATCTCCATCCGCGTTGCCTCGCCGGCGACGCGCGCGATGATGCCGCCCAGGCTCTCGCCGCGGGCGCGCGCGGCAAAGCCCAGCGCCATGCGATGACTCAGCACGGGTCGCGCCATGGCGGCGACATCCTCGACCGACGGGGCGAGCCGCCCGTCCAGCAGCGCGCGTGCCCGCACGGTCAGCATCAGCGCCTGCGCGGCGCGCGGCCCCGGCCCCCAACTGACCGACTCGCGCACGGCATCGTGTGCCTCGGGCTCTTCGGGGCGGCAGGCGCGGACCAGATCGAGAATTGCCTCGACCACGCTTTCGCCCACGGGCATCCGGCGCAGCAGTGCCTGCGCGGCCATCAGTTCGGCGGCGGTAAAGACCTCATGCGCGGCGCCCTCGCCCTGGCCTGTGGTCGCGATCAGGATGTCGCGTTCGGTCGCGCGATCGGGATATTCGACATCGATCTGGACAAGGAAGCGGTCAAGCTGCGCCTCGGGCAGGGGATAGGTGCCTTCCTGCTCGATCGGGTTCTGGGTTGCCAGCACATGGAACGGACGGTCGAGCGCGTGATGCGCGCCTGCGACCGTGACCTCGCCTTCCTGCATCGCCTGCAACAGCGCCGCCTGCGTGCGCGGCGAGGCGCGGTTGATCTCGTCAGCCATCAGCAACTGGCAGAAGATCGGCCCCTGAATGAAGCGGAAGGACCGCCTGCCGTCTTCGGCCATGTCCAGCACCTCGGACCCCAGGATGTCGGCGGGCATCAGGTCGGGCGTGAACTGGATGCGGTTGCCCCTGAGCCCCATCACGGTCGAGAGCGTATCCACCAGCCGCGTCTTGCCCAGGCCCGGCAGCCCGATCAGCAGCCCGTGGCCACCGCAGAGCATGGCCGTCAGGGTGAGGTCCACCACATTGCGTTGCCCGATGAAGCGGCGGTTGATACTCGCGCGCGCCTCGGCCAGTTTCTCGCCCAAGGCTTCGATCTCGGCGATCAGATCGCTGTCATGGCTCATGCGGGCGCTCCTTGCAGGCTGGGGATCGGGACATATCTGTATATTGTCATCCTGAGACATATCGCACGAGGGGCCAATGGCAAAAACCACAGGCGAACAAAATACCGTGACACCATCGGCGAGCGCGCTGGCCGAAGCCGCAAGCGCCGCCGCCAGAGGCAGGGGCCTGCCACCGGTGCATCTGTGGAACCCGCCCTTCTGCGGCGATCTGGACATGCGTATCGCGCGCGACGGGACCTGGTTCTACGAGGGCACGCCGATCGGTCGCCCGGCCATGGTGCGGCTGTTCTCGACCATCCTCAAACGCGAGGGCGACCGCTATTTCCTTGTCACGCCGGTCGAGAAGGTGGGGATAACGGTCGAGGATGCGCCCTTTGTCGCGGTCGATTTCCGCGTGGCGGGCGCAGGCGAAGACCAGCGCCTGAGCTTCGTCACCAATGTCGGGGACGAGGCTGAGGCCGGCCCCGACCACCCGCTGCGCGTGATCCGCGACCCCAAGACCGGCGAGCCCTCGCCCTATGTCATGATCCGGGCCGGGCTCGAGGCGCTGATCGACCGCAAGAGCTTCTACCGGCTGGTCGAACTGGGCGTGCATGCCCGACATGAGGGGGCAGAATGGTTCGGGCTGTGGTCTGGGGGCGTGTTCTTTCCGGTCATCCCCTCGCGCGACCTGCCCCGGTAGCGCGCGCCGCGCGCCCACCATGCCGATCTGCCCCCCCCGGCTGCCGCAGCAATTGCGGCGCTTCACTCGTCTTCCTGAAGCCGTGCAAAGCAGCGTTCGCAAAACCCGTGCGAGATCAGGGAGACCTCACCACCACCGCGTCGGTAATATTCCGGGGGCTCGATCCATTCCCGCGCGCCTGACGGCGCACCAACCGGCCAGGCCACACGGGCACAGATCGCGCAGAGTGTCAGGATGTCTTCCGCTTCCTGATCGGCAACGGGGATGCCGAAAAGCGGAATATCCGGACGTTGCAGAGCCGAAAGCATCACTGACTGATAGAGCAGGTGCCGCACCTCATCGCCGGTCTGGATCGGTCTTGCCGACAGGCGCATATCCCGTCGCAGATTTGGCGCATCGCAGCGATAGTCGATCTGCACGAGCGGGCGCGCCCCGCTGAGCACGCTGTTGAACAATTCAGCGAAGGTCGACCGCACCGCGTTGCCGGCGATGAACTGCGTTACCGGACGGTTGAGCACACTCGCGCTCGAACCATTGCAAGCCGACGGAGCTTGCGGCCGATTCTCGTCAAGAAAGCGCTGCCAGTTCGGTTCGCCAACCCCGATGATGCGCAGTTCGTGGTCGAGGATCATGGCGACCCCGTCCATGGCGTCGAGCAGGTTCTGGTGAGTGAAAGGCATCCAACTCATTCCCTTTGCCGCCGCAAGATGCGATAGCACAGCATCACATCGACACCTTCCGGGCAACTAAGAAATCTGCTCGGCAATTCACACTGAACCGCGAAGTCCGAATGGTCAGAGTGGGTCCTGCGCGTTGCTGTGCATGAATTCTGGTCCGATAGGCCGAGCGTCGGACGAATGTCGCATCACGGCTCCAAGCCGTCAGCGTTATTCCTTCATCAGATGGCCAGCGCTAGTCGCGCGTTGCGGTCAGGACCGCAACCGAGCCCGCGCGCAGACTCAGCCCGCCATTGCGCCACAGGTCGAAACTGGTCGCGATTTCCAGTGCGTCCAGAAAGCGCTGCTCGATATTGCGCTGTTCGGCCGGGCAGGCCAGCCGCGTCGCGCCCAGCTCGCCAAAGGACAGTTGGCCGTTGATGATCGCCGCCGTGCCGACATACCGGTTGCAGGGCGTGCGGCCCGAAATCTCCGCGCCCGAGATCTGCAAGGTCAGCATCGGGGTCTGGGCGTCAAGCGGGCGCCCGTAGATGCTGCGCACCCGCCACACGCCACCCGCCAGCAGATCAAGCGGATTTCCGGCGCACCCCGCCACCGCAAGGCCATCAGCCCCCGTTTGCAGTTCCGCCGTAAAGGGAAAGGGCAGGATCCCGTCACGTGCCCGGCAGGGTTCGTCCCGAAGCGATATCGATAGCGACGGCCCGGTGATTCGGATTTCGCCATCGCGCAGCGACCGGATGCTCAGGCCGGACGCGGCGACCGTATCCTGGGCCAGTCCCGGCAGGTTCAGCAATGCGGTTTCGAGGCCCATCTCGACCAGCCAGGAGCTGTCGAGCGCGGCTATCCGCAGCGGCATGATCGGCGTGAACAGGCTTGGATGGCAGATACCGAGATCCTGCCCGCCGAGCGCGATCTCGGCGAGGTTGCCGTAAAGTGCGATCCGGCTCTCGCCCGGGCCGGTGTAGTGATCGGGTTCATCGCCTTCGGTGAGCTGCACCACCTGATGGCCGTGCCGCGCATGCAACCCCTCGTCCGAACTGCTGATGCGGACCAGGGCCGCGCTGTCCTCGCAGAGCCAGTGGTCATCAAACCCGACCGCCAGCAGGCTGCGCATTTCCAGCCGCAGATCGACCTCGCGGGCAGAAACCGGCTTGACCGGGCTTTGCGCGACAACACGACCGGTCTCGACCATGCCGGCCTGCACACTGGCGGCCTGGCGGGTCAGCGGCGGCAGCAGCAGGTCGGCGCGCGTGGCGCCTGCCTCGACCGGCTCGCGCATCAGCAGGATCGGCGCGCCTTCGGCGTTGCGCACCATCACCAGAAGCTCGCTCCGTTCTGCAGCGGGGCTTGTCCAGCGGATCTCGGCCGTCCCTTCGCGTGGGGTTGCCGCCGTCGCAAGGACGGTCAGGACAAGGGCTGCAGAAAGAAGACGCATACCGGTCGCTCCGCGTGGCGGGTTCGCGTCAGGCTTTAGGCAGAAGCGCCTTCTGCGACAAGGGCGACCTGCGAAAAAGTGATGCCGATCAGGCGCGTTCGGAATATTCGAAGGTCTCGGTATTGACCACGATATCCTCGTCCGGGCCAACGAAGGGCGGCACCAGCACGCGTACGCCATTGTCGAGAACCGCAGGCTTGAAACTGTTGGCGGCTGTCTGGCCCTTCACCACCGGCTCGGTCTCGACAACCTTGCAGATCACTTTTTGCGGCAGGGCGACATTGAGCGCCTCTTCGCCGTAATACTCGACCGTGACCGTCATGCCGTCTTGCAGAAAGGGGCGGCGCTCGCCCAGGATCTCGGAGTCCAGTTCCACCTGCTCGAAGGTCTCCATGTCCATCACGACCAGACGCCCGTCGCTCTCATAGAGGAATTGCTGGTCCTTCTGTTCCAGCCGCACGCGCTCGACCCTGTCATCCGAGCGGAACCGCTCGTTCAGCTTGCGCCCGTCGCGCAGGTTCTTCATCTCGACCTGGGCAAAGGCGCCGCCCTTGCCGGGCTTGACATGGCTGACCTTCACCGCGGCCCACAGCCCGCCATCATGTTCCAGCACGTTGCCGGGGCGGATTTCATTACCATTGATCTTGGGCATGCGAGAACCTTGCGATAACCTTGAAGCGTGGACGCCCGACCCTATATCGCGTGGACCGGAGCCGCGCAAGAACAGGATATTCCTGGCTACATGCTGCCGGTATGCATAAATCGCATGGCAGCCATGCATCTTCGACGTAGCGAATCACGACGGAAACGGCGTATGCAGGCGTTCGCGGCAGATGCAAGAGCAAGAATTCGCGGTAGGCGCAAGAACAAAGGACTCGATTATGTTTGATGCAGCAGATGGAACAGCCTTCACACATGAGCAAGGTGCGCGCGCCCGCAAGCTGTTTGCGGCCGTGGTTCTGGCTGCGCTGGATGATGCCATTGCCGATGACAAGAAATACGGCAACGGCCCCGAGCAGATCGCCCGCTGGGCTCGCTCGCGCGACGGGCGCGAGGTGCTGAGCTGTGCCGGAATCGACCCCAACGAGCGGGTCGTGGCCGGCCTGATGGAATTCGTGGCAAAGGGTGTGCGCACCTCGGTCGCGCTGTCGCGCGAGGAAAGCGAACGGCGCAACGCGGCAGCGGCAGCGGCAGAGGCCGAAGCGGCCTGATACTTGCGACATTCTGATGAAAGCCCCATGCGGCCCTGCCGCAGGGGCTTTCTCATGCGCCGGGCAACTGCGCCAGAAACCTGTCGATCCGTTCTGCAGTCTCGTGCGGGTGGGTGATCGGGACCATATGCCCCGCTCCCGCGATCTCGTCACGCTCGGCCCGCGCAAGGCGGTGCGCCAGCCTGTGGTTGATGATGGCGGTGATGCGCGGCGAGCGGGCACCGCGCAGCAGCATCACCGGCAGGTCCTGCCCTTCCAGCCCGCCCGGGCGCAGCAGCCCTGCATGATCGTCGCGCAGCAGCGCGGTCGTGGCCATGACCATTGGCATCCGCCCGGCGATCCGCGCCTGCGCTTCGCGCGGCAGGCTGTCAAAGGGCGGCCCGGCCCCCCATCGCGCCAGAAAGCCCCGCGCCGTGGCGCGCAGGTCGCCGCGCGCGAAGCATTCGGCAAGCGCGGCAGCGTGAAGCGCCTCCTCACTGGCCTCGGAGGTGCCATGCGCTGCAGCAAAGAGCACCGGCTCGATCAGCACCAGTGCGCGCAAGGCGCTGGCACCCTCGAGTGCCAGCCGCAAGGCCACTGTTGCGCCGAAGGAATGCCCGATGACGACATGCCCCGGCGCGCACCGGTCCCGCGCCAGAGACGTGCACAGCGCGTGCAGTTCGCTCGCGCCATCCCAGGGGGACGAGCGACCATGGCCGGGCAGGTCGAAACCCCGCGCCGCAAGCGGCGTGACCATGGCGCCAAGCAGTCCCTGCCAGTCGCGCGCGCGGCCCAGCATGCAATGCAGCATCAGCGCGGGCGCACCCGCCGCGCCCAGCACATGATCTGCGATCACGCAGTCACGCCCAGATGCTCGGCCAGAAAGTCGATCCGGTCCTGGCCCCAGAACCGCGCCTCGCCCACTATGAAGAAGGGCACGCCGAACACGCCCGCCAGCACCGCCTCGTCGAGATTGCGCGGATAGATCTCGGCGCCCTGCAACATGCCGCTGAAGGCAAGGCCGGGGTCAAACCCGGTCGCGCCAAGGCAGTCTCGGATCACCTCGTCCTCGGCGATGTTGCGCTCCTCTTCCCAGCAGGCGCGGGTAAGCGCGTGGACCAGCCCCGCCAGATCGCCCCCACCGGCCTCCTGCGCGGCGATGATCGCATAGGAGGCCGGCGCCGGGTTGGTGGGAAAGAAGGCAGGGCGCAGCGTCAGCTTCACGTCGAGTCGCCCTGCCCAGCGCGCGAGTTCCTGCATCCGGTAGGCCTGGCGGCTTTCATGGCGCTCGGCCAGAACCTTGCCGCCGGTGCGCTGGAACAGCGCGGTGGGGTCCACCGGCTTGTAGCGGATGCTGGCCCCCGCAGCGGCGGCGATCCGCGCGGGTCTGAGCCCGGCCAGATGCGTCCAGGGCGAGACAGGACTGAGATAGTAATCTATATGCGCCATGGACGGTCCTTTGGGTCGGTGGAGTGGTTTGCAAGACCGTAACGGGGTGATAAGCGGTGTCAACGTCGCGCAAGCCCGAGGACCTTCCATGATCGACCGTTCCGAACCCAAACTGATTGCCGGGAATGCCAATCGGCCCCTCGCGCAGGCGATCGCGCGGCGGATGACCCTGCATCGCGGCATGTCGGTCAGCCTTGTGGATGCACGGGTCGAGCGGTTCAATGACGGCGAGGTCTTTGTCGAGGTGTTCGAGAATGTGCGCGGCGAGGACATGTTCATCATCCAGTCCACCTCGAAACCGGCAAATGACCACCTGATGGAACTTCTGATCATCGCCGATGCGCTCAAGCGGTCCTCGGCGGCGCGGATCACGGCAGTGATTCCCTATTTCGGCTATGCAAGGCAGGACCGGCGCACCAAGGCGCGCACGCCGATTTCGGCCAAGCTGGTGGCGAACATGATCACCCAGGCGGGAATCGAGCGCATCCTGACGCTGGATCTGCACGCCGCACAGATCCAGGGCTTTTTCGACATTCCGGTGGACAACCTCTATGCCGCGCCGGTCTTTGCGCTGGATGTGATGCACCATTTCAAGGGTCGGCTGGCTGATGTGACCGTGGTCTCGCCCGATGTCGGTGGCGTGGCGCGGGCGCGGGAACTGGCCAAGCGGATCGGCTGCGCGCTGGCCATCGTGGACAAGCGCCGCGAGAAGCCGGGCGAAGTGGCCGAGATGACCGTGATCGGCGATGTGCGCGGCAAGACCTGCATCATCGTGGACGATATCTGCGACACGGCCGGAACGCTGTGCAAGGCGGCCGAAGTGCTGATCGAGGCCGGCGCGGTCGAGGTGCACAGCTATATCACCCATGGCGTGCTCTCGGGTCCCGCCGTGGAGCGGGTCGGCAATTCGGTGATGAAATCGCTGGTCATCACCGATTCGATCGCACCGACCGAACCGGTCCGGAATGCGCCCAATATCCGCATCGTGCCCACCGCGCCGATGTTCGCGCAGGGCATCCTGAACACATGGAAGGGCACCTCGGTCTCGTCACTGTTCGATACCGAGACGCTGATGCCGATCTATGAGGGGCTCTACGGGGTCTGAGTGCCGCGCGGGAGGGTTGGCATGGGTGGGTGAACCTGCCCCTTGCGGGGCAGAACCACCCACCCTACGGTATCTGTCGGTCAGTCCTCGTCGCGTTGCCGCATGGCCTCGCGCCGCTCGCGATCCGCGCGCGGCAGCGAACTGACCGGGTCGAAATCATTGATGTCGCGCCGTGCCTTGCGCCGCGCCCTGTTCCAGCGCGACAGAGCCAGCCACACCCCGAGCCCGACCAGAGCCCAGATCAGCCCCTGATAGAAGACATGCAGCCCCGGAAAGGCCCAGGAGACCAGCGCCGCCACCGCGGCGCCCACGGCAAAGCCCAGCGCGACATAGACCGTGGTGAGCATCTCGACCACCACCAGCCCGATCGCGATCAGGCCCCAGATGATCCAGTCGGGCAGCGCGAGCAGGTCCATGCCTTACATCTCCTTGAGGATGGCGGCCGCCTCGCGGAAGGCATTGGACGGCCCGCCGGGCAGCATGATGAGTTTCGCATTGTCGGATTTCGACAGCCCCTCCAGCGCCTCGACCTGCATCCGTGCGGTCTGGAAGGTCAGCGCGTCGCGGGCGTTCTCGCCCTCGAGCGAGGCCGCGATCAGGCGGTTGGAATCGGCATTGGCCTCGGCGATGGCGCGGATGGCATCGGCGCGGCGCTGGGCTTCGTAAAGCTCGGCATCGGCGTTCAGTTCCGCCGCCCGGCGCTGGCCTTCGGCGCGGGTAATGGCCGCGCGGCGTTCCCGTTCGGCGGCGAGCACTTCGGCCATTGCCTTCTGCGTGGTCTCGTTCAGTTTCACATCGGTGATCTCCGAGCGCGAGATGCGGATGCCATAGGTCTTGCCGGCATCTTCCAGTGCCTCGAGCAGGGCCACGTTCAGCGATCCGCGATCCGATTGCACGGCATCCAGTTCCACCTTGCCAAGTTCCGAACGCACCAGCGACTGCACCAGCCCGATGACCAGATCGTCGATCTTGTTCACCCGGAACACCGCTGCCTCGGGATTCTCGATGCGGTAGACGACCAGCAACTGGCAGCCGAAGACCACGTTATCGGCCGAAACCACCTCGAGCGCGATGTCGTTGAGTACCTGGTCATTGACCGGCACCTTGGCATGCACCTTGTCCAGAAATGGCACGATCACATTCACCCCGGCATCGAGCGTGCGGTGATAGGCGCCAAGCCGCGTGACCACGAAATTCTGCGCCTGCGGCACGATCTTGAGCCCCAGAATGACAATCAGGACCAGCAGAACCACAAGGGCAAGAATGATTTCCATGGAGCGACCTCGCTTGAAAGCTGTTTGCGGTGAATTCCGGCCGTGTGCCGCCGACGGGGCAGTTAATCACGCGGCCTCGTCCTGCGCAACTCTGCGTGCAAGCAGCATCAGCAGCAGCGCCATTCCGGCGCAGAGGATCATCCCGAGGATCAGCGGCATCGGCGTGCCATCATAGGCCAGCGAGATCGGCACGGCTATCAGCACCGAACCCACTGTCGAGAGCGACATCACCACCGAGGCCCCGATCCCGGCCATGTGGCCCAGCGGTTGCAGGGCCAGCGCGTTGAGATTTCCGAAGGTCATCCCGATCGAGAAGAAGGCCGTGCACATGAAGGCGAAGAACAGCGCGAAATCCCAGGGCGCGGGCAGGCCCATCTGCATCAGTCCCAGAAACAGGGCCGAGACACCGGCCTGCCAGGCAAAGGCCCAGGTGGCGATCTTCTTCATGCCCAGCTTGAGCACCAGCTTCGCATTCGCAATGGCTGCCGTGCCCGCGACCAGGGCGGTTGCCGCGAACCAGAAATGGAAGGTGCCGGCACGCCCGTAGACATCGTCGAAGATCATCGGCAGGTTCGACAGCCACGCGAAAAGCGGCGCGAAGGCAAAGGTCAGTGCCAGCACATAGACCATGACCGCCGGGTTGGTCACGATCTCGACCAGCGCGCGGCCAAGGCTGCGCAGATGCAGCGGGCGGCGCCGTTCGGGGGGTAGCGATTCGGGCTGGCGCAGCATCAGCCACAGGCCCGAGACCAACCCGAAAACGACGAAGCTCAGAAACACCATGCGCCAGTCCGACAGCCAGATGATGGCCGCCCCCATCGAGGGGGCGAGTGCCGGGACCAGCACGAAAACCGTCATGATGATGGAGGTCACGCGCGCCATGTTGCGCCCGGCATAGAGGTCGCGCACCATCGCCGTGGCGACCACGCGCGGCGCCGAGGCGCCCAGCCCCTGCAGGAACCGCGCGGCCAGCAACGCCTCGATCGTGGGCGCCCAGACCGCCATCAGCGCCCCCAGCAGATAGAGCGCGAGCCCCGCCAGCAGCACCGATTTGCGCCCGTAGGCATCCGAAACCGGCCCGCAGACCAGGGTGCCGATGCCCAGGCCAAAGACGAAGCTGGTGATGATCAGTTGCCCGCGTGCCGGGTTGCCGGGCGAGAGTTCCTGCCCGATCGTGGGCAGGGCCGGCAGCATGGCGTCGATGGAAAAGGCCACGGTCGAGGACAGCAGCGCCATCAGCGCCACGAATTCGCCAAAGCGCAGCGCGCGCGTCGGGCGCCAGCGGCTCATGCGCCGCCAACCTGCGTCAGCGCATCGATGACCTGTTGCCAGAGTTCCGCCGGCTGCGCCCCGGTCAGGACATGCTGCCCGTCAAGGATGAAGCAGGGCACGCCCTGCATGCCACGCGCCCGCGCTGCGCATGCGCGCTCTAGGATCGTGTCGCGATCGGCGTCGCTGGCCAGCAGCCGCGCGGTCATGGCGCGGTCCATCCCGATGCCTTCGGCAATCTCGGCCAGTGTCTCCAGATCGCCGATATCGCGCCCCTGCCGGAAATAGGCGCGAAACAGAGCCGCCACCATGGCGTTCTGCCGCCCCTCCAGCCCGGCCCAGTGGATCAGCCGATGCGCGTTCAGCGTATCGGGTGTGCGGGTGATCGCGGGCAGATCGAGTGTCACCCCCGCTGCCTCGGCGGCCTCGACAACAGGGCGATAGGCATCGAGCACCCCCTGCGCATCACCGAATTTCAGCGCGAGATACGCGTCGCGCGCCATGCCCTCGGGGGGCATGTCGGGGTTCAGCTGAAAGGGCTGCCAGTGAATCGCGAAGGGATGCGCGGGGCGCGATTCCAGCGCGCGGTCAAGCTGCGCCTTGCCGATGAGGCACCAGGGGCAGATCGGGTCGGACCAGATGTCGAGCCGGATCATGCCGCTGCCTCGAAATCTGTGCGCAGGGCACGGCGCGACAGCTTGCCATTGGCCGAGCGCGGCAGGCTGGCGCAATGCCGGTAGAGGCGCGGCTGCTTGTAGCGCGCAAGCTGCTCGGCGGCAAATGCCATCAGTGCCGCCTCCTCGATCGGCGCATCGGCGGTGTAGAAGGCGGCGATGACGCTCACCCCTTCGCGCAGGCTGACCTCGGTGCAGGCGATCTCGTGGATATCGGGGTGCTGTGCCAGCGCGCGCTCGACCTCCAGCGGCGAGACCCGGAAGCCCCCGGCATTCATCATGTCATCGGTCCGCCCGACATAGGTGATGGCCCCGTCCGCGCCCATCCGGACGCAATCGCCGGTCTCGAACCAGGCGCCCCGCAGCGGAAGCTCGGGCCCCCCGGGGCCGAGATAGCCCAGCATCAGCCCCGGATCGCTGCGATGGATGGCCAGCATTCCCTCTTGCCCGCGCGCCACGGGTTGGCCCTGCGCGTCCAGCACGGCGACGCGCCGTCCCTGCTGCGCGAATCCGGCAGCGCCCGGCGCAGCCGGGCGCCCCGGAGAACCGGAAACATAGGTCGAACACTCGGACATGCCCAGCGCCTCGTAGATTTCGCGTCCCGTCGCCGCGCGCCATGCTTCGCGCGTCACCTCGGGCAGCTTCTCGCCCGCCGACAGTCCATGGCGCAGGTGCGGCAGGTCCAGATGGCGCCCGTCCTTCGTGAGCTGGCGATAGACCCCCGGCACGGCGGCGAAGATCGTCGCATCAAAGCGCCGCAGCATCAGCCCCAGTGGTGCGCCGGGTTCGGGGATGAGCGCGGTCGCGCCGATCGCCCAGGGGTCCATCAGCCCGGTGCCCAGCGTATAGGTCCAGTTGAAGGCGCCCGCATGCAGCATGCGGTCCTCCGGCGTCAGTTCGTACCAGCCGTCCCACATCATGCGCCGCGCCCAGATCGCGCGATGGGCATGGACCACGGCGCGCGGCTGCCCGCCGCTGCCCGAGGTGTAGATGATGTAGCCCGGCCGGTCAGGGCTGCCCATATGCCAGTCGCAGGCGGGCAGGTCCTGCATCGCATGAAGCGCGTCCTGCGCCAGCACCGGGGCGGGATGCTCCGGCAGCGCAGCGCCATCCGCGGCCAGCACCAGCGCGGGCGAGATCTCATGGGCGATGCGGGTGATCTCGGGCCGGGTCAGCTGTGTCGAGCTTGGCACCGGCACCAGCCCTGCAGCCAGCGCGCCCAGATAGGCCACCGGGAAATCGACCGTGTTTCCCAGCCGCATCAGCACCCGGTCGCCGGGCGCGAGCCCGGCCTGCAACAGCCCTGTCCCGGTGCCGCGTACGGCCGCGATCAGCCGCGCAAAGGACCACCGCTCGGCCCCGCCCGCGCGCAGGATCTGCAGCGCGATCCGGTCAGGGGTCGTGCTGCCTGCCTGCAAAACATGGCGCGCCATGTTGAAAGGTGCAGGGCATGGCGGAAAGGGGGTGGGCTCGGTCATCGCACGCATGGGCAAGAGCTACGCGCGTGCGCTCGGAAAGGCAAGGCGGGCAGGATGCCAGGGGCGCCGCGGAGCATCTGGCCGCCACCGTCCCCGCGCCTTGGTGCAGGCGGGCCACCTGGCGGGGCTTTGGCAGGTGTCGGGGCCAGGTTGCGGGCAGGTCGGCCACGCCTCGGTGCCAGCGCCACCGTTGGGCCGCCGGCATTGCGGGCCAGTCCGGGCCAGTCCGGGACTGCGGATATGAGCCCGCGCGCGCGCTCAGCCCAGCGTGACTGCGGCCATCAGCAATGCGAGATAGGTCATCTGGTGCAGGAACTGATCGGCGCCCAGCAGATGCCAGAAGCGCGCCTGCTCCGGTGTCGTGCCGAGCCTGCGCCCGAGTTGTTCCTTTGCCCAGTCGATATGGTAGTGCGCCACCATCTCGGCCAGTACCAGCATCAGGGCCGCAGCCGGACCCGCCCCCAGCACCCATAGTGCGGGCAGGCTCAGCACGCCATGCAGACCCGCATGCGCCAGCCCGCCCGGGTGCCCGTAGGTTCCCTTGTTGCGGAACATGTAGGGGGTCTGAAGCAGGAAATCCGCCACCAGATGCTTGATCTGGAACACGGCCAGGGCAATCAGGAAGACGGGCAGGGTCACGGTCATGGCAACTGCCTTGATACGGAGCAGCAGCATGTGATGCGGTTTCGCGGCGCATGTCCAGCCCATGCGGCCCCGGTGCAACGCCTGCGTGTCATTCGCACAACGCATCTGTTTTTTCAGTTGATTTGCCTGCCGCATGGCAGGACTCTGGGCGCATTGACTTGTCCGGATTGCCCGGCGGGTGTCGATCCCGTCCGAAAAGACCGTTTCACGGAGGAATGCGCGTGCGAAGACTGCTTTCCCTCAGGGCCCGCATGACGTGTGGCTGCGTGACACTCCTGGTCATGGCCGCCTTGTTCCTGGCTGTCGTGCCGCCTGCCATGGCCCAGACTGCCGGGCTGGAGGCGCAGCGCAGCGCCGTGTTCGAACGGCTGCTGGCCGCCCCCGATGACCGCGCATTGATGCGGGACTATGCGCGCCTGTCGGTCCGCCTGCGCGATTACGAGGCGGCGGTCTCGACGCTCGAGCGCGCCTTGCGACTCGACCCCACCGACGGGACTGCCCGCTATGAACTGGCCATCGCCTATCAGGCGCTGGGCGCGCTGGAGCTTGCCGATTACCATTTCGCGCTGGTCACCCCCGCCGACCCGGCCACGGCCGCCGAACTGGCCGCCTATCAGGGCCAGAACCGGACCGGACAATCCACCGCACGCCTGCGCGGGCAGGTGGCGGCGGGCGCGATCCATTCTGGCGGCGAGACCCGCGCCATCGGGCGGGCGCAGATTACCTGGCGCAGCGATCTGGCCGGGCGCAATCGTGATTACTGGCAGACGGATCTGGGTTTGACCGTGCTTGGCGGCACGGCGACCCTGAATGACCGGCAGCGCATCGTGCTGCGCTCGGGTCCGTGGCTGACCCTGGGCGACACGGCCTATGGTGTGCGCCTGCGCCCCTATCTCGAGGCGCGGCTGGAACGCGATTCGACCGGCGCGACCCGGCGCCTGGGCCTTGTCGGGCTGCAATATGCCAATACCCATAGCCGCGAATTGTCCAGCTTTGCCGATCTGAAGGTCGGGCGCGTCATGGGCCGTGGCGCCTCGCGCAACATCGCCCATCTGTCCGTGGGCGCGACCCACCGCCCGAGCCGGGATACAAGGCTGCGCGCCGCTGCCCGTGTGGAACGCGAATGGGCAGCAGGCACCCGGGTCGCGCTGCATGGTGTCCGGCTGGATGTGGCGCATGAGTTCAGCGTGGCCGAGTTGCCGCGCAAATGGGTGGCCAGCGCCCATGTCCAGGCCGACTGGATCCGCGAGACCGGCACCACGCCGCGCACCGAGCGGGTCCAGGCCGCAGGCATCGGGCTGCGCGCCTTTGCCACGCGCGAGGTCTTCGTCGATCTGGCGGCTCGCGCAGAGCGGCGCAGTTCCGACATCGCGGCGCGCAACCAGCGCAACACGGTCTTCACCTTGCAGATCGGGAGGGAGTTCTGAGATGACGCCCAAGGCAACCCTCCGCAGCAAGGTCTTTGCAATGGGCACGCTGTGCCTGCTGTTGCCCTTCAGTTTCGCCAATGCGCAGCAGATCGGGGTGGTGGCCTCGATGCAGCCGCAGGTCTTCGGCACGGCACCGGGACAGGCCGAGCGCAGCCTGCAGCCGCGCAGCAGCGTGCTGGCCAATGACACGATCCGCACCGGGCCATCGGGCCGCAGTCAGTTGCTGTTCCAGGACCAGACCACCCTGACCGTCGCACCCAGTTCGCAGGTGGTGCTGGACCGTTTCGTGTTCGACCCGGCAGGGCGGCAGGGGCAGGTCGGGCTCAGCCTGACCACTGGCGCGCTGCGTTTCATCGGCGGGCAGGGCAGCCGCAACACCGAGGCCGAGATCCGCACCCCCAGCGCCACGCTGGGCATTCGCGGCTCTTCGGCACTGGTGCGCTATGCGGGCGGGCAGACCATCGCTGTGCTGATCGCGGGCGAACGGATGTGCATCACTGTCAGCGGGGCACGGAGCTGCACCTCGCGCCGGGGCGGTGTTCTGGGCGATCAGGGTTTTCTGGGGCAGGTCAACCCGGAATTCCTGGCCTTTCTGCTCAGCCAGATCGACGGGCCGGGACAGCCGGGCATCGCCAGCAGCACCGGGGGCATAGGGCTGTCGGATCAGGCCCCGCCGGATCGGCAGCCGCTCTCCAGTGGCGGGCGCGAACGCGACGAGGAGGCGTTCGATCCGGGCACCGGCCCGATCCCGCCGCGCGGCCCCGACGGCACCGTGCCGCCCCCGCCCCCGCCGCCACAGCCCGGCAATGGCAACGGGCATGACAGCGACGACGGAGAAAATGGGGACAACGACGAGTTCGACTGCGAAGAGTTCGAAGAATTTGGGTATTGCTTCGGCTCCGGTTTCTGATCTGCACACGCAGTGTCTGCGCACAGGCTCACCGCTTCTGCACTGCCCGGAACACCCCGTCCCAGTCGCGCGGGGGCGGGGACTGTCGATAGGCGCTGATTCGCCCCAGATAGCTTTCGGCAAGAACTGACGTGTCGCAAATGCGCGTCTCTACCCCGACCAGTGCGCGAAACGCGGCCTCGGCCCGGTCCCAGTCGCAGGCCAGATAGGCGCGGCGCGCCCTCTCCAGCGTTTCGGCGAAATCGCCTATCCCGCTGGCGGCAACGTCCTGCACCGTGAACACCGGCACGGCCTCGCGCCGCCCCTTGACGGCCACGCGGTCCAACTCGATCGTCATCATGCCCGCGGGCAGCCCCTGCGCCAGCGCCCCCGGCCCGACGCAGTTCGTCACCCCGTAAAGGCGCGTCAACCCCTCCAGCCGCGCCGCGAGCGTCACCGAATCGCCGATGCAGGTGTAATTCAGCCGCGAGCGCGACCCCATCAGCCCGACAAAGGACCGCCCGGTATTGACCCCGATCCCGATGCCCAGCGGCGGCACGCCCGCGTCTGCCAGCCGCGCATTGCCCTGCTGCACGGCACGTTCGACCGCGCGAATGCCCGCAACTGCGCGCAAGGCGTGGTCCGGCACCTCGATCGGGGCATTCCAGAAGGCCATCACCGCATCGCCCATGAACTTGTCGATGGTGGCGCCTTCGCTGACCAGCGCCTCGGTGACGGATGTCAGGAAACCATTGACCAGATCGACCACCTCGGTCGGGGCCATCTTCTCGGTCACGCCGGTGAAATTGCGCATGTCCACGAAGATCACCGACAGGTCGCGCTCGGCCCCGCCGGGCGTCAGCGCGCGTTCGGGGTCGGCAGCAATGCGTGCGATCAGGTCGGGCGGCAGGAAATCGGCAAAGCGCGCCTCGACCGCGCGGCGCGCGCGTTCGGTCGCGACATGCCCCAGCGTCAGCCCCGGCACATAGACCGCAATCACGCTCAGCGCGGGCAGGCCCGGGTCCAGCATCAATCCGCGCGCGAAATACGCCCAGACACTGCCCCCGATCAGCCCCGCGAGCAGCCCCAGTCCGACCACCAGCCCGGCGCGGGCATGATTGCGGCGCATGACCAGGCTCAGCATCCCCCCCGCCAGCAGGATCACCGCCAGTTCCAGCCCCGGTGCCCAGTCGGGCCGGGTCAGGAAATCGCCCGCGATGATCTGGCCAAGCGCATCGGCATGCAGGCTGACACCGGGTACGGTCTGGCCCAGCGAGGTCACGGCCATGTCCATCAGCCCGCTCGCCCCGGCCCCAACCAGAACGATGCGCCCTGTCAGGTGTTCGCTCAGGGCAGAATCATCCGGGGCCGCCGCCAGCACATCCGCCACCGAGAGCGCGCGCGAGAGCGCGTCGCCGCCGGGCTTCAGGCGCATCTGCCCGTCGCCCTGCAAGGGGATCTCGGCGGCCCCCGTGCGCATGGCCACGGCCTGCACCCGCCCGCCCGAGACCATGCCCGACCCTTCGGACGTGCGCAGGACGTGCCCCCCGACCCCTTGCGCCACCCGCAGCAACTCGGCCACCAGAGCGGGCACCAGCACCTCGTCCACCGAGGCGACCATCGGCAGGCTGCGTGTCACCCCGTCCGGGCCGGGCGCAGTGCTGATCAGCCCCAGCCCCGCGGCCTGCGCATGCAATGGCGCGACAGGCTGCACCAGTGCCGCAAAGCGCAGCAGCGCGGCGCCCGGATGCTGCCCGGTATGCGCCACACCCGCGGGCAGGGCGGGCGCGGGCAGGCCGGGCGCGCGCCCTCCGGGTGCCCCGGCCACGGCCAGCACCACGGGCAGCCGCGCCATGGCTGCGGCAAACGCCAGGTCGGGGTCCGGCACAAGGGACGGGTCCGCGACCAGTCCCAGACGGGCCAGCGCGTCGGGCGCAAAGCGGTCGGGTTCCGGGAACAGGATGTCAAAGCCGACTGCGACCGCGCCCAGATCGGCCAGCCGGTGCGTCAGGTCGGCCAGCAGCAGTCGCGACCAGGGCCATTGCCCGTGCGCGGCCAGCGCCGCCTCGTCAATCAGGACCAGTGCCACCGGGGTCGTCGGGTCCGTGCTGTGCGGTGCCGCGCGCTGGTAGCTGTCGAAGATCACCGCGCGCAACCGCTCGACCGGCAGGGGCTGCCACAGATGCAGCAGCGCCAGCACCAATGTGACGCCCAGCCCGCTCGACAGGACCAGACGTCCGGTCCGGGCCTCGAGCCCGGTGCGCCGGGTCATACCACCACCGCATCGTCACGACGGCTCAGGGACGTGTTCTGCGCAATCAGCTTGTCGCGCAGGTCGCGAAAGAAACTCGCCTGAAGCGCGCGTTCCAGATCAGGTTGCCGCGCCATCAGGCGGCGCAGTGTCGCGGCCTCGATGCGCCAGACCGCGACTGGCCCCTCGGCATGCACGCTCGCAGAGGCGGGCGCCCCCGCCTCGATGCTCATCTCGCCGATATAGCAACCTGCCATGACATGGCCGATGTGGCGTCCATCCGCCTCGACCCGCGTGCGGCCACTCTCGATATAGCTCAGATGCGTGACCGGCGCGCCCTGCGTGGCAAGCGTCGTCCCATCCTCGAGCACGCACCATTCGCCTGCATCCAGCAGCCTGCGCGCCTGACCGGGCGGCAGTCCGGGCAGAAAGCGCGCGGCGAAATCCTGCTCCTGCTGCGTGAAACGCGCCTGCCAGTTGCGCCATCCGGTAATGGCCAGTTGCACCGCGTTGACCGTGATCAGCAGCGTTTCCCAGAAGGCGCTGACCATGTCGCCCATCATGATGCCGTAATAGATGATGCTCACCACCGCCGAGGCGATCACCAGCAGCCGCAGCCAGACAATGACCCGCATCACCATCGACAGCACCAGCAGGAAATAGGCCAGATGACCCAGAACGCCCTCGGGCGCGAGCACCCCGGCCAGGTTCATATCCATCGCAGTCTCCACTTTGCACCGACCGAGTCCTCGACGCGCGAGCGCATGCTCATGACACGTCAGGCGCTGGCCGCGGGCCACCAGCGCGCGTCTTCGCGTTCGATGCCAGCAGTTTCAATCGCGCCTCGCGCGACAGCGCCTGTTCCAGAAACAGGTGAAAATCGGAATCGCGGCCCAGGACCCGCTCCAATGCGCCGCGCCTGACAATGAAGTAATGCGCAGGCTCCGACAGCACCACGGTCGCCGTGGCCGGGTCACGGGAAAGGAATGTCAGCTCGCCGACCAGGCTGCCTGCTGCGCAGGTTGCGATCTCGACCCCGTCCGACATCACTTTCGCCTTGCCTTCGGCCAGATAGATCAGCGCGCCCAGCACCTCGCCCTCGGTCGCCAGGACTTCGCCGGGCGCGCCGTCGATCCATTGGCCGGCATTCAGGAACCGTCGCGCCATCGGGCGCGTCATTTGCGGTATCTTGGACATGATGAACTGCGTCTCTTGAGGCGACAGCCGAGTTGTCTTGTAGAGATAGTAGATCCGGCTCAGCCCGAAAATGCTGATTGCAAGCCAGACGATCTGGATGACGGCGGCGGACAGGTTGAAATCCCGACTCAGCGACACCAGCACCATGGATGACGCCAGCAGGTTGAGCGTGGTATGCCGCACCGTGCCGCCGCGCAGCTGCCCGGTCTGCAATCCGAGATAGGCCACCATGTAGAGGATCACGCCAAGCAACCCGGCCGATGTGTAGACCACGGATGTGTCGAATGAAAACACGCAGACCCCAATCCGGAACAGTGGCGCTATCCCTGTGAAAAACAATATGTCTTTTGTGCATGATCGCGAACCGGGCCGTCAAGGCATTCGCATGCGGGCCAGACCGGGCTGCGGCACAGATCACCCTGCGGGGCAAGCCGCATATCCGTCCCGGCGCAAGCGCCATTCAGCGTTCGGGGCGGCGCCTGCCCAGCGCGGCGCCTGCCGCGCGTATCCGTGCCATGGGGTCGTGCTCCATGTCCACGGTTTCGCCAAGCGCCTCGCTCATCCTCTGGTAGGCAAGGTCGAAATGGGCCTGACCGTCACTCCAGTTCAGAAAGCTGGTGCCCGGCTTGAGCGGCAATGCGATCAGCACATCCGCCCCGAGGTCCAGCCCGGCAATGCGGCGCCGTGAGTTCATCGCCATGGACCGCGCCAGCACCGACCCGATGCGTGGAAAACGCCGCACGGCCGGCGGGCGGGCGGTCTTTCCCAGCACCAGCCCGGCCAATGCGCCCATTGGCCGGGGCAAGGCATCATAATTCGCCTCGACCCGCCAGTTGCTGCCGATGTCGAAATCAAAGGCAATGTTCGGGCCAGCCTTGAACTGGCGCATCTCGCTGAGCGGCAGATTGTCGATCAGGCCGCCATCGACATAGACCTCGCCCTCCGGCGAGATCACCGGCGGCAACAGCGCCGGAACCGATGCCGATGCGCGCACGGCCTGCCAGACCGGACCCCGGCGCAATATGTCCAGCCGGTTGCGACTCAGCGAGGTCGTGGCGGCAAAGAAATTCAGCGGCAGATCCTCGATCAGCCCGGTGCCGAAATTCTCCTGCAGGACAGTGTCGAACACCCGGTGGTCGAGCACCGAGAACAGCGGCGCGGTCAGTTTGCGCATGGCCTTTTGCGACACGAACATGCGGCTCGTGCGGCGCATGATCTCGTCGGGGTCAAGCTCCATCGCCAGCGCCGCCGCCATCGCCGCCCCCACGGAGGTTCCGCCAAAGGCGTCAATCTCGATTCCGGCCTCCTTGAGCGCCTTGACCGCGCCCAGATGCGCTGTCCCGAAGGCACCGCCCCCGGCCAGGACAAGGCCGCGCGCCGAATCGCAGATGTAGCGCGCAAGGCGCGCGAAATCGGCCGCACGGTCAAGCGCCAGGTGGTGATGCAGGCTGACCTTGCGCCCGTTCAGCCAGGTGGCACTGTCCGTGATTGGCTCGCGCGCGCTGGTGCGGGTGATCACCAACTGGGGCATCGTGTCGGTCCTGGGGTCCGAGTCCCGGATTTCGACGCTTTCCGGGCGCGACGGATGCGCGGCGCCGGGGGGGGCCACGACGAACATGCTGTCGGCAAAGCGCGGCGCCATCGCTGCCCAGTCCGGCTGCGCGCCGGCATCCTCGATCAGCAGGATCTGGCGTTTTCCCTCCTGCTCGATCTGGCGCAGCCAGTCGCCAGGCGCGGCCTGCCTGCCGCCAGATGGCAGGTCATCGGCACCATGCAGCACGACATCCGCATGTCCCGCGAGCGCCTTGCGCAACCCGGTGATGAATGCCTCTGACAGGGGCGCGTCATTGGCCCCCACGATCACCGTGATCATCCCGGCCTGCGGCGGCAGGGGAGCGGCCTTTTGCGTCACCGCCGCCAGCCGGGCCGCGACCGAGGCCAGAATCCGCGATGAAATGCCCGGATGAAGTGAGACCATCTGATCGTATTGCGCGCGCGTGCATTCCAGCACGACCGAATTGCGCATTGCCGTCACATCGGCAGTCCGCGGTCCGCCCGCGAAAAAGGCAAGCTCGCCAATGGGTTCGCCGGTGCCGATATAGGCGATGGTCTTGGTATCCGTGCTGACCCGGAACCGGCCGCTGATGACCAGATACAGCGAATCTGCCCGGTTTCCCTGCGTGATAAGCCGGGTGCTTCGGGTGATGGGGCGGACGGTGCACAGCGCGGCGAGTTCTTCCAGAACGGCGGGTTCAAGCTCGGCGAAACCGGGTACGGCGCGCAGCATCAGCGCCTTTTGTGACAGGCCTTCGGCCGTTCCGGATGGTTGCTCAGCCAAGACATGATCCCCTGTGGCCCTGCGTGAACCTAGACAGCCGGGCGGCGGTTGGCAACATGCTTGAGATGCTCGCAATGGCCGCGAACAAGAATGCTCCGCATCGCACGCCAAGGCACCGTGCGGGCGCAGGCACAGTCGGGCCGCGTCGCGGCCGAGCGCGCGTCCCGAGCCTTGACATATGCGCGCTTTCTCAGGCCACTGATGCGCATCAACTCTGGCCATGTCGCGGCAGCATGGCGCAGGCGACGCAGGAATGTACCATGACAGGCAGACAGCGCGTGCTTCTGTGCTGGGAGGCAGGGGCCAGTCGCGGTCATCTGCTCACGCTTGCGCGCGCCGCCCGCGCGCTTGCAGGACAGGCCAGCATCCACGCCCGCCTGTGCCGCATGGAACATGCCGCCATCCTTGCGCCCCATTGCACCGAGATCGCGCGGGGATGGCCGCTGAAAATGGACAGACCGACGCCGGAATCGGCTGCCGTGGCCGCGCAGTACAAGCTCACTTGGGCGATGTGGCTCAGGGCGCGCGGATACGCGGACAGCGACTTCCTGCGCGCCGCCTTCGACTGGTGGCGCGACACCATCTGGTCCGTCAGGCCGTCGCTGGTGGTGGCCGATTATGCGCCCACGGCGCTGATGGCCGCGCGCGCGCTGGGCATTCCGGGTGCTGCGGTCGGGACGGCCTATGGTCTGCCGCCCTGGGATATGGACCGCTTTCCGGTCATCGGGCGCCTTGAGGCCGAGCGCGATCTCGATCAGGACGACTTCTGCGCCAGGATAAACGAGGCGCTTGTGCCTTCGGGGCTGACGCCCCTTGAGCGCCTGCCGCAGGTATATCAGAGCACACTGGCCTTTCCCGCTGGCCTGTCGCCTTGCGACCCCTATGCGGCCTGGCGCCGGCAGCCGCTGCTCCTGCCCTTCGACACGCTGCCGGAACTGAGCGACGGCACCGGGGACGTGCTGTTCGCATACCTGCCCCCGCAGCAGGTCCGCAACCGCACGATTCTCGCCACATTGCAGCAGCTTGACCTTCCCACGCTGCTCGTGTCGCCGCTGCTGGATGACGCGACCCACGCGCAGCTTTGCAGGAACCCGCATCTGGAGGTTCGCCGGACGCCGTTGTCGCAGCCCGAAATCGTGCGCCGCGCGCGCATGATCCTGTGTGCCGGTCAGGGCGGCACCACGGCGCTGTCGGTTCTCGCCGCAATCCCGTATCTGGCGCTGCCCTATGATCATGAAAAGGAAAACAACGCCCTTGGCGTAGCCCGTCTGCCGTCCTGTCGCATCATCGCGAAGGCAGAGCGCAGCCCGGAGCGCATCCTGGCCACATTGCACGAGATGTGGTCCGACCCTACGCTGCACGATGCGGCGCGCGCCAGTGCGCAGGTCATCCGCGCAGGCCATGAGTCACGGGATTCCGAGACCTTCCGCAGATCCCTGTCGGCCTGTCTTCGGCCCGCCGTGACTGCGGGCCTTCGGGGCGTCTAGGGGCCACGCGCAGACATCGCCACTCCGCATCCACCCTTGCGCGCAAGCCGGGCAGGGGCCGCAGGCAGCACCGCCCGTCGCAGCGCAGTCCCCGGCCTTACCCGTCGGTATGCGTCAGTTCCGGCACGTCATCCGCCCCGGCTGACCCCCGCCCCGAAAGCGAGGGGTTTTCCATGAAGAAGCGGTGACAGTTGAACGGGCGGCGCGGCTCGGTCGGGTCGGGCAGGGTGCGGATGGCGGGGCCTTCGGGGCGGATGATCCAGCTCTGCGCCTCGTCGGCCAGATTGGCCGCCATGATCTGGCGCACGATCTGCGCCTTGACCGTGGGGTTCATGATCTCGACCAGGGTTTCCACCCGCCGCACCAGATTGCGCCCCATCCAGTCGGCAGAGGAGATGAACACCCGCGCCTGATTGGAGGGCAGCCCCGCGCCATTGCCGAAGCAGATGATCCGCGAATGCTCGAGGAACCGGCCCACCACCGACTTGATGCGGATGTTCTCGGACAGCCCCCTGATTCCTGGCCGCAGTCCGCAGATACCGCGCACGACAAGGCTGATCCTGACCCCGGCCTGGCTGGCGGCATAGAGCGCGTCGATCACATCGGCGTCGATGATCGAGTTCATCTTGGCCCAGATGCAGGCCGGGCGGCCCGCGCGCGCGGCCCCGGCCTCGGCCTCGATCAGTTCCAGCAGGCGCGGCTTGAGCGAGAGCGGCGAGATGGCGAGGTTTTCAAGCAGCGCGGGCTCGGCATAGCCCGAGACATAGTTGAACACCCTCGTCGCATCGCGCCCCAGCGCCGCGTCGCAGGTGAACAGCGACAGGTCGGTATAGACCCGCGCCGTGATCGGATGGTAATTGCCGGTGCCCCAATGGGTGTAGGTCACCAGCCGGTCGCCCTCGCGCCGCACCACGGTGCTGATCTTGGCATGGGTCTTGTAGCTGACAAAGCCGTAAACCACATGCGCGCCCGCGCGCTCCAGCCTGCGCGACTGGCGGATATTGGCAGCCTCGTCGAAGCGTGCCTTCAACTCGACCAGTGCGGTCACCGACTTGCCTGCCTCGGCCGCCTCGCACAGCGCCGCCACGATGGGGCTGTCGCGCGAGGTGCGGTAGAGTGTCTGTCGGATGGCCAGCACATCGGGGTCGCGCGCGGCCTGTTCGAGAAAGCGCACCACCATGTCGAAGGTCTCGTAGGGGTGGTGCAGCAGCATGTCCTTCTGCCGAATGGCGGCGAACATGTCGCCGTGATGGTCCTGCACGCGCTCGGGAACGCGTGGGGTGAAGCTGGGCCAGAGCAGGTCGGCGCGCTCGTCAAGCACCAGTTCCTTCAGGGTCGAGATACCCATGATCCCATCAACCTCGATGACATCGCTCTCGGGCACGCCCAGTTCCTCGCGCACCACATCGCGCAGGTCTGGGGGCGCCCCGGCCGAGATCTTCATGCGCACCACTTCGCCCCTGCGCCGACGCTTGAGCGCCACCTCGAATTCGCGCACCAGATCCTCGGCCTCTTCCTCGACCTCCAGATCGCTGTCGCGCAGCACCGAAAAGGTGCAGGAACCCAGCAGCCTGTAGCCCGGAAACAGGTTGTCCATCTCGGCCAGGACCAGTTCTTCCAGCGGCAGCATGCGGATGGGCGTATTGCCCAGCCGCACGAAGCGGTCGATCTGGCTGGGAATGGGCACCAGCGCGCTCAGCTTGCGCCCGCGCTTGTCCTCGAGTTCCAGTGCCAGCGAGAAGCCCGCATTGGGGATGAAGGGAAACGGATGGGCCGGGTCGATGGCCAGCGGCGAGAGCACCGGAAAGACATGGGTCAGGAAGTAGTCACGGGTCAGCGCACGATCCGCCTCGTTCAGGTCATGATGCGACAGGATGAGGATTCCGGCCTCGGCCAGATCCTGGCGCAGCACCGACCAGATTTCCTGCTGATACTCCATCAGGCGGCGGGCATCCTCGTGGATCAGTACCAGTTGCTCGGCCGGGGTGCGCCCGTCATCCGATGGCGTGGTGTTGCCCGCCCGCGCCAGTTCGCGCAGACCGGCCACACGAACGGTGTAGAACTCGTCCAGATTGGTCGCCGAGATCGACAGGAAGCGCACCCGCTCCAGCAGTGGCACGCGGCTGTTGACGGCCTCTTCCAGAACGCGCCAGTTGAAGGCCAGCCAGGACAGTTCGCGGTTGAAGAACCGCTCCGGGCCGGTCGGGTCGAAGCCGTCGAGCGTGACGGGTTCGGGGAAGGGGGCATTGAGGAAATTGGCGCTCGGCCCCTGTCGCGTCAGCGGCCGCGCCGCGACCGGCACAGGCGCCGCGGGCACCAGATCGCGCGAGGTGCTTGTGGCCCCGTCTGCGTCAGCAGTCGTCGCGTCCATCGCCGGGCTCTCCCTGTTCTCGGTCTCGCTCATCTGGGTCTGGTATCCGGTTTTCATGGTCAATCTGTATCTGCAACGACGGGGCATGGCGGGTGCCGCGCCCCGCGACGCTCACTTGCGCGCCTGGACGAGCGACCTGCCGCCCGCCGTCAGCGTCAGCCGTCCTGCGGCAGGATCGAGCCGGTAGCCATCGACCATCTGCAGGACCGCTGCAAAGCTGCGTTCCTGCGCGTCCAGCCCTTCCGGGCAGGCCATCATCGTGCTCGCCACCCGCCCGATCGAGAGAATTCCGCCATGCCGCCGGTAGCCGCCGATCATCCGGTTGCACCCGACCGAGGCCGTCATCCGCCCATCCGGGTAGAAGACCAGCTCCGTGCGCGAGGGAAACAGCGTCGGCTTGTCGTCAATCGCGCTGATGTTCCAGACCCCTTGGGTCAGGTCGGCGCCGGTGCGGATCAGCCCGCATTCGGACAGTTCGGCACCGTCGATCCGGATGATGGCGCCATCCCCCTTCAGGTAAATCGAGGTTGCCGGATTGTCCGCCGCGACGTACAACTCCCCCGAGGCCACAGGCTGCGCCTGCATGGTGATGACCTGCTCGTTCAGGCGCAGACGGACTTCCTCGGGCAGATAGCCGATCTCGATCAACTGGTTGCCGCAGGACAGCAGCGCGGCAAACCCCATCCGCGGCATGCGCAGCGCCCGGATCACACCCAGTTCCAGTGGCCCGGTATCCGGGGCTATGCCCAGCGGTTCGCTCAGCCAGATCATCTCGTCATCCCCGCGCAGCCCCACGCGCAGCACCAGCCGCTTGTCGGCAGGGGCCTCGATGCGAAAGCCGAACGGGCTCTGGCGTCCCTCGGTCGGGCTGCGGCTGGCGGCAACCATCTGGTCCCGCTCATCGCTCAGATCGACCAGAATGACCGAGTCCTCGGGCAGCGCCATGCGCTCCATGACCATGATCTCGCCGGAAATCTCGCGCATCCCCGAGGCCGCCGCGGGGAGGGTTCCCGTCATCAGGACAAGAACAAGGGAAAGCAGAATGCGCGACAATGCGGCCTCCATGAATAATGAACCACTCAAAGGTATGCGGGCAGGCGCAGCGAAACAAGGTCCGCCGCGCAGGTCTGTCTATTCGAGATCCAGTGACATCTGCATGACATCGGCGGCCAGCCGCAGCGAAATGGGTTTCTTGCGGGCGATGGCCTCGGCGTCAAGCTGCGCGACCAGCGCCTGCGCCGCCGCCAGCGAGCGCGTCATGCGCGGCAGCAGATAGGGGATCAGCGCGTCGGGCACGCTCACCTGCCGGTCGGCAAAAAGCTTGGTCAGCACCGCCGCCAGCAGCGCATCATCGGGCGCACCCAGCATGACATGCGCGGCTGCCTGCAGGCGCGAGGCCAGATCCGGCAGGCCCAGCCGCCAGTCGCGCACCGGCGCGCGCGCGGCCAGCAGCAGACGGCCACCCCGCGCGGCCAGCAGGTTGTGCAGATGAAACAGGGCCGTCTCGCCCGCGTCGTCGCCCGCCACCCCGCAGGCATCGTCAATCGCAACCGCCCCCTGCGCGGCCAGCGCCGCGCAATCGGCCTCGCGCAGCGCCGCCGCCGCGACCATCCGGGCCTGTTGCGCCTCGGCCCAGACATGCAGCAGATGGGTCTTGCCCGACCCTTCCGGCCCGTTCAGCACCAGCTTGCCCGCAGGCCAGTCGCCACGCTCGATCATCCCGAGAGCATGGGCATTGCAGGGGGCGGCGACGAAATCGGCACGCGCCAGCCGCGCGGGCAGCGCCAGCGGCATCGGCATCTGGGCAGGCTGGCGGGTCATGGCGCGCGGTCCCGCCTGGCGGGGTCACCGGCGGGCGGG
>SKYA01000073.1 GCA_007128135.1 Paracoccaceae bacterium | reverse complement strand
GGGGCTGGTCGGTCGCCATCAGATGCGCCATGCACCAGCCCGAGGCCGGGACGGCCTTGAACCCGCCATAGCACCAGCCCGCATCCAGATAGAGCCCCTCAATCGGCGTGCGGTCGATGATCGGCGACCCGTCCGGCGTCATGTCCATGATCCCGCCCCAGGAACGCAGGATCTTCGCCCGCCCGATCATCGGCATCAGCGCCATCCCCGCCTCCATCACCTGCTCTGCACCCGGCAGGTTGCCGCGCGCCGCATAGGACGGGTAGAAGTCGAGATCACCGCCAAAGACCAGCCCGCCCTTGTCGGACTGGCTGATGTAAAAATGCCCCATGCCGAAGGTCACGACATGATCGAGACACGGTTTCAGCCCTTCAGTGACAAAGGCTTGCAGGATATGGCTCTCGATGGGCAGGCGCAGCCCGGCCATGGCGGCGACCTGTGATGTGCGTCCCGCTGTCACGATCCCCACCTTGCGCGCGCGGATCTCGCCGCGCGTGGTGGAGACGCCCGTCACGCGCCCGCCCTCGACCGAGATGCCCGTCACCTCGCAATTCTCGATCAGATCGACCCCGCGCGCATCGGCCGCGCGCGCATATCCCCAGGCGACCGCATCATGGCGCGCGGTTCCTCCGCGCTTGTGATAGAGCCCGCCATAGATGGGAAAGCGCGCCTGCTCGTAATCGAGAAAGGGCAGGATCCGGCGCAATTCCTCGCGGCCCAGCAGGATTGCATCATCACCCTGCGCCAGCATCATGTTGCCGCGCCGCGCAGCGGCATCACGCTGCCCATCCGAATGGAACAGGTTGATGAGCCCGCGCTGCGAATGCATCACGTTGTAATTCAGATCGGACTCCAGCCCCTCCCACAGCCTTAGTGAATGGCTGTAGAATTCGGAATTGCCGGGCAGAAAGTAATTCGCGCGCACGATCGTGGTGTTGCGCCCGATATTGCCGCTGCCCAGATAGCCCTTTTCCAGAACCGCGATATTCGTGATCCCATGGTTCTTCGCAAGGTAATGGGCCGTGGCCAGGCCGTGCCCTCCCCCGCCGATGATGAGCATGTCATAGAAAGGTTTGGGATCAGGCTTGCGCCAATGAGGCGTCCAGCCGCGATTACCCGCAAGCCCCTCCTTCAGAACGCGAAACCCGGAAAAACGCATCTCGTCCTGAACCTATTCGGCTGCCTCGGTGCTGAGCGTGAACACCGGCTCCATCCGCGCCAGTATATCGTCCGCCAGATGACACTTGATCTGGTGCCCGTCCGCCAGTTTCCGCATCGGTGGCACCTCTTTCTCGCACAAGCCCCCCGGCACGTCGGATTTCCAGCGGCAGCGGGTCTGGAAGGGGCAGCCCGGAGGCGGATTCATGGCCGAAGGTATGTCACCTTCGAGCACGATGCGCTTTTTCTGGACAGTCGTGTCAGCGACGGGCACGGCAGAGAGAAGCGCCTCGGTGTAGGGGTGGTAGGGGGGGGCAAATACCTGGTCGGTGGTGCCCAGTTCAACCACATGACCCAGATACATCACCATCACCCGGTCCGACAGATAACGCACGATCGACAGGTCATGGCTTATGAACAGCAGAGTGGTGCCATTCTTGCGCTGAATATCCATCAAAAGCTGGGTCACGGCCGCCTGAACGGAAACATCGAGCGCCGAGACCGGCTCATCGGCGACGACCACCTTGGCGTCCCCCGCAAAGGCGCGCGCGATCCCCACGCGCTGCTTCTGCCCACCGGAAAGCTGACGCGGCATCCGGTCTGCGAACTCGCGCGGCAGCTTGACCAGATCGAGAAGTTCCAGCATTCGCCGGTGCCGTTCGGCAGGGGTCTTGCCCACCTTGAATATCTCGAGCGCGCGGATGATCTGGGCACCCACTGTCATCGAGGGGTTGAGCGTGTCGAAGGGGTTCTGGAACACCATCTGCAAGGAGGATACCGTGTCGGTGTTGCGCTGCTGGATGGGTGTGGATTGTACATTCTCGTCAAAGAGCATGATCTTGCCGCCCGAGGCTGTCTCCAGCCCCATCAGCACCTTGGCGAAGGTGGACTTGCCGCAACCAGACTCGCCAACGATGGCAAGAGTCTCGCCCTCGCGGGCGTCGAAACTGAGAGTCTCGTTGGCCTTGACGACCTTGGTCTCACCCCCCGAGAACAGCGCCGAGGCCGCAACCTCGTAATACTTGCGCACATCGTCCATTTTCAGGACCACATCGCCGATCGGGGTGGGCTCGGTCTCTTCCGAGGCGCTCCAGGCGGCATCCCAGTCGATCTCGTCGATGCGCATGCAGCGGCTGTCGTGGCGGTCATCACCTCCGATGGTGGCCATGGGAACGTCTTTCGCGTCACACAGCCCCTTCTGGAAATAGTCGCAACGCGGCCCGAAATTGCAGCCCGGCGGCCGCTCATGTGGCAGGGGAAAATTGCCGGGAATGGCGCGCAAGGGGCGGGACGTCTTGCTGGCCGAGGGCAGCGGGATCGCGCGGAACAACGCCTGCGTGTAGGGGTGGCGCATCTTGTTGAACACGTCGCGGATATTGCCGGTCTCGACCGCCTCGCCCGAATACATGACGCAGAGCCGGTTGCAGACCTCCATCACCAGACCGAGATTGTGGGATATGAACAGCATCGAAGTGCCGTATTTCCGGCCCAGTTCCTTGACCAGATCGACGATGCCGGCCTCGACGGTCACATCGAGCGCTGTGGTCGGCTCGTCCAGGATGAGAAGTGCGGGATTCGCCATCAGCGCCATTGCAATGACGATACGCTGTTGCTGACCACCCGAAAGCTGGTGCGGATAGGCATCAAGGATGCGGTCGGGGTCGGGCAGACGCACGTCGGCGACAAGCTGGCGCGCACGGGCGCGCGCCTTGTCGGCGCCCATGTTCTGATGGATCATCGGGACTTCCATCAACTGCCGCCCGATCTTCATGGCCGGGTTGAGGCTGGCCATGGGTTCCTGATAGATCATGGCAATCTCGGAGCCGCGTATTTTCGAAAGCTCCGAAGCACTCATCGCGTTCAGGTCGCGCCCCTTGAACTTGATGGTCCCGTCCACGACGCGACCGTTGACACCAAGATCCTGCATGACGCCCAGCGCGACCGTGGATTTCCCGCAACCGGATTCCCCAACCAGCCCCATCGCCTCGCCAGGCATGACGGTGCAGGAAAAATCCATCACGGCGGGAATTTCGCGCAGGCGGGTGAAGAAGGAGATCGAGAGGTTCTCGATTTCAAGGATGGGTTTGGACGGGTCCCAGTCGGTCATGGGGCAGGCTCCTGTGCTGAAGGCAGGAGCGGGGGTTTCACACCCCCGCACCCCCGTGGAGTATTTCTGGCAAGATGAAGCATCAGTCTTTCAGGCTTTCTTCGCGCAGCCCGTCGGCCAACAGGTTCAGCCCAAGCACCAGCGACATCAGCGCCAAGGCGGGCGCAAGGGCTGCATGGGGATAGACGGTCAGCAGGCGGCGGCCCTGGTTGATGGTAGAGCCCCAGTCGGGGCTTTCGGGCGCGACGCCAAGGCCGAAGAAGCCCAGAGTGCCCAGCAGGATGGTGGTATAGCCGATGCGCAGGCAGAAATCGACGATCAGCGGCCCTCGCGCATTGGGCAGGATTTCCCAGAGCATGATATACCACGGCCCTTCGCCGCGCGTCTGCGCAGCCGCGACATAATCGCGCGTCTTGATGTCCATGGTAATGCCGCGCACGATCCGGAACACCGTGGGCGCGTTGACGAAGACAACCGCGACAAAGACATTGAGAAGGTTGGGCGACATGCCCCAGACACCCAGCGGGTCAGCATTGAAGGCAAGCCCTGAATAGGCCCAGAGCCCGACCACCAGCACCGAACCGACATAGAGGTTGCGCTTCATCGGCTGGGTGAAGAAACGCGCGTTCAGAAGCACTGTGAAGAACAGGACCGGCATCAGGAACAGGATACCTGCCATGACGCGGGGGATGGCGGTGTTCTGGATCTCTGGTGCGACCAGCAGGAAAAACAGCAGGATCACCGGAAAGGCCAAAACCAGGTTGGCGATAAAGGTCAGGCCAGTATCCAGCCGACCACCGATATAGCCTGCGGGCAGGCCAAGCGAGATGCCGATCATGAAGGAGATCATGGCCGCGAATGGCGCGATCCGGAGCACCTCGCGCGCTCCCATGACCATGCGTGAGAAAACATCGCGCGCGAGCGCATCGCCGCCGAAGAGGAAATGCGGATAGCCATTGCCGGGGTCACGCAGAGCCGAACCCGGAGCGGCGTTGCGCATGCCGGAAAACTGCGCCAGCGGATCATGAGTCAGGATCAGGTCGGCAAACAACGCTGTAAAGACCCAGAACATGACCAGCGCGAAGCCGAACATGCCGATTTTCGAGTCGAACAGCTTGCCATAGAGTCCGAGACGGCGCCTGTAGCGGATAGAGACCGCGTAGAGCAGCACCAATGCGACCCAGACCGGCCAGAACTGGATGCCGAGTTGCGCGAAGATCTGGGGCCAGGTAAGAGGTTCCATCATGCCTGCTCCCGATCAGGTAATGCGGATGCGCGGGTTGAGATAGACATACCCGATATCCGAAACGAGTTGCGTGATGAGCACGACCACGACCGCCACCACCGAGGCCGCAAGCAGCAATTCGATATCGTTATTGGCGGCGGCCTCGAACAGTACCCAGCCGAAACCGGGATAGCTGAACAGGACCTCGACAATAACCACCCCGTTCAGAAGCCAGGGAATCTGCAGCATGATGACAGTGAAGGGCGCAATCAGCGCGTTGCGTAGCGCATGGCGCAGGACAATATTGCCAAAGCTCACGCCCTTGAGCCGCGCCGTGCGGATATATTGCTGTGTCATGACCTCGGTCATCGAGGCCCGCGTTATGCGCGCCACGTAACCCATCCCGTAGAGCGCGATCGTCATCACCGGCAGGAAGAAATTCCAGAAGGTGATCTTTTCCAGTGCCGAACGGGCATTGCCCTGAAACAGCACCGGTCCCTCGATCACACCCCAACTTACCAGCAGCGGCGAGAGCCCCACTGCCGAAGAGGCGAAGAGGGCAATGAACACCACACCCGAGACATATTCCGGCGTGGCGGTCGAGGCGATGGCGAACGTCGAGAGCGACCGGTCGGTGCGAGATCCCTCACGCATCCCGGCCAGAACCCCGACCAGCAGTGCCATGGGTACCATCACGATCAGCACCCAGAGCATGAGCATCCCGGTCGCGCCCAGCCGCGCCGAGATCACATTGGCCACATCGGCGCGGAAGCGGGTGGAATTGCCCCAGTAGCCCTGGATCAGCCCGCAGCGGACAGGTGCCGCGCCGGGCTCGGTCACACTCGCCAGGCGGTAGCAGCGCCCGGTGATGCTGCCGTCATCGGCTTCTCGCGTCCAGCCGGGCACGGCGCCCAGCCATTCGCCATAGCGCAACAGCATCGGCTGGTTGTAGCCGTTGCGTTCCAGCCAGCTGACCACTTCGGCATCGGAAATCCGCGAGCCGGCCTGGGTCTTGGCCAGTGTCTCGAGCTTGGCGGGCAGGTTGGTGAGGTAGAACACCACGAAGGTCAGGCACAGAGCAGTGACCAGCATGACACCGATACGGCGGGCGAGGAAAAGAAGCATCGCGAGTCCTGTCTGCTAGGGCACGGGTCAGGCTTGCGGGCGAGGCCCCGTGCAGGGGCGACGGGAGCGGCGGGGCAATCGCCCCGCCGCAGGGCCGAAGTCAGGACAGACCGTAATGCTGATAGCGTACCTCGAAGGTCGGGTGCATTTCGGCACCCAGGACGTTGGGCCGCGCATTGCGATAGAGCGAGCGCCAGTAGGGCTGGATCAGCACGCCCTCGTCCCGCATGATTTGCTGGATCTTGAGCATCACCACACGGCGCTCGTCTGCATCGGCAATGCCGTTTGCCTCATCAAGCAGGGTATCGAACTCGGCATTGGCGAAGCCTGCCTCGTTCCAGGCCACGCCCGAGCGATAAGCCAGGTTCAGAACCTGCACGCCCAGCGGGCGCATGTTCCACTCGGTCGACGAGAAGGGATAGTTCAGCCAGTCGTTCCAGAACGTCGCGCCAGGCAGGATGGTGCGGCGGATGTTGATGCCGGCAGCACGGATCTGGGCCGCGACACTGTCACAGGTCGCCGCCTGCCAGTTATCGTCGATCGAGATCAGTTCGAACTCATGGTCTGCAAGCCCTTCGGCCTCGATCATGGCACGCGCCTGCGCGGGGTCGAGTTCGGGCGGATCCATCTCGGCATATTCAGGATGAATCGGGCAGACATGATGGTTTTCTGCCACTGTGCCCAGATCGTTGTAGCCCAGTTCAAGCACAATCGCATTGTCCACCGCCATCTGAAGCGCGCGACGCACATTCACATTGTCATAGGGTGCCTGCATCTGGTTGAAGCGCACGGCCAGTGTGGATGCCGTGATCGCCTCTGAGGAGGGCAGGCCGACCATCTCGAACAGGTCGATGAAATCACCTGTTGTCTGGTAGGTCAGATCGATCTCGCCGCTTTCGGCAGCGGCCATCCAGGCTGAAGGATCAGTACCCAGGTCAAGAAATTCGATCCGGTCGAGCCAGGCGCCATTGCCCTCGTTCCACCAGGTATGATCGGGATTGCGCTCGATCACGGCACCGATGCCCGGCTCGTGGCTTACCGGGCGGTAGGGCCCGGTGCCAATGGGGTTGCCGACCGGATCGTCACCCGTGAAGGATGGATGCACGACCGCCGCCGGATAATCCGCCATGTTCACGATGATCGCGATATCCGGGCTGGAGAGGTGCAGCCGCAACGTCAGGTCATCGACGATCTCGATAGCGCCTTCGCGCAACTTGCCATCCTCGGAAAGCGCACTCATCCGGCCGGCCATTGAATTGCCCTCGACCGAGGCGTCGCACCAGCGCTCGATGTTATGGGCAACGTCCGAGGCGGTGAACGTGTCGCCATTGTTCCAGGTGACGCCGGGGCGCACATTGAGGGTGAAGATGGTCGCATCCTCATTGGCCTCCCAGCTTTCCAGAAGGACTGGCTGGATCGAACCGTCACGTTCGTAGCTCACCATATACTCCAGCCAGCCGCGGCAGACATTCGCCAGTTCCGACCAGTCCCAGGTGCGCGGATCCCGCTGCGCCTTGATGTCCATCTGCATGCGCAGCGTCCCGCCCATCTGCGGGGTCTGTGCACGGGCTGCCGGTCCAGTCAGGCCGAGCAGGCCATAGGCGGCAGGCGCGGCAACGCCAAGTGCCGTGGCGCGGGTCAGGAACTCGCGGCGGCTGAGCTTGCCATTGCGACATTCCCGAGCATAGAGATGCGCGGCCTTGTGCAACTCGGTTGCCTTGCGATTCTTCTGGGTCATTGTCGTCTCCCGTGTTGGATTGGATTGGTTCTTTTTGTTCTCGCCTCGATAACTGAGGAATACTTGTATTCCGCGTCCTTAGCGCGACCGGAACGCGGCCAAATTCGACAGTTTACCGATTGAAACCGACGCGCGCTCAGGTTTCAACCACTAGTTCCAGTTCAGCGAAATAATCAGTCGCGTGGTGCCCCCCCCTCAAAGCTGTTTCCGTGCTGATAATCGCAGGCGGCCTCCTGCATTTCCAGATGCAGGAAGCTGCCGGAATAGGGGTGCGCGCGCGCCATGGCCTCATCAAATGCAATGCCAAGTCCCGGCGTCTCGGGCGGGATGACGAAGCCATTCTCCACGCGCAGGCTGCCGCCGATCAGCGGCAGGTGGAACGCACCGCCGGTGCCAATGCACTCGATCATCAGCAGGTTAGGTATGGAAGCGGCAAGATGGATATTCGCGGCCCATTCGACAGGCCCTGCATAGAGATGGGGCGCGACCTGCGCGCCGAAGACCTCGGCCATCGCCGCGATCTTCTTGACTTCCCAAATCCCGCCCGCGCGCCCCAGCGCAGGTTGCAGAATGCTGGCCGCGCCCGCGCGCAGCACGGCGCCGAACTCGGCCTTGGTGCAAAGCCGTTCGCCGGTGGCTACCGGGATGCGGACCGCGCGCGCGACCGCGGCCATGGCTGGGATGTCATCGGGTGGAACAGGCTCTTCAAACCAGAGCGGCTGATGGGGTTCCATCGCGGCGCCCAGCCGGATCGCCCCTGCCGGCGTGAACTGCCCATGCGTGCCAAGAAGAATATCGGCACGATGACCGATGGCAGCACGCACGGCCGCAAGCATCCGCTCACAAAGGTCTATATCGCGCATCCCCGGCTGATGGCCCCCACGCATCGTATAGGGACCGGCGGGATCGAGCTTTATCGCGGTGAACCCCTGCTCGACAGCGGCCAGCGCGCTTTCGGCGTTCATCTCGGGACTGGTCCAGAACTCTGCCTTTTCGTGGTGGGGCAACGGGTAGAGATAGGTATAGGCGCGCAGACGCTCGTTCATGCGCCCGCCCAGCAGGGCCCAGACAGGCCGCCCGCGCGCTTTTCCCAGAATGTCCCAGCAGGCAATCTCAAGCCCGGAAAACGCGCCCATCACCGTCGGGTCGGGCCGTTGTGTGAAACCCGAGGAATAGGCGCGGCGAAACATCATCTCGATGTTTTCCGGGTTCTCGCCCTGCATGTGGCGGGCAAACACATCGCCGATGACCGCCTGCATTGCCTGCGGTCCGACTGCTGCGGCGTAAACCTCGCCATAGCCCACCAACCCGCATTCGGTCGTCAGCCGGACAATGATCCAGTAGTGCCCGCCCCAACCGGGTGGCGGGGTCCCGATGACGAAGATCTCGAGCGCCTCGAGTTTCATGATGGCGGGTTCCCGAAACTGTCGAACAGGATCACGTTGCGCCTTGTCCCGCCCCTGGCCGTGTCGGCAATTGCTTCGTTGATCCGGTCGAGCGGGTAGCGACCCGATATCAGTTCATCGAGCTTGAGCCGGCCTTGCCGGTAAAGCTCGATCAGACGCGGAATGTCACGGCGCAGGACCGTGCCCCCCATCTTCGAGCCGATCAGGCGCTGCTCCTGATAGGCCACCATCATCGGATTGAGCCGCATGTAGTCGTCGTTGCCGGTCATCCCGGCCATGATGATGCTGCCGCCTACGGCACAGAGACCCAGCGCTTGCTCATAGGCAACCACGGCACCCACCGTCACAAAGACATATTCGGCCCCGCGTCCCTCGGTCAGGGCGCGGACCTGCTGGCGGGCGTCCGGATCGGTGGCGAGCACGGTATCGGTCGCGCCGAAGGCACGCGCGGCCTCAAGCTTTTCGGGGGAGACATCAAGCGCGATGATCCGGCGCGCGCCTGCGATCCGTGCCCCCTGGATGGCGTTGAGACCCACCCCGCCGGTGCCGATCACTACCGCTGTTACACCCGCAGGCATGGCGGCAGTGTTGATCACCGCCCCGACGCCTGTGATCACACCACAGGCCAGCAGGGCCGCAACGTCCAGCGGCATGTCCTCGGGCAGGGGTGCAAGCTGGCTGGCATCGACCACGACCCGTTCGGCAAAGGCGCCCGAGTTCATCCCCTGTGTGACCGGCGTGCCATCCGCCAGCGCAAGAGGAGTATAGGGTTCGGCGGCATGCTCGCAGCGTACGGGCTGGCCCGAGGCGCAGCAGGCGCAGTTGCCGCAGGCACGGATAAGCGTGACCAGTACCGCCTGGCCGATCTCGAGCCCAAGAACGCCTTCGCCGATCCCGGTGACATACCCAGCCGCTTCATGACCGTAGATGGCAGGCAAGATGCCACCCCACGCCCCGTCAATATAGTGAAGGTCCGAATGACAGATGGCGCAGGCGGCCAAGGTTACCTCGACCTCGCCCGCACGCGGAGCAGCAAGTGTGATCTCGGTGATTTCCAGCGGTGCGTTGAATGCAGTACAAAGAGCGGCTTTCATATGGGTCTTTCCTGAGGGGGCCTGCCTGCGGCGAGAGTTTCCGCAAGGCATGAATCAGCTTCGCATGCGCAAACCCTCTGGGTCGAAGGGTGGATCAGGCGCAATGCGGGCGGGGCGGCGCTGGCCGAGGATCTCGACCTCGAATACTCCGTTTTCGGGGTCTTTGGCGAGTTCGGCAGGGATATAGCCCTGTGCCAGCGACAGGCCGACATGGTGACCATAGCCACCCGAGGTGACCCAGCCGACCACGCGCCATTCGCCATCGATGGCGGGCACAGGAGAGGGCAGATCCGTGCCGCTCGCGTCAAAGCGGGACGGGCCGAAGCTGTGAGGGGCAGAGATTGTGCCGTAATCCGTGGATGTGCGCGCCCATATGGGCTCGTCATGCAAGGCATCGGCACCGTCAGCCTCGACGATGAGTGAAACCCGGCGCAGACGGGGTCCCTGAGCACGCTCTTGCAGCGCAGCTTCGCGACCGATGAAGCCGGGCTTATCATAGGCGACGAATCGCTCCATGGCCCCCTCCATCGGGCCGTAGATCGGCCGAAGTTCGGCAAACCAGGTGGGAAAGTTCTTCTCGAAGCGCATCGACAAGAGCGCGCGCATCCCGAAGTCGCGGATGCCAAGGGGGGCACCTGCCTGCTTGATGGCCATGTAGACGCGGCGCTGAAAGGACGGGGCCATCCATATCTCGTAACCCAGATCGCCCGTGTAGGTGATGCGGTTGACCATGCAGGGAGCGCCAGCGACATCCATCTCGCGGAAATCCATGAAACGGAAGGCGGCATTTGAAACGTCGTCATCCACAAGCGCCGCCAGGACCTCTCGCGATTTCGGTCCGGCAATCGACAGACCCATGAGGTCCATCCCGAACGCCCGCAGGCTGACCGACCCGTCCGAGGGCAGATGGCGCTCGAACCAGCGCAGATGATACTTCGTCGCCGCGAGCGAGCCCCAGATAAGAAAGCGTTCGGGCGCGGCGCGGGCAATCGTGAAATCGCCTATCAGCCTGCCTTGCGGGTTCAGCATGGGCGAGAGCACAATTCGACCAAGCCGGGGCATCCGGTTGGTCATCAGCCGGTCAAGAAAGGCCTCGGCCCCCGGACCCGAAACCTCGTATTTTGCGAAATTGGCGATCTCGGTCACGCCAACACCTTCGCGCACGACGCGGACCTCGGCGCCCACATGGGCGAAATCGTTGGACCGGTGGAAGGAGTGGATATCCTGCGCTGCTTCCGCAGAGGGTGCGAACCAGAGCGGCGTCTCCAGCCCCCATGTGTCGCCCATCACGGCATGATTGTCGCGCACCATCACGTCATAGAGCGGTGTAGTCAGATGCGGCCGTGCGGCAGGAAGTTCCTCGTTCGGGAAGCGGATCGAGAAGCGGCGCGAATAGTTTTCGCGGACCTTCGCATTGGTGTAGCGCAGCGTGGCCCAGTCGCCGAACCGCGCCACATCCATGCCGAACACGTCATGGCCGGGATCGCCCGCTGTCATCCAGTTCGCGAGCACCAGCCCCACGCCACCGCCCTGCGAAAAGCCCGCCATCACGGCGCAGGCCGACCAGAAATTGGTCAGCCCCTGCACCGGGCCGACCAGCGGGTTGCCGTCAGGTGCGAAGGTGAAGGGACCATTGATGATCTGCTTGATGCCAGCGCGCTCATAGGGCGGGAAATGGCGGAAGCCGACTTCCAGCGACGGTGCCAGCCGGTCAATGTCGGGCTGTAAAAGCTCATGGCCGAAATCCCATGGGGTCTGGACGGGCGACCACGGCTTGCAGGCTTTCTCATAGGTGCCAAGCAGGATGCCCTTGCCTTCCTGACGCGTGTAAATCTCGCCCTTAAAGTCGATCACATGGATCAACTCACGCCCCATGCTCTCGTTGAACTCAATCACCTCGGGCATGGGTTCGGTCAGCAGATACATGTGTTCCATGGCCAGCACGGGCAGTTCCAGCCCCACCATGCGCCCCACCTCGCGCGCCCAGAGGCCTGCGGCATTGACCACATGTTCGGCGCGCCAGGTGCCGTTTTGTGTGACCACGTTCCACATGCCGTCGGGGTCCTGCGTGATCTCGACCACCGGGTTGCGCAACTCTATCTTCGCGCCCAGCATGCGCGCCGCCTTGGCATAGGCATGGGTCGTGCCCGAAGGGTCGAGATGGCCTTCGACCGGGTCCCAGAGCGCACCGACGAAATGACGTTCGTCCATCAGCGGGAACATGGCCTTGGCCTCGGAGGGGGTGATGATCTCGGTCTCCATGCCCAGATACCGCCCGCGCGCATGGGCCATGCGCAGGAAATCCAGCCGCTCGGGGCTGTCGGCCATCTGCACGCCGCCCACCAGATGCAACCCGCAGGACTGGCCGGTCATCTTCTCCAGTTCGTCATAAAGCGAGATTGTATAGGCTTGCAGTCGCGCCACATTGGGGTCGCCATTGAGGGTATGAAACCCGCCTGCCGCGTGCCAGGTCGAACCGGAAGTAAGCTCGGATCGCTCGATCAGGCAGACATCGCTCCAGCCCGCTTTCGCCAGATGGTAGAGAACCGAACAGCCGACGACTCCCCCTCCGATGACAATGGCGCGATAGGTCTGGGTCATGCAGGTACCTCTGGGGCAGGAATGGCGCCGAGAGTGGCCAACGCCTGAGTCAGGCGCCCGCGAATCCCGGGCAAGGTGGCTATGGAGGTGATGAAGGGCAGGCCGGGGCGCAGGGCTGTCCATCCGGTGACGGTCAGCTGGCGGGCGGCGGGCTCGTGGACCAGCGCCATCGCCCACGAACGACAGTCTATGGCCGCGAAATCTGCCCGTCCCTCGGCTACGGCCCGGATCGAGGCACGGTGGCTGCCAGTGACAACAGGCGCAACCAGCGGAGTCTGCATGTCTTCGCTCAGCGCGAGGCAACCGGAGAGTGATTCTGGGGCATTGACGGCGGCGCGCAGGGTCGCAAGGCCGTCAGGCAGGCACGCACAGGAACTTCCAGGGGCCGGGCAAGCCCGCCCTTCGCGCATCACGATTGCCGAGCGATACCGCGTCCCCTGCCCACCCGGCACATCGTCATAGAGGGGTTGACCAAGGATCACCACATGCGCCGCCAGGCCTGCATTCAGTGGCCCCCAGCAACTCTGACCGAACATCAGCGCCGGGTCCCGCCAGACCGCATGGAGGGCGGCATCATCCCCAGGCCGGGTCAGCGCAACAGGCAGTTCCGGGACCATCGCGCGCAGCCGGGCATGGAAGGCATCAACCTGACCCCGCGTCTCGGGCCAGTCATACATCGGAAGGCAGGCAAGCCCGCTCATGCTTGCTGCCCGCCCATCGGGGCCACGGGCGGGCCCGTCTCGGGCAGCGGTGGTGCGGGAATCTGATGCAGAACCGGATGCACCACAGGCTCCTTCGCCCGGATTGCGTGGGCACGGAACATCTGCCAGTAGTTGGCATAGACATAGCCATGGTTCAGTTTCTGCCAGTGATCGCGCCGCTCTGCATAAAGGCGGGGCAGTGCATACCACGGTGCCTGCGGTAACTGGTGATGCACGATATGCAGGTTGTTGTTCAGGAACAGCCATGCCAGCGGTGAACGCTCGACAACGATGGTGCGTCCCTCGGGGACGTCATGCCACCGATGTTCGGCATAGGTGCGGATCGCGATGAGCGAGAGCGAGGGCCAGACCACTGCAACCATGTAGAGCCAGAACGGAATACCGAAACTCCAGACCAGTGCCAGCATCGGAACCAGCCCCACCAGATGCAGCAGCCATGCCTTTCGCACGCCTTGTACATCGGCCCGGAACATGCGCCCCTCCTGCGCCAGAAACCCCGCGGCACCCAGCACCGGCCCCAGAACCAGACGCCCCAGCATGGTGTTGTTCACCCGCAGGATGGCCCGCAGCCAGAGCGGCATCCTGTCGTGTTGCCAGCGTGCCTTGTAATAACTCTCGGGATCTTCGAGCGGGTCGGTGAGCCGTTCGTCGTGATGATGCGCCAGATGCGTGGCCCTGTAGCGCCGGTAAGGATAGATCACCGATAACGGCACGGAAACAAGCGCTTCGTTCCAGCGCCTGTTACGGGTCGGGTGGCCGTGCAGGCATTCATGCACCAGCGAGGAATGAAGCGCCGCCATGACGGCCATCAGCGCCAGCGCAGCAACCGGAGCGATGGGCCAGATCATGGCACCTGCCAGAGCCCAGAGCCCGTAGCAGAACCCGATCAATGCAAGTGTTGGCCCTTCGATCCGGTGCACGGCATCCCCCCATCAGTGACCGCCCCGAGAGTGCCGTCAAACCTGTTCGGCAACAATACGAGTGTTCTCGTCACTTTTCTGCCCGCTTGAAGTTCATTGTCACATATGTTTACTGAAATCATCATCAGGACCAACGCCCATGAACAAGCGCGAGTCATCCAGCCTGTTTCGAGCACGCCTGACGCATTTGCTGGCGCAGTCAGGCCTGACCCAGGCCGCATTTGCACAGGCCATCAGCATCGACCGCTCGGCGCTCTCGCAGTTGCTGAACGGCCCTGACCCGCGGCTGCCGCGCGCCGAGACGCTGCTCGCGATCGCCGCGCGCTTCCAGGTCTCGACCGACTGGCTGCTCGGGCTGAGCGAGGATTCCGGTGCCGTGACACAGACCCTCGACTCGGTCGAGACCGAGGCCGCCCTCGATGACCAGAGCCGGACAGCAATGGAACGCTGGCACGAGGATGCAACCGGTCAGAAGATCCGCTATGTGCCTGCCCAGTTGCCCGATCTTATGCGCACGCCAGAGGTGATTGCCTTTCAGGCACAGGCATCCGAGCAGGAACGCCGCCGCCTGCAGGCCCAGACCCAGCGCCGGCTGCGCCTGTCACGAGCACCCGAAACCGATATCGAACTGTGCATGCCCTTCCAGACATTCGAGATATTCGCCCAGGGCGCAGGCGTCTGGCGCGGCCTGTCAAAGGGTGCTCGCGCAGCCCAGCTGGCCCAGATCGCCCAGACCGTGGATGAACTCTACCCGGCTTTTCGGATGTATCTCTTCGACGGGCGCAAGCGGTTTGCCCCACCCATGACGCTGTTCGGCTACACGCGTGCGGCGGTCTATGCGGGCGAGGTTTATCTGCTGATCCGTTCCAGGCGGCTGATCCGTGATCTGGCGCAGGGATTTGACGGCCATATCCGCGCGGCCGAGATACACGCCCATGAAAGCGCGGATTGGGTGCGCGGGCTCGGGGTGGGCTGAGCGGGAGATCAGACAGCAAGCCATCCGTCAACGGCAGGCATGACGGGTCAATGAACACCTGTCGTGGCCCGGAATACACCGCATTGTTGCCAACACTCCTCTTGCCGAAACTGCGTCCGTGCGCCTAGCTGGCGGGGACATGCAATCGTGGCAGGGGGCCGATGGACATGGAGATACCCCAGTCAGACCGTCGGCGCCGGTCGGGCGGGCGCGGCGGCAATGCACGACGCACAAGCACGTTCCGACTGGATCAGATGCCCTGGCAGCAACCCGTGAACACGGATCGCCCGACCGAGCCTCTGGACGAGGACGGTGTGGAAGCCATCCACCAGGGCGCGCTGCGTATCCTGTCGGAAATCGGCGTCGAATTCCTGAATGACGAGGCGCTGGGGCTGTTCCGGCAGGCCGGCTGCATCGTGGAGGGACAGAATGTCCGCATGGATGGCGATTTCGTGGCAGAGATGCTTTCGCGTGCACCGGATGCCTTCACCATTATCCCGCGCAATCCAGAGCGCGCCGTGCGCATCGGTGACGGCCATATGGCCTTTGTCAACGTCTCGTCGCCACCATCAAGCTGGGACATGATCCGCGGCAAGCGTTCGGGCGATTTCGCGACCTTCCGCGAATTCATGATGCTGACGCAGGCGTTCAACTGCATCCATGTGGCAGGCGGCTATCCGGTCGAGCCGGTCGATATTCATCCCTCTGTCCGCCATCTCGACTGCATCGCCGAAAAGCTGCTACTGACCGACAAGGTGGTCCATGCCTACAGCCTTGGCCGCGAGCGGGTCGAGGATGCCATGGAGATGGTTCGAATCGCAGCAGGGCTAAGCCATGCCGAGTTCGACGCTGCCCCGCGGATGTATACCAATATCAACTCGGTCTCGCCCTTGCGGCACGACTTTCCCATGATCGACGGTGCCTTGCGGCTGGCGCGACGGGGCCAGCCGGTGGTGGTAACCCCTTTCACGCTGGCCGGAGCCATGGCGCCGGTCACGATGGCGGGTGCGGTTGCGCAATCGCTGGCAGAGGCGCTGTGCGCGGTTGCGTTGCTGCAATATGTGGCTCCGGGCGCGCCGGTGGCCATCGGCACCTTCACCTCGAATGTGGACATGCGCACGGGAGCGCCCGCTTTCGGCACGCCCGAATACATGCGCGCGACGCAGATGACCGGCCAGCTCGCGCGCCGATACGGGTTGCCACTACGCTCCTCCGGGGTCTGCACCGCGAATATTCCTGATGCTCAGGCCATGTGGGAAACCTGCAACAGTCTCTGGGCGGCCGTCCAATCAGGATCGAACATGGTCTATCACGCTGCCGGCTGGCTGGAGGGCGGGTTGATTGCCAGTCCGGAGAAATTCGTCATGGACTGCGAGGTGCTGCAGATGATCCAGCGCTATTTCGACCCGATGCTTACGGCCACCAGCCCCGACGACATAGCGGTTGATGCCATTCGCGAAGTGGGCGCTGGAGGGCATTTCTTCGGTGTCGGCCATACGCAGGCGCGCTACGAGACGGCTTTTTACGCCCCTCTGGCCTCGGACTGGCGCAATTTCGAAGCATGGGAGCGCGATGGGGCCGTTGATACGATTGCGCGGGCGCACGGACTCTACCGCCAGATCGTTGAGCATTTCACCCCACCGGCGATGGATGAAAGTATCCGCGAGGAGCTCATGGCCTTTGTCGCGCAGCGCAAGACCGAAGGGGGCGCGCCGACGGATTTCTGAACCCTAGCGCCAGTGCTCGGGGCTGTGCTTGTGCGGATAGGGCAGATTGGTCGAGACCCGGCGGCAATAGGCGGATTGCGAAAGGTATCGCACCGACAGGTCTTCCGGCTGCTCGATCCGGTGCGCCATGACCGCCCGGGTCCATTGCGCAGGCCCCGTGTGCCACCAGGCATATGGCGCATCGGTGTGGTCAAGCGCGGCGAGGACGAAATCGAGCGTCCGCGCGCAGATCGGATGCCCCGGAGTTGCCGCAAGAAAGTTGTTCGCAATCGTGCCAAAGCCACGCTCCACGCAGACCACCATCCGCGCACCCGCGAGCCAGGGCGCGACCGGCAGGCGGGGGTATTCGTCGAGATCGGCAAAGATTCCGCCCTGCGACACCATCCAGCACAGGCGGAACAGATCGGCGCGCAGCGCGGGTTGCGACAGCCCAAGAAAGCGCGCGCGCAGCTTCTGCCCGTGTTCCGCCCCCAACCAGTCAGCGGCCGCGACCTCATCAAAGATCCGAGTCTCGAACTGCGGATGAAGCGCGGCCCAGCGCGCACGCGCGCGCGGCACAGCAGGCCCTTCCGGCCCTTGCCAGTAATGCGCGATCACCCGCGGGATACTGGCCTCGGGATCGGGCTGGAACCGCAATCCGCCGCGCCAGTTCTCACGCAGCAACAGACACGCGGCCAGCCCCGGCGCGGCGATGATGCGCGCGGCGCCCAGCTGGGCCAGTGTATCGGCGACGTCTATCTCGGGCGCCATGGCCGACTGCTGCCCCTGCACCGCCATGCGTGCATCCGCCACGATACGGTCTCGAACATCGCAAGCCGAATGCGCACCGGTCTGCGCTTCCTTGAGCACATTGAACTGGCCATGAACGGATTCGGCCTGCGCGAAATCACCCTTGGCAAAGGCCAGACGTGCCAGCGCCAGAAGGTAGGGGAGTCGGTCGGGGAAAAGGGTGCCGACCTCAAGCAAGGCAAGTTCGGCCTGGGCGAGGTCGCCCGTCAGCAGATGAAGCTCGGCACCCTGCAAGGCGCAGTCTGCCCGCTGGACGGAATCGCGTGCGCATGCGCGGGCGCGCACACGCGCGGCCAGTGCTTCGCGGATGCGCCCGGCCAGAGCAAAGGTCTCGGCCCGTGCGGCGCAGACCCTCATGGCAATCGGCATCTCGCCCGCCAGATGCCGCAGCGGGGCCAAGGCGCGCGCGCCCTGGCCCGGTAGCCCCAGGCGCAGCGCGGCGCGGGCATGCGCCAGTGCGCGGTCGGGCGCCGCGTTCGGCGTGTTTTCCAGGGCAATGTCGCTCCAGTCCTCGACCGCCTCGCGCAGCAGGCGCGCAAGCGCCCAGAGCAAGTCATGATGCGGATGAACCCGGCGGGCCGCGCGGGCATGCGCCAGCAGCACCTCGGGGGACTGAAAGGTCAGTTGTCCGGCACGCAGCCATTGCACATGATCGACCGGACCCCAGTGCCATGGGACATCGGGATCGAGCGTTTCCTCCAGCATTGCCTGCGCCAGCGGACCATCACCCTTTTCCAGCGCGAGTCGCCGTTCCGCCCGCGACAGCGCCGCCGGGGACGCATCTGCGCAGTCTTTCCAGCGCGACAGGGCCACCGGGGCGCGCGCGTAATCGTTTTCGTTCAGGAATATCTCGAACAATGCGGAGCAGACCCGCGAGGCTTGCGACGCTGGCCCCTCCAGATTGCGGATCGCGTCGGCAACCCCGTCGCGCCGATACCGCAGCCACAGTCGCTGCGCCGCGACCCTCGCGGAATGGCCGCGCGTGGCAAGCCAGTCAAGATCACTCTCGGCCGCGGTGAAATCGCCCAGTGCTACGGCCCATTCGACCCGGCGGAAGATGTCTTCGACCACCGTCGGCGAGGCCGGGTCGATCTCTGTCAGGACTCGCCAGCCCTGTGCCGGTCGATACGACCGCCAGCAGGCATTGGCCAGCGCGCTACGCCGCCTGTTGGCACGAATGACAACATCGGCCAGGCGGGACAGTGCCGCCTCCTGCGCATCAGTCGGGCACGTCTCGAATGCAAGGCGTGCCATGTCGATGGAATTGGGCCAGCGATCGCGGGCGGCGCAGGCAGCGTCATGAGCCGGGAGACCAAGGCGGAACAACGCCTCCAGATGCTTCTTGACAAGCGCATAGTCCGATCCCTGCCGAATGGCCGCTTCAAGCGTGCGCTCGGCTGCCTCGGGTTCAGCCAGCGGCGCTTGCCAGAGCGTCCGGGCCAGTGCAGCGGGGTCAGGAAGCTCAAATGTCATTGGGCGGCCTGGACCGGCTCCACTTCCCTGAGAACATCCTGATATTCCTGAAACTGAACCTTGAAGTACCGCTCGGCCGCAAGCCGTTTCGGCCAGAGCAGACCGTGCAGGAAATAGGCCACTTCAGGGCGGACGGAATAGGGCACACTGGCCCAGACCCGGCGCTTCATGCGGGTGTTGAACTGCTCCTGCGCTTCGGGCGGCATCTCGTCAATTCGCACACCACAGTATTCGAACAACCGGTCTATGACCGCTCCCGGATCGGCGCGGATCTCCTCATAGTTGAGCACAAGGATGTTGTCGTAATGCTTGGCCCAGCGTTCGTAATTCGCCAGATAAGAGTTGTTTTCCGAAAGGCGCGCCTTTTTCAGCAATTCGAAGAACGTATCATCAAGCCTGATCTCGACCTCTTCGGGCTTGGCCTCGCGGTTCTGCCAGAGGGTATGCATCCGCAGCGCCGAGATGGCGCGCGCCAGCGGATCGCGAAGCACATAGATCACGCGAGCCGTCGGGTTCAACGACTTGCACTCGCGAATCTGTGCATCCGGCATCAGCGCATATTCGGGCGTGAAATCCATCGAGAGACGCTCGGGCGACGGCGGGGCCAGAAGATCACGATACCAGTCGATCCCGCGCTTGCGGTTCCAGTCCCAGAAATGCACCTCCTTGTTGGTAGAGGTAATGGGCGCGCTGTTGGGAAAGGCGTAGGTCCTCGGGTGCGCATTCAACACATTGTGAAGCCAGCTTGTCGAGGCTTTCTGCGCACCGATGCACAGGATATCGGCAATATTCTCTCGTTCAGGGCTGCTCAATTCGGGCCTCCGATGGTTGTCGTCTCGTTTGCGGCCTTGATACCGGAGAGAGTCTCGGGCAGGGGCCAGTGCTCTTCAAAGGCGGTCAGGTGCCGACGCACCGCATCGACATTGCCGGCTTCATGCGCGGCCTGGATGGCCAGACCGCAGCGATGGGGATTCATGCCAAGGGAAAGCGCACCCTCATAGGCCGCGAGCGCCCTGTCAGGATGGCCAGAGCGGCGCTGCAGATCGCCTACGATGCGCAGCGCAAAGCCGTTGTTCTGCCAGCGGTCATCGACCCGCTGCGCAGCGGCCTGAATCAACACAGGCCAGACTGCCTGGATAAAGGGTGCGGCGCGCTTCAGGCGGTTGAAATCCAGCAGAAGCTTCAGCACCCGCGACACATCGACGGGGCGCAGCGGGCGCGCTTCGGCCATCGTCCGCTCGACGCGCGCGATCTCCTGATCGGCGATGTGCCATGACCGGAAGAAGTCAATATACAGGAACAGTTGCAGGGTCGACTCTGCGGCGCCGGCCTTAGGATAGCTGGACGGAACGCCAAGGCAGATCGGCTGGCTCAGAAAACCGTTGCCGATGAATGCACGTGCCGCGTGGCGCATCTTGTCAGGGTTCTGCCTTGCATAGGACGAGAAGCCCTCGACACTATCGGTTTCGGGCATGACCGTTGCGATGCATTCGTAGCGATGGCGACGGTGCCTTTCGTCATCGATACGGCGGAACACATCAATCCCGCGGTCCCCGGACAGCGCAAATTCGCCCATCACTGACAGAGCCATTGTGACACCTGTGTGAACCTCTCCCCGCACGCTATGCGGGTATATCTGGGCTGTCAAACGCTTGCGAGATGCTCGATTACCATATTTTTGCAAACAAACCGGAAATTCTGTGCGTAACGCGGCAGGATGATCGAGAGTTTCGGTCGCTTGACGCGTTCCAGCCAGCCCGCCTCGATATCCCGCGTGATGATACTGGCCAGACCGGCATGGCAGGCATGAACCTGGAAACCATCCAGCCTGTGACGCGTGGCGTCCTCGGGTGTGGGGTCGAAATGGGTGAGCGCGCTCTCGAACAGATAACCCTCTGGCGACCAGATCTGCACATGACAGCGCAAGCCACCACCGGGAAGCGCCAGCCCGTCCAGCGCCAGTTCGACCGCGCACCAGTCACGGGTCTCGGGGATCTGCAACTCGAAACGGCGCAGCGCAGGTGACACATGAAGCAGCAACCCCTGCTGCGAAGCACTGCGCGACAGTTCCAGCCTTTCGGCAAAACGCACACCGGGTGCAACATGCTGGGCATGCTCATGCGCCTCGAACAGGCGCCAGAGATCATACGCCACCTTCTCTGGCGCGACACTCAGTTCCGGGGCCTCGGGTTCTTCCGGAGCCTCCCTCTGCGCGCGTGCATCGACAGTGGCGGCACGTTCCGCCTGTGCCGAGATCTGGGACAGAAGCTCGGCCTTGTCTGCATCCAGCCTTGTGACAAGCGTGCGCATCTCGCCATGCACCTTCTGCCAGATCGCGCTGGTCTCGTAATTCACCTCGGCCAGCAGATCGGCCGCGACGCTGCGCAGCAATTGCGCCTCTGTCGCACGCTTTGCCAGATCGAAACCGGGTCGCGCCAGATCCGCAAACAGTCGCCAGTCATAGGAGGGGTTGTCGAGCGTGTTGAGCAGGACACTGCGCTGCTTGTCGGTGGAGCGATTCACGCGGCGATGGTGAAAGGCCAGCGGACGATCAAGCAGCGCCAGACGGTAGCGCATCAGGAACCGGTTCATGAAGGCGCGATCCTCCATGACGTCAAAGACCTCGGGGAAACCGCCCACCTCGAGCACGGCCTCGCGGCGCAACATCCATTGCACCGGATAGAGATCCTGCCGATAGCAGGCATAGGCCAGCGGATTGATGAAGAACTCGGACCGACGGAACGCCGGGGGCAGGTTGTCCTCGCCTATGATCTTGATCTCGTAACCCTCCGGCGTCTCGGTCAGTTCCTCACGCAGGGCAGTGACGCGCGCCAGAACTCCGCCAAGTTCCGGAACTTGTGCTGCGGTTTCGCGATAGAAGCCGACGAGAGCCGACAGGAATTCAGGGGCCCATGTATCATCGTCATCCAGACAGGTGACAAACTCGGTCTTTAGCGCCTGCGCCCCGCGGTTGAACGCTGCCGAGCGCCCCACGCCGGGGTCGAGATGCAGACGCGTCAGCTTGTCCATGAGCGCTTGCGGCAAGTCGGCACCGGCAATGGCCGCATCCAGTTCGGCCGCATCGCCACCGTCATTGACGAGCATGATCTGCCAGTCCCGAAACACCTGTGCAGCCACGGAGCCAAGCGCGCGCAGCACGAAGAACGGACGGTCCTTCGTTCGAATGACAATTCCGACGGTCGAGCCCTTACCTGCTGTCTTCACCCTGCACCTGCCTAAAAATACAATCCGTGGTGGAAACCAAACTTCGCGGCCCCAATCTGTGCCCTTGGTATCGATGGCCTCCGGGTCTGATCGTGTCAAGCATCAGTTGCACAACTGCCCAAGTGCGCCATGCCGACTGGGGCAAGTCGGAAACACCAGAGGTATCCTAGCAGACATCTCCTTGCGCTCCGAGGTGACGCGCCCCGCGCACCTGCGCAAGCCGGATCTGGCGCTGGCGCTCGCGAAAGGCCGCGCGGCGCTCGGGCGTGAACTCGTCCACGCAATGACGGCATTGCACGCCCTCCTCGTAATCGGGGCGTTGCGTGTCCTCGGGCCTGAGTGGACGGCGGCAGGCGTGGCACATCAAATGCGCGCCTGGCTTCAGTCCGTGTTCTACCGATACACGCTGATCAAAGACGAAACATGCCCCCCGCCACATACTGTGCTCGGGCAACACTTCTTCAAGATATTGCAGGATACCGCCCTTCAGGTGATAGACCTCCTTGAACCCCTGCGAGAGCAGGTAATTCGTCGATTTCTCGCAGCGGATGCCGCCAGTGCAGAACATGGCGATCCGCTTGTTGTGAAAGCGGTGCCTGTTCGCCTGCCACCAATCGGGAAACTCGCGGAAGCTGCTGGTCCCGGGGTCGATCGCCCCATCAAAGCTGCCGATCGCGACCTCGTAATCATTGCGCGTGTCGATCACGGCCACATCGGGGGCGGAAATAAGCGCGTTCCAGTCGGCGGGCGCGACGTAATGCCCGGTACCGGCGCGCGGATCGACATCGGGCTGGCCCATGGTAACGATCTCGCGTTTCAGCCGCACCTTCATGCGACCGAATGGCATGGTCCGGGCCGGGCTTTCCTTCCATTCCAGGCCAGCACAGCCCGGCAGGGCGCGAATATGAGCGAGCACCGCATCAATCCCCGAGCGTGTGCCCGCAATCGTTCCGTTGATCCCCTCGCAGGCAAGCAGCAAAGACCCTTTCACACCATGCGCCTCGGTCAGCGCCAGAAGCGGACCGCGCAGCGCGGCAGGGTCGTCAAAGCGAGTGAACTGATAAAGTGCGGCAACGGTCAGCATGCGATAGCATTTACGAAGTCGCGACGCCGCGCGCAAGCCATCCGCATTGACGCAGCCGCGCGCAAGGCTTAGCCATTCGCCCTGAAGGAGTGCCAGACCATGACCCATGCGCTGATCGTGATCGACATGCAGAATGATTTCTGCCCCGCTGGCGCGCTTGCCGTAGCCGGGGGTGACGAGATCGTGGCGGGCATCAACGCCCGCATGGCCGAAGCAGAGGCCGTGATCCTCACGCAGGACTGGCACCCGGCCGACCACGCCTCCTTCGCCAGCCAGCATGCAGGGCGCGCGCCCATGGAGGTAATCGAGGCCGCCTATGGCCCGCAGGTGCTCTGGCCCGACCATTGCGTGCAGGGCAGTCATGGCGCGGCGTTTCATGCCGGGCTCGACACCACGCGCGCCGATCTGATCCTGCGCAAGGGATTCCGGCGCGCTATCGACAGCTATTCGGCCTTCTTCGAGAACGACCAGCGCACGCCCACCGGGCTTGAGGGCTATCTGCGCACGCGCGAACTGACCTCGCTCGAATTCGTCGGCCTCGCTACCGATTTCTGCGTGGCCTGGTCCGCGCTCGATGCTGCGCGGCTCGGCTTCGAGGTCCGGGTGCTGACCGGACTGTGCCGAGGAATCGACCTTGACGGCTCCATGACACGAGCGCTCAAGGACATGCGTGCTGCAGGCATTGCGGTTCTCTGAATCATGGATATTGCGACCCGCGTCTATAACCACCGCTGGAAACTCGACCCTATCGTGCGGTCACTGATCGACAATGATTTCTACAAGCTGCTGATGTGTCAGTCGGTCTTTGTCAATCGCCGCCATACAAAGGTCGCCTTCAGCCTTATCAACCGTGCCGCCCATGTGCCGCTTGCTCGTCTGATCGACGAGGGCGAGTTGCGTGAACAGCTTGACCATATCCGCGGACTCTCGCTCTCGCGGGGCGAGTCGACCTTTCTGCGCGGCAACACCTTTTACGGCATCCGCCAGATGTTTCGCCCCGATTTCATGGAGTGGTTCGAGAGCTTCCGCTTGCCACCATATCATCTGGAGCGCGTTGGCGATCAGTATGAACTGACCTTCGAAGGGTCCTGGCCAGAGGTGATGCTCTGGGAGATTCCTTCGCTGGCCGTGCTGATGGAACTGCGCTCGCGCGCTGTACTTGGCCGGATGAAGCGCTTCGAGTTGCAGGTGCTCTATGCCCGCGCGATGACCCGAGTCTGGGAAAAGATCGAGCGGTTGCAGAAGCTCGAGGAATTGCGCATCGCCGATTTCGGCACGCGCAGACGGCATTCCTTCCTGTGGCAGGACTGGTGCGTGCAGGCCATGATGGAGGGGCTGGGCGACCGCTTTGCCGGAACGTCGAACTGCCTGATCGCCATGCGGCGTGAAGTCGAGGCGATCGGGACGAATGCGCATGAACTGCCGATGGTCTATGCCGCACTGGCAAGCTCCGATGCGGCACTTGCCCAGGCCCCCTATCAGGTGCTGGCCGACTGGCAGGCCGAGCATTCGGGGAATCTGCGCATCATCCTGCCCGACACTTTCGGCACCGAGGGGTTTCTCGAACGCGCGCCTGACTGGCTGTCGGACTGGACCGGCATCCGTATCGATTCGGGCGATCCGGCCAAAGGGGCCGAGACGGCGATTCGCTGGTGGCAGTCACGCGGGCAGGATCCGCGGAAGAAACTGGTGATCTTCTCGGACGGGCTGGATGTGGACAGGATCGAGTCGCTGCATGCCCGATTTGCCGGACGGGTCAGGGCCAGTTTCGGTTGGGGCACGCTTTTGACAAATGATTTCAGGGGTCTGGCCCCTGACGATGGCCTCGCGCCTTTCAGTCTGGTCTGCAAGGCAGTCTCCGCCAATGGCAGACCCACGGTGAAGTTGTCGGACAATCCGAACAAGGCAATGGGCCCGGCTGAAGAGGTTGCACGTTACAAGCGTGTCTTCGGGGTCACCGATCAGGAGGCGCAGCGCGTCATTGTTTAACTGTTGCTGACCATGCCAGCAGATTTCGGCGCATATGACAGTTGGTCACACCGTTTTTTGGTGACAGATGCGTGACGCTGTGGTGCAATCAGGGTACCCAAATCAGAGCAGGAGGACCTTTAATGTCATTGAGTTCCCATATTGCTGAACTCCGCCGGAAACACGAACATCTCTCTGAACAGGTCGAGATGGCCCAGCGAAGCCCCGGGATTGACGACCTTCAAATCTCTGAACTCAAGAAGCAGAAACTTCGCCTGAAGGAGGAAATCGAGCGTCTCTCCCACACCTGATCGCTCTTTCCCCACAATGTCAAACGGCCCGCCAAAAGCGGGCCGTTCTGTTTTTCCTGCGTCAGTAGAATCGGGGCTTCATCGCCGCCCTCCCTGCACGAGTGCGAAAGGAGCGCGCCGACAATCCGGCGGTGTCTTCAGACGAAGAACTGCGCCCCGTTCGCGCTGATGGTCGAGCCGTTGATGAAGCCCGCCTCATCCGCGACCAGAAACGCCACGCAGCGCGCAATCTCCTCGGGTTCACCCAGACGTCCGGCCGGGATCTGGCCGATGATCGATTCGCGCACCTTTTCCGGTACGGCCATCACCATCTCGGTCGCGATATAGCCTGGGCAGACCGCATTCGCGGTGATGTTGAAACGTGCACCTTCCTGCGCAAGGCTCTTGACGACACCCAGATCACCAGCCTTTGTGGCGGCGTAGTTCACCTGACCGAACTGACCTTTCTGCCCGTTGATCGAGGAAATCACGACAATGCGCCCGAACTTGCGCTCGCGCATGCCGGGCCAGACCGGATGGATGGTGTTGAAAACGCCCGTCAGGTTGGTGTCGATGACTTCTTTCCACTGCTCGGGTGTCATCTTGTGGAAGGGCGCATCGCGGGTGATACCCGCATTCGCCACCACGATGTCGATCGGACCGAGCTCGGCCTCGACCTTTGCAATCCCGGCCTTGGAAGCCTCGTAATCGGCGGCGTTCCACTTGTATGTCTTGATACCGGTCTCTGACGTGAACTTGGCGGCCGCATCGTCATTGCCCGCGTAAGTCGCGGCGACAGTGCAGCCCTGTGCCTTGAGTGCCTGTGAAATGGCGGCGCCGATGCCGCGCGACCCTCCTGTGACCAATGCCACTCTTGCCATTCTGTTCCCCTCCTGACAGGAATTATAGGTTGCGAAACAAGTGCTATATAAGTCGGGTCACTTGCGCAAGATTATTGCGCAAGTGACTGCGCATCAGCGCTCGAGGCACATGGCGACACCCATACCGCCACCGATGCAGAGCGTTGCCAGACCCTTCTTGGCATCGCGACGCTGCATCTCGAACAGCAGCGTGTTCAGGATTCGGCAGCCCGAGGCCCCGATGGGGTGGCCAATGGCAATCGCTCCGCCATTGACATTGACCTTCTCGACATCCCAGCCCATGTCCTTGTTGACAGCACAGGCCTGCGCGGCGAAGGCCTCGTTGGCCTCGACAAGGTCCAGGTCCTCGGGCCTCCAGCCCGCCTTTGCCAGCGCCTTGCGGCTGGCATGGATCGGCCCGACACCCATGATCGACGGATCAAGCCCCGCTGTGGCGTAGCTTGCGATACGCGCAAGTGGCGTCAGACCGCGCTTTTCAGCCTCCTCGGCCGTCATCAGCAGCACCGCTGCCGCGCCATCATTCAGACCCGACGCATTGGCCGCCGTGACCGTGCCATCCCTGGTAAAGGCCGGACGCAGTTTCTGCATGGCTTCCATCGTGGCACCGTGGCGAATGTATTCGTCCTGATCGACCACGATATCGCCCTTGCGAGTCTTGACCGTGAAGGGCGCGATCTCGTCGGCAAACCTGCCTGCCTTCTGTGCGGCCTCGGCCTTGTTCTGACTGGCGACGGCGAAACTGTCCTGCTCCTCTCGGGTGATCTGCCATTTCTCGGCCACGTTCTCGGCGGTCTGGCCCATGTGATAGCCGTTGAAGGCATCCCAGAGGCCGTCCTTGATCATCGTGTCGATCATCTTCATGTCGCCCATCTTCTGACCCGCGCGCAGATGCGCGGCATGCGGGCTGAGCGTCATGTTCTCCTGCCCGCCTGCGATGACGATGGCCGCATCGCCAAGCTGGATATGCTGTGCGCCGATCGCCACGGCCCGCAACCCGGAACCGCAGACCTGATTGAGAGACCATGCAGCGGATTCGATGGGCAATCCCGCATTGACATGCGCCTGACGCGCCGGATTCTGGCCCTGGCCTGCGGTCAGGACCTGCCCGAGAATGGTTTCGGACACATCGGCCTTGTCAATGCCCGCACGTTCGACCACGGCCTTTAGTACTGCCGCGCCAAGGTCATGTGCCGGTGTGTTGGCAAAAGCGCCTCCGAACGAGCCGACGGCGGTACGGGCCGCGGAAACGATAACGACATTGGTCATGGGAACTCCTCTCTCCATTCGCGAAGGCCGAATGCTGCGCCTGGTTTTCAGGCAAGCTCCGGCGCTGATACCGCCCCTGTTCTATCATGCCGTGCCCCGGGTGCAACGCAACTTCCATGCATGCTCGCGCAAACGCACCTGCACGACAAGGCCCCAAGGGAACCGGCCGAAACCCCGGTGTTGTTCAGTCAAACTCGACAAATTGTTTCCCGCATCGCAGGGCTATGCCATGGACTTATCACTTCCATCTGAGTTAATGTCGCAGTAGGGACAGGACATGGAAAATCGCCTCGCAAAATATCATTTGGGACAGGTCGTCCGGCACCGGCGCCACGCTTTCCGTGGCGTCATATTCGACGTCGATCCGGCTTTCGCCAATACCGAGGAATGGTATAGCGCTATCCCTGAAGAGAGCCGGCCGCGCAAGGACCAGCCTTACTACCACCTGCTGGCCGAGAACGAAGAAAGTTTCTATGTCGCCTATGTGTCCGAGCAGAACCTTGTGCTGGACGACACAGGTGAGCCGGTGGAACACCCGGATCTGGCGGAATTGTTCGGCGATTTTCGCGACGGTCACTATCCGCTCCAGATAGCGCTGAACTGACACGCACTGACCTTGATGGCTCACCTCTGCGCCGCGAAGTCCGGGGCAGGGCGGCATGGTAGCGGATCATGGGGGTGCCCGTGTTCAATTGACAGTCTGGACCGGGATCGAGAAGCACAGCACATTGTGGCCATCAGCACGCTCATAGCTGATCTGCCGTGTCAGATTACGAATGATGAACCAGCCATAGCCACCTTCCTGCAGGTCCAGAGGGTCCGGGGCAATCCGGCCCAGCAGGGACGGGTCGAAGGAAATGCCCTGGTCGATGATATGGCATTCCAGCGAGTTTTCGGTCCGGATGAGTTGCAGCGCGATCCTGCCAGGTTCGTTCGGGTAGCCGTGGCGCGCGATATTGGTCATCACCTCGGCGAGGACGAGATTGAGGTCCTCGACCCAGTCTGCGGGGATGGGGCATCCTGCCAGGTAGCTGTCCAGTTCGCGCAAGGTGCAGCGGATGTCATCGAGCTTGCCCAGACATTCAAGTCGAAGGACCTGTCTGCGGTCCGTCATCATGACCCCTTTCCAGAATCCCCGCCGTGAATCGGGCTGGTCATGCGCAAGTGCGCCCGCCCTCATTCCGCCGCGCTGATCGATTCGGTCTTTGGAGCCCGGTCATGGATACGAAAGACCGTATCCATCCGCGTCAACCGGAACAGCTTTCGAACGCTGCTCGACAAGGCTGCGATTTCCAGTGGTCGGTCCGGGCCGAGCAGTTTCATCACGCCGACAATCGCACCTAGCCCGCTACTGTCCAGAAACTCGACCTGCGAGAGGTTAAGGATAACCGGAGAACCGGGTAGTTCCATCGCATCACGGATCATGTCCTTGAACGTCAGCGCGACGGCGGCATCCAGCCGGGATTCCTGCACGGACACGACCAGTGCCTCCCCCGCGCGCCCAAAGGTGACCTGCATCCGAACCCCTTTCCTGTGCTTGGTTTTGGTGAGAGTATCTGCCAAGGATTACCAACTCCTTGCCGGGGAAGCATAAAGGGATGGCGAGATGAAACAGGTTGCAATTCTGGGTGCCTCGCGCACTGCGATGGGCGGGTTGCAGGGGATATTCGCTGGCGTACCGGCCGCACGACTAGGCGGAGCAGCCATTTCCGGTGCTCTTGCGAATGCAGGCCTGGCGGTGTCGGAAGTCAACGAGGTGCTGATGGGCTGCGTTCTGCCTGCCGGGCAAGGGCAGGCGCCTGCGCGGCAGGCCGGTTTCGAGGCTGGGTTAGGCGATGAGGTGCCCGCGACGACGCTGAACAAGATGTGCGGCTCCGGAATGAAGGCCGCGATGATCGCGTATGACCAGATCGCTCTGGGAGCCGCCGGGGTGGTGGTGGCAGGCGGCATGGAAAGCATGAGCGAGGCCCCGTATCTTCTGCCGAAGATGCGCGCGGGCGCGCGTCTGGGGCATGGGCAAGTGATCGACCACATGTTCCTCGACGGGCTGGAAGATGCGTATGACAAGGGCCGCCTGATGGGCAGTTTTGCCGAGGATTGTGCCGAGCATTTCCAGTTCACCCGCGAGGCTCAGGACGAGTATGCCCTGCGCTCGCTCTCGAACGCACTCGAGGCGCAGGCGTCTGGTGCCTTCGCGAAGGAGATCACGCGAGTGACGCTCACCAATCGCAAGGGCGACGTCGTGGTGTCCGAGGATGAACAGCCGAAGACCGCGCGGCCCGAGAAGATCCCGCAACTCAAGCCGGCCTTCCGCAGGGACGGAACCGTCACCGCTGCCAATGCCTCGTCGATTTCGGACGGTGCCGCGGCGCTGCTGCTGGGCTCGTCAGAGGCCGCCGAACGGCTGGGCTGCAAACCGCGCGGCTGGATTCGTGGCCATGCAGGCCACGCGCAGGCGCCGGGCTGGTTCACGACCGCGCCCGTGCCAGCCGCACGCAAGCTGCTCGACCGGCTGGGCTGGAAGGTCTCGGATGTCGATTTGTGGGAGGTGAACGAAGCCTTTGCCGTCGTGCCGATGGCCTTCATGCGGGAAATGGGGCTGCCGCGCGATGTCGTGAATATCAATGGCGGGGCCTGCGCGCTGGGACATCCGATTGGCGCGTCGGGTGCTCGGATCATGGTGACTTTGCTCAACGCGCTGGAGGCACGCGGGTTGAAGCGGGGCGTGGCCGCGATCTGCATCGGCGGCGGCGAAGGCACGGCGATCGCAGTGGAACTTGCGTGAGGGGGGGGCGGCCTTGCCCCCCATCGAGGGGGGCGCGGCCGCGTCGCGACTGCGCGCTCCGGCACATCCGGGAGGGACATTCATGACCGATTACGAGGGATTGCGCGCGCGCATTCTGGCGCTGACCGACGATGAGACCGACGCCATCGCGCTGATGGCGACACTGGCTTGCGAGATTCACCATTCCGATGACCGCTTTGACTGGACCGGGTTCTACCGTGTCTCCGAGCCGGGCCTGCTGAAGATCGGCCCCTACCAGGGCGGGCATGGCTGCCTGGTCATTCCCTTCGAGCGGGGCGTCTGCGGAGCCTGTGCGCGCACGGGCGAGGTCCTCCAGCTTGTCCCCGATGTCGAGGCGTTCGAAGGCCATATTGCCTGTTCCTCGTCGACCCGCTCGGAGCTTGTGCTGCCGGTCAGGGATGCGCAAGGCGCGATCATCGGCGTCCTGGACATCGACAGCGATCAGCCTGATGCCTTCACCGAGCAGGATGCCGCTGAACTTGCCGGGATTCTGCGCGAGGTTTTCGGAAAGACCGCGGCATGACACATCTGTGGATAAGGGCCGAGCAGCGTCCCCAGGAGGAACGTGTCGGCATCACGCCCGAAGGCGTGCGCGCCTTGGTGGGTTCAGGCTATCGCGTCACCATCGAGGAAAGTCTCCAGCGTGCCTTGCCACTCGGACCCTATCTTGGCGCCGGGGCCAGGGCAGCCGCTTTTGCAAGCTGGCCTGATGCGCCGGACGATGCGATCATCTTCGGGCTGAAGGAATTGCCTGCCGACGGCACACCGTTGCGACATCGGCACATATTCTTCGGCCATGCCTTCAAGGGCCAGCCTGCCGGGCAGGTGCTGCTGGCGCGGTTTCGTGCCGGAGGAGGGGTACTCCATGATCTCGAATACCTCACCGACGAACAGGGACGGCGGGTGGCGGCCTTCGGGTACTGGGCGGGCTATGCAGGGGCGGCCGTGTCGCTGCTTGCATATGGCGCGCAGGCGCGCGGCGGCATCTGCGCGCCAGTGGCGCGCTTCGCCGACCAAGCGGCACTCCGGGCTGCCGCTGCGCAGGCGCTTGAGGGTCTTGAATTGCCGCGCGCGCTCATCATCGGGGCGTTGGGGCGGGTGGGCAGGGGCGCGGGCGATCTCTGTCGCGCATTGGGCCCGGCGGTAACCGAATGGGACATGGCCGAGACAGCCCATGGCGGCCCCTTTCCGGAAGTGCTTGCGCATGAGGTGTTTCTGAACTGCATACTTGCGCGACCGGGCACGCCTGTATTCGTGCCAGCCGAAGCCGCCCGCGCGCCCCGCGCACTGCGTATCATCGGGGATATCGCCTGCGACCCCGATTCGGATTTCTCGCCCATCAAGGTCTATGACCGCGTGACCGACTGGGCGCGGCCAGTCCTGCGCGTGGCCGGACAGCCACCGCTTGATGTCATGGCCATCGACAACCTTCCGTCATTGCTGCCGGTAGAATCCTCGCAGGATTTCGCGGCACAGCTGTTGCCGCATCTCTTGACGCTCGATCGGATGGAGGAAGGCGTCTGGGCGCGTGCGCGCGCTGAATTTGAAAGACATATCAACGAGGTGACCAGATGACCAGGCAGCTTGACGGGATCGACTGGGATGAGGCACTGGCCAATGCGCCTCATATCGAAGGAGCAGAGAGCTTTCCCGACCAATGGGCGAAGCGCGCGGCCAAGTTTCGCGATTCGGCGCGGGGCCAGATCGACACGGCCTATGGCGCTGCCCCGCGTGAACGGCTGGACCTGTTCCTGCCAGAAGGTCAACCGCACGGGCTGGTGGTCATTGTGCATGGCGGCTACTGGCAGCGCTTCGACAAGAGCTACTGGTCACATCTGGCGGCGGGGCCACGCGCGCAAGGATGGGCCGTTGCCGTGCCGAGCTACACACTGGCCCCCGAAGCCTGCCTGCCCGAGATTACGGCACAGATCGCATGTGCCATCGAGTGTGCCGCCGCGCAAGTCTCAGGACCGATTCATCTGACTGGACATTCGGCGGGCGGTCATCTTGTTACCCGGATGCTGTGCACGGACACGCGCCTTGCGGTGCGCGAAAGGGTCGCGCATGTGCTCTCGATCTCGGGCGTACATGACCTGCGCCCGCTAATGGCCGCACAGATGAACGAACAGTTGCGATTAACCCCCGAAACTGCCGCTGCCGAGAGCCCTTGTCTGCACCTGCCGGTGCCCGGAAGTGCAGTGACATGCTGGGTGGGAGGGCACGAACGCCCGGAGTTCCTTCGCCAGTCGGCCCTGCTGCGCGAGGCATGGGACCGTGAAGGCACAAGGGCGCGGCTGGTCGTCGACGGGACGCGCCACCATTTCGACGTGATTGCCGGTCTGGAAGAAGCCGGTAGCGCGCTGACACAGGCGCTGCTCGGCCCTCTCGACTGAGCTTCTCCACCTTCGGGTGCTCACCGCCATCAACGGTATTTTCTTCAAGTATGAAATTTCATGCTTAAAGTATTTGATTTTCTCCCCGACATGCGCAACACTCCGCGAAAGAGTCGAGAGACAGGGAGACAGAGATGACAACACTTGGCCTCCGTACCCGCCTTGCCTGCTTCGCGATTCTGGTCGCCTAGTCGATTTCCCGCTGCCCCGGGAGGCTCCGGGAAGGTTCTGCTCCAAATCCGGGGGTTGCCATGTCGCTCGCGCTGGTTCTAGAACAACTGCTCAATGGCGTGCAATTCGGCCTGATGCTGTTTCTGATGTCAGCAGGGCTGACTCTTGTGTTTGGCGTCATGGGGCTGATCAATCTGGCCCATGGCTCGCTCTACATGATCGGAGCGTTTCTGTGTGCAGCCGTTTCTGGCATCACCGGGAATTTCTGGCTGGGTCTCATGGGCGGACTGACAGCTGCAGCCGCCGCCGGGGCGCTGATCGAGGTATTGGTCATCCGAAGGCTTTATGTGCGCGACCATCTCGATCAGGTGCTTGCCACCTTCGCGCTGATCCTGATCCTGTCCGAGGCCATGCGACTGATCTTCGGCCCCTTCCCGCTTTATCTGAACGTGCCCTCTGCACTGCGCGGCACAGTGAGCCTCGGGATCGTCGATTATTCGCTCTACCGCCTTGCGCTGATCGGGTTCGGCATTGCCGTCGCGCTGGGGCTATGGGTGCTGATCGCGAAGACGCGGCTGGGCATCCGCATTCGCGCGGGTGAATCAGACCGCGAGATGATTGCGGCGCTCGGGGTGAATATCCGCGCACTCTACACCATCGTCTTTGCCCTTGGCGCAGCACTTGCCGGGCTTGCCGGCGCCCTTGTCGGAGCGATCCAGTCGGTGCAGGTGGGCATGGGCGAACCCGTGCTGATTCTGGCTTTCGTGGTCATCGTTATCGGCGGAATAGGGTCGATCAAGGGTGCAATGGTCGGCGCACTCCTGGTCGGCGTGATCGACACGATGGGGCGCTTCCTGCTGCCGCGCGTATTTGCAGCCTTTCTTGACACGTCGCAGGCTATGGGGGTCGGCGCGGCGCTAGCCTCGATGCTGATCTATCTGCTGATGGCACTTGTCCTCATCTTCCGGCCCAAAGGACTGTTCCCCGCCCATGGATAGCACGCGCAAGGAGTGGCTGCTCAATGCCCTGATCGCAACGGCACTCCTTGCCGTGCCGCTCTGGGCACTGATGGCGAACGAACCCTTCATCATCACGCTGGCCACACGGATTGCCATTCTGGCCATTGCCGCAGTGGGGCTGAACATCGCGCTGGGGTTGGGCGGCATGGTGTCTTTCGGCCACGCGCTCTATCTCGGGCTGGGAGGCTATGTCGCGGGTATCGCCGCGCATCATGCCTTCAGCGGCACCACGGTTCTGGGCTTGCCAGGCACCAACCAGATGCTGCCGATCTGGGCGATTGCGATGATCCTCTCGGGCGCCGTCGCCGGAGTCGTGGGTGCGCTGTCGTTGCGCACCTCGGGCATCTTCTTCATCATGATAACGCTGGCCTTCGCGCAGATGGGCTTTTTCTTCACATTGTCCTGGCCGGCCTATGGTGGCGAGGATGGCTTGCCGATCTTCGTGCGCAACCAGTTTCCGGGGCTGAATACGGCACGGCCATGGGACATGTTCCTGCTGTCCTATGCCGTGCTAATCGCGGCCCTGATCCTGTTCGCCATGCTGCGCGCTGCGCGCTTCGGGGCAGCCCTGATGGCCATCCGTCAGAACCCGGACCGTGCCGCGGCCATCGGCATCTCGCCTTTCGGCATCAAACTGGTCGGCTTCATCATCTCGGGCATGATCACCGGCCTTGCCGGTGCCATGATGGCGGATCTGACACGCTTCGTCAGTCCGGCAATGCTGGCCTGGACCATGTCCGGCGAATTGATTGTCATCATCATCCTGGGCGGGGTCGGGCGTCTGTTCGGGCCTGTCGCGGGGGCGGCAATCCTCGTCGGCTTCGAGGTATTCTTTGGCGGGTTGACTGAACACTGGAAGCTCTGGCTGGGTCTCGTCCTGCTGGGCGTGGTGCTGTTCGCGCGCGGCGGCCTGATCGGGCTCCTTGCGGGGAGGGCGCAGAATGGCTGATCCGGTTCTCGACCTGCGTGGGCTGTCCAAGGCGTTTGGCGCGCTCAAGGCCACGGATGATGTTTCGCTTACGCTGCTGCCCGGCGAGATCCATGCCCTGATCGGCCCCAATGGCGCCGGCAAGTCCACTCTGATGGGACTCGTGTCGGGAAAGATCACCCCAGATGCCGGCGAGGTCCGGCTCGGCGGGCAAGACATAACGGCGCTATCGGTGGCAAACCGCGCCCGGCTGGGTCTGGGGCGCAGCTTTCAGGTCTCCTCGCTGATTCCGGAGTATTCGGCGCTGCGCAATGTCATGCTGGCGGTTCAGGCCCGGCAAGGCCACAGCTACCGCTTCCTCAAGCCTGTCATGCGCGACAGACCGCTTCGCGACGAAGCGCGTGCGATCCTCAGCCGCGTGGGCCTCGACAGCCGTGCCTCGGTCGAGGCCGCCGTTCTCAGCCATGGCGAACGCCGTCTGCTGGAGATTGCCGTCGCGCTCGCGCTCAAACCCCGCTGCTTCCTGCTTGACGAACCGATGGCCGGACTCGGCTCCGAAGGCACGGCGCGGCTGGTGAGCTTTCTTCAGACCCTCAGGCAGGAAGCGCCGATCCTGCTGGTCGAGCATGACATGGATGCCGTGTTCCGGCTCGCAGACCGCATCTCGGTACTGGTCTATGGGCGCATCATCGCCACAGGATCAGTTGACGACATCCGCGCAAATGCACAGGTGCGCGCGGTCTATCTGGGCGAGGAGACATCGGCATGAGCGCGCTCCTCGAACTCGACGATCTTCATGTCTTCTACGGTGCCTCTCAGACATTGTTCGGCGTCAGCCTGCATGTGAACGAAGCTGAGGCCGTGGCGTTGATGGGCCGCAACGGAATGGGCAAATCCACCACCATCGCGACAGCCTGCCGTATGTTGCCGCTCCGCTCGGGCAGCGTGCGCTTCGCCGGTCAGGATATCAGCGACTGGCCGTCCTTTCGCGCAGCGCGGCTCGGGCTTGGTCTGGTGCCCGAGGGTCGGCGCTGCTTCCCGAACCTGACGGTCAGCGAAAACCTCATCGCCGCCGCCCGTCACGGCTTCTGGGACATGGCGCGGGTGCATACGCTTTTCCCGCGTCTCGAAGAGCGCGAGACCCAGCTTGCCGCCACACTGTCGGGGGGCGAGCAGCAGATGCTTGCCATTGGCCGTGCGCTTATGACCAACCCTCGGCTGCTGCTGCTGGACGAGGCGACCGAGGGGCTTGCTCCGGTCATCCGCCAGGAGATATGGGCAGCCATCACAAAGCTGAAATCCGAAGGGCTCTCGATCCTGCTGGTGGACAAGACGCTCTCGGAAATCCTGCCCTTTGCCGATCGCTGCGTGATCCTCGAGCGGGGCACAGTTGCCTGGCAGGGCACGCCCGCGAGTTTCACACGCGAGGTCGAGGACGCCTTTCTCAGCGTCTGAGCCTTTATCCTTGCCCGAGTACCCAAGGGGTTTCTCATGGGGCGTGCCCTGCTTGAGGCGGGAAAGTCGCTGTTACGACGCAATTGGTCAGAGCGATGGTGGCGACAGGGCGGCTGCCCCTCAAACCTCCGGCCGGATCATGCGCGCCCGCTGCACGGCGAGAATACCGCCCATGATCACCAGCACTCCGATGACATCGAACACACCCAGCGCCTCGCCCAGAAGGACCGCCGCCACGGCCACTCCGAAAAACGGGTTGAGAAAATGGAAGCTCGCGGCCCGGACCGCGCCGATCCGCCCCACCAGCGCGAACCAGACCCAGGTTGCCGCCAGACCAGGCACAAGCACAGTATAGCTGAAGGCTGCCGCAAGCCGCCATGTCCAGTTGACCTCGGGCACTTCCAGGGCCATCGCGGGCAGGATCAGCACCAGCGAGCCCACCAGCATCTGCATGCCCACGATCATCAGCAGGTTCCCACCAGCACCTGAAGCGCCGCGAACACTCATCGTGGCGACGGTCAACGAGACCACCCCGAGCACACAGAGCACGACCCCGAACAGATCCACGCCGCCGCCCAGCCGTACACCCATGATCAGCGCCACCCCGACAAACCCCGCAACCAACCCGGCCACCGCCAGCGGACGCAGGCGCTCTCGCAGGATCAGCCATCCGGCAAGCGCAACCAGCAGCGGCATGGTCGAGGCGATGATCGCCGCGAGCGAGGCTTCGATGGTCTGCATCGCCACGAAGTTCAGCCCCAGATAGAGCGCATTCTGCGAGATCCCGAAAAGCACGACGGCCCGCCACTGGCCGCGCGTCAGGTTCCAGCTCTGGCCCAGCGCACGGGCGATGCCCACCCCGATCAACCCCGATACGAAAAAGCGCAGGCTCAGGGCATAGAGCGGGGGCGCATCGGCCACGATCATCCGCGCCGAGGTAAAGGCCGAGGACCACATCAGCGCAAAGGCCAGTCCCATCAGCAGCGCGCGCCAGTCCATTCCGTCCATCATGCGTGCCATGGCTGCGCGTCCACCCTGCCCGGCCCGCGCCAGAACCTCATCATCAACAGCAGCGCGGCGACCGACAGTCCGACCACCAGCCCGGCCCAGACCCCTTCACCGCCATAATCCAGTCTTATCCCCAGAAAATAGCTTGTCGGCAGGCCCACGCCCCAATAGCTGAATGCCGCTATCAACATCGGCCCGCGTGTGTCCTGCACCCCGCGAAGCAGCCCCATTGCCATCACCTGCGCGCCATCCGCAAGCTGGAACACGGCCGCAACAATCAGGAAAGACGCGCCGATCGCGATGATGTCGGCCCGCGCTGGCTCGGCTGGCGACAGGAACAGCCCGACAAGGAACGGCCCCGAGGTGACATAGACCACCATCGTCATCAGCGCGAAGACCACAGACACGCCCACAGCAGTCAGCGCGCCCGAGCGCAGCGCGCTCTGGTCGCGGCGTCCGCGTGCGCGCCCCACCAGCACGGTCGCAGCATTGGAAAAGCCCAGATGCACCATGAACAGCATCGCGGTGATTTCAAGCGCGATGCCATGTGCGGCCAGCTCATGCGTGCCGATCCAGCCAACCATGATGGCCGCAGCCGAGAACAAGGCAGTCTCGGCAACCAGCGCCACGCCGATCGGCCAGCCCAGCCGCCAGACCTGCACCATCGCCAGCCAGTCCGCCCGCCAGAAGCGCTGAAACAGCGCATAGCGGCGCAGGGCCGGCAGACCGGCGCAATAGAGCGCCAGTGCTGCTGCTGTCGCAAGGCTGACCAAGATCGTTGCCGCAGCCGCGCCGCGCACGCCCATCTCGGGAACGCCCAGATTGCCGAAGATGAAAACCCAGTTCAGCGCGACATTCAGGAACACGGCCCCGACCGTGACCCAGAGCGCCACCTGCGTCCGTCCGAGGGCGGCAAGATAGTTCTTGAGCACCATTACGATCAGCGCAGGCACCAGCGAGAAGCCAAGAACGCGCATATAGGCCTCGCCCAGCGGCACGACGTCCTCGGGCTGATGCAGCAGGGCCAGCAGCGTGCCCGAAAACCAGAACAGCGGCAGCGCCACCAGCCCGAAGCCGATCGACAGCCACAGGCCCATGCGCGTAGCACGCCGTACTTCGGTATCATCCTCCGAGGCCGCGGCGGTCGCCACCATCGGCATCACGGCATTGGCAAAGCCTGTCCCGAAAGTGAAAACGGCGAAGAACAGCGCCGCGCCGATTACCCCGGCCGCCAGATCGGCAACCCCATACCAGCCCAGCATGATCGTGTCGGTCACCGCCAGCAGGAACTGTGCCAGATGACTGCCCGCAAGTGGTAGCCCCAGCGCAAGCACCATGCGCAGATTCGTCCGGAAATGTGTAAATGCAGCGCGCATCCTGCCCGGTTAGCCTGACCCTCGATGCGCGGCAAGATGGCTCAGGACATTTTTAACATGTTCAGCGCCAAAAGAACGATGGCCAGACCTGCAACTCCTTCGATTGCCGGCATGACCAGACGCACGCGGTCCAGTCGCGAGAACAGTCCGACAGCGCCCTCGCGCGCCATCACGGCTGTCGCGGCAACTGACATGGTGACGGACGCCGTGCCCAGCGCCATGGACAGAACCCCGATGATCCCCTGCCAGACGAGTCCCATGCGCCATGTCAGGATCAGCACGAAGAGGGCGCCGGTGCACGGCCGGACCGCAATCGCTCCGATCAGCGCCAGCGTGTCGCGCAAGCCGCGCAAGGCGCTGACCTCATGCAGGTCCGGACCGTGCCGGTGACCACATTCCGAACAGGTTCCATGGCCGCCTGCCCCGGCAGGCACCGGCGGAGCCAAATCCATCGCTATAACGCGCCGCAGCGCGCGGCTCATCAGCCAGATCCCGATGAGTGCTATCGCGATCAGACTCGCCCGCTCCAGCCAGACATCACCCGTCAGTTGCAGCGCCTCGCGCGAGGCGTCAAAGACCAGCACACCCGCATAGACCAGCACAATCGCGCTCAGCCCCTGTGCAAGCGAAGCCGCCAGTCCGACCCCGACAAGCCGCCCGAGCGGCACCTCGACCCCGGCCCCATAGGCCGCGATCAGAAACTTGCCATGCCCCGGCCCCACCGCATGGACGAACCCATAGGCGAAGCAGAGCCACCAGAAGGCTGTCAGCGCCCCCGGATGACCTGTGCGCAACGCGCGCAGGCCCTGTGCCATCTGCGCATGAAAGCCGCGCTGCGCCTCCATCGCCCAGACGGTGACCTGCGCCATGCCGCCTGACGCCCAGAGCACCACCATCCCCGCGATTATAACGAGTGCGGCCAGGATCAAGGCGCGGCGCATGTCAGCCTCACCTCGTCCGAGAAAAGCGCGCCCACCGCCGGGAACTCTGCCTCGATGTCGCCCCCTGCTCCCAGCAACTCGTCAAGGGCGGCCTCGAGCGTTTCGAGGGCCGCATCCCAGTCAGGCTCGAAGACACGGGCAATGCAATCGCTGCGGCCCGTGACCCTCGGCTGGCCGACAAGTGTATAACTGGTGTAATAGGTCGGATCATAGACTGCGATGGTCCATTCCCGTGTCGGGTCCGGCGCATCATGGAAGCGGCGCAGATGGCGCGAGCGCAACTGTCCATCACGGTAGTCCGAGCTCCACTCGACCGGCCCGGTCAGCGCAAAGGGTCGCCCGCCCTGAGAGACATGCGTGTCGCCGTGATAATCCTCGATCCAGTTCATGTCGAACCCGTCCAGCGATTCCCGCTCTTCTTCGGTCACGGTGCCCGTGAAATCGGGGTCAAGACCCATGTCCGAGACAAGCAGCATGGAGAAGAACTCGTCATAGACCCAGGCAATCTCGACAGCCTCGGGCCGACCATCACTATCGAAGAGAATTGCCAGTTCGACATCGACAAAGATATGCGGATGCGCCCGCAAGGGCGCCGCAATCAGCATCAGCAACGAAAATGCAACTCCCCAGCGCACCAGTGGCCCCGCTCCTGTCCGCGCCGACCTGTCTAACCCGCCTGCCCTCGAGGCTCAAGTCACACCAGAGTGCGGCCCCGCCGCGGCGGGGCCGCAATTGCACACTGCAGGGAGGGATCAGAAATCCAGCCCAAGATCGAGCACAGGCGCCGAATGCGTCAACGCCCCGACCGAGATGAAATCCACGCCGGTGCGCGCCACCTCGGCAATGCGCTCGAGTTGCATGTTGCCCGAGGCTTCGGTCACAAGCCGTCCGTCCACACGGACAACCGCCTCGACAAGCATCTCGGTATTCATGTTGTCCAGCAACACGACGTCGCCTCCCCCCACGGCCAGAACCTCGTCAAGCTGTGCCATGGTATCGACCTCGATCTCGATTCGGCGCATATGGCTCGCGCGCGTCCGCGCGGCCTGCAGCACTGCTGCGACGCCCCCCGCCGCAGCGATATGATTATCCTTGATCAGGATCGCATCCGACAGACCGTAGCGATGCGCGGCACCGCCTCCATGCAGCACGGCCTCCTTCTCGACCAGCCGCAAGCCAGGCGTCGTCTTGCGCGTACAGGTAATCCGTGCCCCGGTTCCCGCAGTCTCGCGAACGAAAGCCGCTGTCAGTGTGGCAATGCCGGACAGCCGCCCGGCGAAATTCAGCGCCACGCGCTCGGCCGAAAGGATCGAGCCCGCAACACCCTCGATCCGCATCACGACGTCACCCGCCACGACTGAACTGCCATCCGGCCGGACGATCTCGACCATCAGCGCAGGGTCCACCAGCCGAAAGGCCAGCGCTGCAGGCTGCATCCCCGAAATCACGCCCGACTCGCGCGCATTCAGTTGCGCAGTGTAGCGCAGCCCCTCGGGGATGACCGCGCGCGTGGTCGCGTCACCCGCCGGCCCGAGATCCTCGATCAGGGCCGCGCGCACCAGAGGCTCCAGCAGCAATTCAGGCAGCGGGGAGAAACTCATTGGACCTCCATACAGGCTTCGGCCATGTGCTGCGCGGGTTCCAGACGCATCCGGGAGCGCGTTGCCTGCGCCGGATCGGCGGACGGGAAATCATCTCGCCAGTGCGCACCCCGGCTTTCGCAGCGCAGAAGTGCCGCCGCCGCGATCAGCGTCGCAGTGGCCGTCATGTTGAGAAAATCCGGACAACCGGCATGGGCATGGGCCAGCGACGTGATGCGCCCCAGTGCCTTGCGCAGCCCCGTACCAGTGCGGCGCACCCCGACATGCGCGGTCATGGTCTGCCGTAACGCAGTCACAGCCTGCGCATCCAGCGACACGCCGCCCGGCGCAAAGGCCAGCGCGACAGCGGGCGCATCGCCACCGTCCGAAGCGGAAGCAGCAGGGATATCCTGAGCAACGCGCCGCGCAAAGACCAGCGCCTCCAGCACGCCGTTGGACGCCAGCCGGTTGGCTCCGTGCAGCCCGGTCGACGCTGCCTCGCCACAGACCCAGAGCCCAGGAAGGGACGCGCGCCCATGTTCATCGGTCGCCACGCCGCCCATGTGGTAATGCGCCGCAGCTGCCACCGGGACAGGGTCGTGCACCGGGTCAATGCCTGCCCGGGTGCAGGCCTCGGCCACGGTCGGAAAGCGGGTCAGGATCTCGGCCCCGATGGCGGCACGGGTGTCGAGCATCGGGCGCAAACCGGCCTGAGACTGCGCGAAGACCGCACGCGCGACAATGTCGCGCGGGGCAAGTTCGGCCAGCGGGTGCTCGGCATCCATGAAGGTTTCGCCGCGCGCATTGACCAGCCGCGCGCCTTCGCCGCGGAGAGCCTCGGTCGCCAGCGGGGCGGGGTCCAGGCCGACATCCATTGCCGTCGGATGAAACTGGACGAATTCCATATCCGCCATCTCGGCGCCCGCCCGAGCGGCCAGCCCCGCCACCTGCCCTCGAATACGCGGCGGATTCGTCGTCAGGGCATAGAGCCCGCCCGAGCCACCGCCCGCGAGCACCACTGCAGGCGCATGCAAGGCGCGCGCCTTGCTTACCGCCCCGCCCGAGACCTGTGCTAGCTGGATCCCCACCACACGGCCATGCTCGACCACAAGCCCCTGCGCGACCACCCGCTCCATGACCTGAACAGATGGCGTGGAGCGCACTGCGGCAATCAGCGTCTCCATGATCTTGCGGCCCGCCTGATCGCCCTTGACGCGCACGACGCGCGGGACGGAATGCGCGGCCTCATGGTTCAGGACATAGCCGCCCATAGCGTCCCGGTCGAAGGGCGCACCTTTCTCTGTAAGGTCGCGGATATGCTCGGGCGCGGCCCGTGTCACCAGATCGGCAATCGCGGCATCGACTGTGCCAGCGCCCGCAGCCAGCGTGTCAACGGCATGGGACCGTGGGCTGTCGGCCGCGGCCATGGCCGCGGCGATCCCGCCCTGGGCCCATGCCGAAGAAGCGCCTTCGCCCAGCGTTTCCGGCGAGATGACCAGCACGGGGCGGGGCGCAAGCATCAGCGCTGCATAAAGCCCGCCCAGTCCGGCGCCGACAATGACCACGCGACCGGTGCGCTCCATGCGCTCAGGCTTTCCTTGCGGAGAGGTCGATCATCCGTTGCACGGCCAGCCGCGCCTTGTCGGCCATTTCCGGGGCGACCTCGATCTGCGTCGTCATCGTGTGTAGCGACCAGAGCACCTTTTCCAGGGTGATCTTCTTCATGTAGGGGCACATATTGCACGGGCCGACGAACTCGACCTCCGGATGCGCGTCCGAGATGTTGGAGGCCATGGAGCACTCGGTCACCAGCATCGCGCGCCCGGGCCGCTCGCGACTCACGTAATCGAGAATCCCGGCCGTAGAACCCGAGAAATCCGCCTCGGCCACGACATCGGGCGGGCATTCCGGGTGCGCGATGATGCGCGTGTCCGGGTTCCAGGTGCGAAAATCGCGTATGTCCTGTGCCGTGTATTGCTCATGCACGATGCACGAACCATCCCACCAGACAATGCGTTTCTTGGGCACCTGCGCGGCCACGTTCTGAGCCAGATACTTGTCCGGCGTCATGATGATCGTCTCGGCCTCCAGTGCGCGGATGATCTGCACTGCGTTGGCCGAGGTACAGCAGATGTCGGAGGCCGCCTTCACCTCGGCGGTGGTGTTGACGTAGCTCACGACCGGGGCACCAGGATAGCGCGCGCGCATCTCGGCAACGCCTTCGGCCGTGATGCTGTCAGCCAGGGAACACCCCGCCGCCATATCCGGCAACAGCACGGTCTTGGCGGGGTTCAGTATCTTCGAGGTCTCGGCCATGAAATGCACACCGCATTGCACGATGACCTCGGCCTCGGTCCTGGTCGCCTCGATCGCAAGTTGCAGGCTGTCGCCCACCACATCGGCAATGCCGTGATAGATCTCCGGGGTCATGTAATTATGCGCCAGGATCGCAGCGTTGCGTTCCTTTTTCAGCTGGTTGATGGCGGCGACATAAGGCGCGTGGATGGCCCAGTCGGCAGGAGAGACCACACGCGCCATCCGCGCGTATTCGGTTTGCATGCCGGTAGCCAGCACCGGGTTGGGTGCCAGGTCGTAGACCGCATTCAGGTCGTCGCGGATGGCGGGCATGTCCAGCATCGCAAAGCTCCGATCTTTCTCGTGCCTGAAAGTCAGGCGGGGCCTGCATATGGGGGGCAGGGTCGGAAGATCAAGGAAAATCGCTCCTCCTCAAAGGCGCGGCATGTCGGCGCAGGGTGTCGCTTTGCACCCGAGAGCGCCGCAAACTGGCCAGAGCGCCGTACGCGCGCGCGCTACGAGAGTGCAACGGAAGACCTGCCAGGCGGCAGCTGAATCAGGAGTGGCGGATCATGGCAGATGCGGCAACGGACATGGGCCAACCCTCAAGCGGGCGTCGCGCGCGCGGCGCCGGCGGCGGGGCTGCGCGACGCGCAGCACGCACGGCAGTCAGCATCGAGTCCGCGCGCTATATCGAGCGCAACATCCCTGATCTGGAAGTGCTGAACGAAGAGGCGCTTCAGATCATCGAGGCCAATGCCGAGACAGTGCTGGCCGAAATCGGCGTGAATTTCGTGGACAATCCCGAGGCGCTGGACATCTGGCGCAATGCCGGCGCCGAAGTCGAGGGCGAGCGCGTTCGTATTCCGCGCGGCCTTGCCCGACAGCTTTGCGCCACTGCGCCCGGACGCTTCATCCAGCATGCCCGCAACCCGGCCCGCAATGTGGAAATAGGCGGGCGCAGTCTGGTGCTGGCGCCGGTCTATGGTCCGCCCTTCGTCCGCGATGCGGCAGGCGGGCGACGCTATGCCACGATGGAGGATTTCCGCAATTTCGTTAAACTCGGCTATATGTCGAAATGGCTGCACCACTCGGGCGGTACAGTATGCGAGCCGACCGACATCGCCGTGAACAAGCGCCATCTCGATATGCTTCAGGCGCATATGCTCTATTCCGACAAGCCGTTCATGGGGTCCGTCACCGAGCCCGTGCGCGCCGCCGATTCCGTGGAAATGGCGAAACTGCTGTTCGGAGAGGATTTCGTGGACCAGAACACGGTCATGACCTCACTGATCAACATCAACTCGCCCCTGACGTTCGATTCAGTGATGATGGGCGCGCTGGAGGTCTATGCGCGGGCAAATCAGGCCTGCATCATCTCGCCCTTCATCGTTGGTGGCGCGATGGCCCCCACCACCGTCGCGGGCACGCTGACACAGGTACTGGCCGAAGTGCTGGCGGGCGTGGCCTATAGCCAGCTTGTCCGCCCTGGAGCCCCGGTGATCATGGGCGCGTTCGTCACCTCCATAGACATGAACTCCGGCGCCCCCACTTTCGGCACGCCAGAGGCCGCACTGATCACCTATGGCGCGGGGCAACTGGCGCGGCGTCTGGGCCTGCCCTACCGGTCGGGCGGCGCGTTCTGCGGCTCGAAACTGCCGGATGCGCAGGCGGCATATGAAACCGCGAACAGCCTGAACATGGCGCTCCTGGCAGGAGTCAATTTCATGCTGCATGCCTGCGGCTGGCTGGAAGGGGGGCTTGTGTCCTCCTACGAGAAATTCGTCATGGATGCCGACCAGCTCGGTGCGCTGCACCAGCTGGCCAAGGGTGTGGACATGTCCGGGAATGGGCAGGCGATGGACGCCATCCGCGAAGTCGGCCCTGGCGGACATTACCTTGGCTGTGCCCATACGCAGGCCAATTTCAAGGATGCGTTCTGGCGCTCGGACCTGCTGGACTACAAACCCTTCGAGACCTGGGACGAAGAAGGCGCGCGCGACACACAGGCGCTGGCCAGCGCACGGGTGAAAAAGATGCTGGGGGATTACCAGCAGCCTGCGCTCGACCCCGCGATTACCGAAGCGATCCAGGCCTATATCGACCAGCGCAAGGCCTCGGAACCCGACGCTTTCGGATAAAGGGCGCTTCTGATCTGTTCGCGCCTGCGGAAAAAACGCTCCCGTCGACTCGCACGCCTCTATTCGGCCGCCTGCGGCGGCGCCTTGCCCTTGAGCGCCGGAAAATCCTCTGGCGTGATCGTCTCGCGCTCCAGAAGCAACCCGGTCCCCGCATCCAGGTCGGCCCGTCGCGCTGCGAGCAATGCCTTTGCGCGGATATAGGCCCGGTCGATCAGGTCACGCACGGCCAGATCGACTTCGCGCGCTGTCTCCTCGGAATGGTCACGCGGTGTAAATGCAAAGCGATCCTCGCCCAGAAACCCGCCGCGCTCGGGTTCCAGAACCGCCTGCCCCAGTGCCGGGTGCATCCCGAAGCGCGTGACGACCTGCCGCGCAATGTCGGTGACGCGGGCCAGATCATCGGCCGCACCGGTCGATATCTCGCCCAGCACCAGGTCCTCGGCGGCGCGCCCGGCCAGCAACACCATCATGCGGCTTTCGAGATCGGCGCGTGTAATCAGGAAACGGTCCTCGGTCGGGCGCTGCATCGTATAGCCCAGCGCCCCGATGGACCGCGGGATGATCGAGACCTTGTGCACCGGGTCCGCCCCGGGAATCGAGGCCGCTGCCAGCGCATGGCCCATCTCATGCACGGCCACGGCATGACGTTCGGCCGGGTTCAGAAGCCGCCCCTTGCGCTCCAGCCCCGCAACGATGCGCTCCAGCCCCGCGGTGATATCTTCCATTGTCACCCGGTCACCGCCACGCCGTGTGGCCTGTATGGCCGCCTCGTTGACCAGATTGGCAATCTCGGCCCCGGTGAAGCCCGGTGTCAGCGCGGCCACGGCGTCCAGATCCAATCCCTCATGCTTGACCTTTCGCAGATGCACTTTCAGGATTGCCGCCCGGCCTGTCTTGTCTGGCCGGTCGATCAGAACCTGACGGTCGAAACGCCCCGCCCTCATCAGCGCCGGGTCAAGGATTTCGGGGCGGTTGGTGGCGGCGAGCAGCACGATTCCCTCGCGCGGGTCGAACCCGTCCAGTTCGGTCAGCAGCTGGTTCAGCGTCTGCTCCTTCTCATCATGCCCGCCGCCCATGGCTGAAAGCCCGCGCTTCTTGCCCATCGCATCCAGTTCGTCGATGAAGATGATGCAGGGCGCGGCCTTGCGGGCCTGATCGAACAGATCCCGCACCCGCGCCGCCCCCACCCCTACGAACATCTCGACAAACTCCGAGCCGGAGATGGAAAAGAACGGCACGCCCGCTTCGCCTGCAATCGCTCGGGCAACCAGCGTCTTGCCTGTGCCGGGAGGACCCGTCAGCAAGATCCCCTTGGGCAGGCGCGCGCCAAGGCGGCCATAGATGTCGGGCTCCTTCAGGAAGGATACAACCTCCTGCAATTCCGCCTTGGCCTCATCAATGCCGGCCACATCATCAAAGGTCACCCCCGTATCACGCTCGACATAGACCTTGGCCTTGGACTTGCCGACATTCATCATGCCGCCCATGCCCTGCCGCTCTATGATACGCCGGAAGAAAAACACCCAGATGCCGAAGATCAGCACGACGGGCAATACCCACGAAAGGATTGCGCCGATCGCGGTATTCTCGACCGTGCCATCGAATTCCGCGCCGCTGGCTTCAAGTCGCCGGGTCAGGTCGGAGGGAACGATATTGGTGACGAAATGCGTGCGCCCGTCAATCGGTTGGCGATAGCGCCCAGAGATGCTTTCCGCACGCACCTGTACCGAGGCGATGCGGTCCTCCTCCAGAAACTCCAGGAACTGGCTGTAGGGAATGCGCTCGGTCACCGTGGCTTGCGACCACATGTTCTGAAAGGCCAGCAGCAACAGGAAAGCCGCGATCCAGTACCAGATGTGAAACTGCTGCTGCTTGTCCATGCGCTGCCTCGCCTCCCGCCGCTATCTTGCAGGGCCAGTATAGCCAAACTCCGGGCAAGGGGAACCAGAGCGCAAGGGCCGCGCCAATACTCGGCGTCGCCCTTGCCAGGGCGTGCATGACGCCCATTTGCGCCTCAGGCGGTGTTTTCGCGACGCTGCAACCCGCGCTGATGGAGGAACACTGCCCCCGCGACCGCCAGCCCGATCAGATCAGATGTCCAGCCCCCTGCGATCATGGCCAGCGCGGCAACGCCCACGATCGCGCGCAGGAGCCAGTTGATCGTACCAAAGAGCCAGCCCTGCACCGCCGAGGCCAGCAGGTAGATGCCGAGGCTGGCCGTGATGAAGACATGCACGATTTCCAGTGCCTCACCCTGCATCAGCAGGGAAGAGCTGTAGAAGAACATGAACGGCACGACAAAGGCGGCAAGGCCGATCTTGAAGGCTTCCACGCTGGTCTTCATCGGGTCCGATTGGGCGATCGCAGCACCTGCATAGGCCGCGAGCGCCACAGGCGGCGTGATGGCCGACATGACCGCGTAGTAGAAGATGAAGAAATGCGCCGTCAGCGGCTCGATCCCCATGCGGATCAGCCCAGGTGCGATGACAGAGGCCGCCACAGCATAGGCCGCCGTGGTGGGCATTCCCATGCCGAGGATGATCGCGACACACATCGCAAAGAACAGCGCCAGCAACTGGCTTTGCCCCGCGATCGCCATCAACACGCCCGAGAGCCGCACGCCGATGCCGGTTATGGCAATGATGCCCACGATCACTCCCGCCGCCGCACAGACCGCCACAAGTTGCAGCGACATCTTCGCGGCGATCTCCAGCGCATAGGGGATCATGCGGAAATGCTCGACAGCCTTGGCAATTCCCCCTGCAAGCCGCGAATTCGTGCGCAACGTCATCACGATGCCCGCAATCGACACGACGCTGATGATGACCGAGACCACCAACTGCATTGTCGTTCCGTCACCCCATCCCTGGGTCAAGATCTGCCCTGCCACGACAAGCGGCATGACGGCCAGCACGCACAGCACAAGCCCCATGAGATGATTCTGGATGCCATCCTCGCGCCCGTCAGTCACGATACGGATGTAACTGACCGCGAATGCGGCGATCATGGCGTAAGTGCCCGCGCGGATCACCGAATAGCCAACGTAGAGTGCACCGATCAGCATGATGATGGGGATGAAGAGATAGACCTGTTTCGCCATGTCGCGGAATTTCGGCAGTGCCGCGCGCGGCAGGCCCTTCATGCCTTTCTTAAGCGCCTCCTTGTCCACCATGAAATAGACCGAAAGGAAGTAGAGAAGCGCCGGAATGATTGCCGCGATCACGATCTCGCGGTACTGGATGCCCGTGATCTCTGCCATGATGAACGCGCCCGCGCCCATGATCGGCGGCAGGATCTGCCCGCCAGAAGAGGCGGCCGCCTCGACCGAGGCGGCGGTCTGGGGCCGGTAGCCTACTTTCTTCATCAGCGGGATGGTCAGCGACCCTGTGGACACCACATTGCCCGCCGACGTGCCGTTGATCATCCCCATCAGACCCGACCCGAAGATCGCAACCTTGGCAGGGCCGCCGCGCGTGCCCCCGGCAGCGGCAAAGGCGAAGTTGATGAAGTATTCACCCACACGGCTAGCCTGCAGGAAGGCGGCGAATGTTATGAACAGGATGATATAGGTCGAGGATACCGCTGTGGTCGGGCCCAGAACACCAATATCGGTATAGATGCGCGCGAAGAAGCGCTCGGGGCTATAGCCGCGATGGTTCAGGAAACCCGGCAGCCACGGCCCGAGAAAGCCATAGGCAATGAACACCGCCACGATCACCACCAGTGCAAGCCCGGCAAGGCGGCGGGTCAGTTCAAGAATCAGGACGATTCCTGCGATCGCGGCATACATGTCGTTGACATGCGGAAACACCCCGGCGCGATTGCGCAGAAACCCTGCATGGGCAATGATATAAATGCCAACCGCAAGTGCTGCAAAGGCCAGGATGATGTCGGCCAGGGCAATGCGCGCGCGGTCACGGCAGGGAAAGAGCCAGCTCGCCAGCAGGGCGAGCGTCGTGCCCGTGATCAACGGCCAGCCGAATGTGTATTTCATCTGGTCGGGCGGTGCACCCATGGCGATCAGATTGCCGCTTGCCACCGCAACGATGATCTGCAGGAGCGCGACACCGACTCCGATTGCAGCCAGCCCCACCAGCACCAGTTCCGGCAGTGAACGCGACTTGCTGTCGTCAGCACCTTCAGGAAAGACTGTGGCGGAAAACAGAAGAAAGCCGAGTATCAGCCCCCCCGTGACATGGCTGAGGCGATACACCCATGTCTCGAGCGGATAGAGGTTCATCGCCACGATATGAAAGGCTGTATAGACGATACAGGCCGATACGATCACCATCCCCAGAACGCCCGGTGGCACGCGCTGGTTGGACATGACGATCTCGCGGTCAACGCCTTCGGCGATATTGTCAGGTGCCTTGTCGCCCAGAAGCCTTTCGGCCTCGATGGCCGGATCAGTCTGTTGTGATGCCATCGCCCTGTCCCTGTTAATGTCTCGAAACGCGGCCCGAACCTTTTGGCAAAAGGCCGCGCGAGGGCGGCCTTTTGTTTTGTTGTACGTCTGTCAGTCTCAGCCTCTCAGGTCTTCGGAAATCTCGAACCCGTTTTCCTCGAACCAGCGCACGGCTCCGGGATGGAAGGGCAGGAAGCTGTTGTTGACATAGTTCTCGGGCAGGGTGGCAACAGCGGCTGCATGGATCTGAAGCATGCGGTCATTGTTTTCCATCACCAGTCTGGTGATTTCGTAGGCCAGACTGTCGGGCATGTCGGCATGAACCACGGCGAAGTTCCACATCGCGACCGAATTCTGATCCTCGGCCTGCACAGTGTAGGTACCGGCAGGAATCGTGAAATTCGACACTTCTGGGAAAGCTTCGAGTACTGCCGCATGCTCCTCTTCGCTGAACGCGAAGGGGCAGGCATCGGATTCGGCTGCAATCTGCGAGAAGGCCCCGATCGGCAGGCCAGCAGCGAAGACAAAGGCATCGATCAGCCCGTCCTGCAACTGGCTGGCAGCATCAGCAGCACCCGCAAAGGAGACGGTTGCACTGACATCCAGTGCCTCCAGAATGCGCGGCCAGTAGGTTCCGGGCGTCCCGCCCGCGGGGCCAACACTGACACGCTTGCCGGCCAGATCCCCGACAGAGGTGATGTTCTGGCTGCACAGAGCGATGCCCTGGAAGGGCGTTTCATACATCGGGAACAGCGCGCGCACATCGGTATGCGGCAGGCCCGGGGCAAGTTCGCTCTCGCCGATCCATGCCTCATACATCGGCCCCATGGTCACAAGACCGATATCATGCTCCTGCATCTGCAGCAGGGTCACGTTCTGCACCGGGCCACCAGTCACCTCGCCGCTGGCATTGATGCCAAGTTCTTCCGAAATGAAGGAAGCAAGGCCATTTCCATAGACGAAATACACCCCGCCCTGACTCGCCGTGCCGACGGTCAGATCCGATGGCCAGCCGTCGCGATCCTGTGCCTGGGCCATGGAAACGGATATGACTGAAGCGGCGGCGAGCGCCACGCAATTCGAAACACGCATTGAGACCTCCCTAGGTTGTGTTCTCTTTTTGGCGTTGCAGTGTCGGTGCGGCTTGAGCCGCCCGCATGCACGTTCCCAATAGGGATCGTTTCGGGCCTTGTATGTCAAGTCCGAACAGACGCGATGGCGCTGGGTGCGCACAGGACGCGAGCACGACAGATGCGCGCAAGGCCCGGGGAATGTTGTCAGGCGACAGGAAACGGAAACCCGCCGAAAGGGCGATCAGGCGTTGAACAAGAAGTGCAGCACATCCCCGTCCCTGACCTCGTATCCTTTGCCTTCGACCCGGAACTTGCCCGCCTCCTTCGCGCCTGCCTCGCCGTCATGGGTGATGTAATCGTCATAGGCGACCGTCTCTGCGCGTATGAAGCCGCGCTCGAAATCGCCGTGAATGACCCCGGCCGCCTGTGGAGCCAAAGTCCCCTTCGGGATGGTCCAGGCACGGGCCTCCTTGGGGCCGACCGTGAAAAACGTCTGCAGTCCAAGCAGCTGATAGCCCGCGCGGATCAACCGGTCGAGGCCGGGCTCCTCCAGCCCCATCTCGGCCAGGAACATTGCAGCTTCCTCGGCATCAAGCTGACTGATCTCTTCCTCGATCTGCGCCGAGATCACCACATGGGCTGCCCCTTGCGCCGCCGCCATCTCTGCCACGCGATCTGACAGCGCATTGCCCGTGGCGGCGGAACTTTCCTCGACATTGCAGACAAAGAGCACGGGCTTGGCGGTCAGCAGTTGCAGCATCCGCCAAGCCTTGCGCTCCTCCTCTGCCACCGTGATCGTGCGGGCGGGCCTGCCTGCGTCCAGCGCCTCCAGCGCACGACGCAGCAGGCGGTCCTGCTCGAGCGCCTCCTTGTCACCGCCCCGCAGCTTGCGCGAGAGATTCGCCAGTCGCCTCTCGATCGATTCCATATCCGCGATCATCAGTTCGGTCTCGATCGTCTCGGCATCGGCGACCGGGTCAATGCGTCCCTCGACATGGGTCACATCGTCATCGACGAAGCAGCGCAGCACATGGGCAATGGCATCGACCTCGCGGATATTGGCGAGGAACTGGTTGCCGAGCCCCTCGCCCTTCGACGCTCCGCGCACCAGCCCGGCGATATCGACGAAGGTCATGCGCGTCGGGATCACCTCGCGCGAACTGGCAATCTTCGCGAGCTTCGGCAAGCGCGCATCCGGCACCGCGACATCGCCTACATTCGGCTCTATCGTGCAGAACGGAAAATTCGCGGCCTGCGCGGCAGCGGTTCTGGTCAGCGCGTTGAACAGCGTGGATTTGCCCACATTCGGCAGACCCACAATCCCCATCTTGAAACCCATGTCACCCTCCGGTTCTCTGGCGCTCTCTTTAGGCCGAAAGCGCAAGCCGGGGAAAGCGGTTTTCAGAAGGGCTTGAACACCACGACCCACAACACCGCAATCGCTCCCAGCACACTGATTTCATTGAAGACCCGAAGCCAGAAGTCACTTTCGCGAAACTCGCCGCGCCGCGCGCGAAGCACCAGAACCCCGGTCCAGACGTAATGCGCGGCCAGCAATGCCACCATCGCGAGTTTCAGCAGAACCCAGGGTGCCCAGGCCCAGATCTGCCAGCCCAGCCAAAGCCCGGAGAGCAGCGCAATAACCGCAAGCCCCGCCGAGAACCGATAAAGCCTGACGGTCAGATCCCCCAGCGGCCCGAACTCGCCGATCCTTACATATTCGCGCTTCCAGTAGATCAGTGCACGAGGCACGGCAAAGATGGAGGTCATCCACCCCATGACGCAGAGAATGTGCAGCACCTTGATCCAATCCATGCGCCCTGATGACTCTTTGGCCTGCCGAACGCAAGCCATTGCGTTTCGCATCCCGGCATTGCAAACAAGGCAAAAAGGACGCGCCCATGACCCGTATCGACACCACATTTTCCAAGCTGAGCGCCAAGAGGCGCAAGGCCTTTGTCGCCTATATCATGGGAGGCGATCCGGATTTCGAGACCTCGCTTTCGGTGATGCAGGGACTGCCCGGTGCCGGAGTCGATATCATCGAACTTGGCGTTCCCTTTACCGACCCGATGGCTGATGGTCCCACGATCCAGCTTGCCGGACAGCGCGCGCTCGAAGGCGGGCAGACGCTGGAAAAGACCCTCGAGATGGTGCGCCGATTCCGTGAAGGCGATACCGATACGCCGATTGTCCTGATGGGGTATTACAACCCGATATACAATCGCGGCGTTCCGCGGTTTCTGTCCGATGCGAAGGCAGCCGGAGTCGACGGGCTGATTGTGGTGGACCTACCCCCCGAAGAAGACAGCGAACTGTGCCTGCCCGCACAGGATGCGGGGTTGAACTTCATCCGCCTTGCCACGCCCACCACGGATGCCAGGCGCCTGCCCAAGGTACTCCAGAACACGTCGGGCTTTGTCTATTATGTCTCGATCACCGGCATCACGGGAGCGGCGATGGCACAGGCTGCGGATGTCGGCCCCGAGGTCGCTCGCATCAAGGCGGCCACGGACCTGCCGGTGATCGTGGGATTCGGCATCTCCACCCCTGAAACGGCAGAATCCATTGCGCGGGTGGCGGATGGTTGCGTCGTGGGCTCTGCCATCGTCAAGGAAATCGCCGCAGGCAAGACACTGGCCGATGTGCTGGGCTATGTGCGCAGCCTCGCGGAGGGCGCGCATCGCGGCTGAAACGCGAAAAGCCGCGCCTCAGGGCGCGGCCTTGTTCGTGCGCAAGGGCAGGACCTGTCAGAACCCGGCCATCTGTACGCCTGCGGCCGGTTCGCCCAGAACCACGACCCACCACAACTTGCCATTGTCATCCTGATGCCAGCCGACTCCCATTTCCCCGGCGCGTCGGTCGAGGATGACCTGACGCGTTTCGGCTTCGAGCATCCAGGCGTTGACTGTCTCGAATTCGGTCTCGAAGGTTTCCGAGATCAACTCGCCGATAACGGACCCACGATAGCCCGCGCGCTGGGCGCGCTGCATCGGGCTCGATCCGTCAGAGCCCCAGTGCCAAGGGCGCTGCTGAAAAGACAT
>SKYA01000054.1 GCA_007128135.1 Paracoccaceae bacterium | reverse complement strand
GCGTTTTCCGTGGGCGTGTCGCACCGGCCTTCGCTCATCCCTGCAGCACCATCCGCGCCCGCGCCGCTCAGGCGCGGATGGTGCTGCGCGACGTGTTTTGGTTGACAGGCGCAAGGCGGGACGGGCAGCGCAGCGCGCCTTCCTGCGGGCGGCAGTGCTCCATCGCTCGGACGAGTTCTTGCGCGGGTCTGTGCGTCACGTCGCCCGCGCCTGCTGCAGGCGGTGCCGCGGTCGGCACGGAGCGCCCGGGCGGCGGTCGCCAGCGTAGCAGAGGATGACGTGGCGATTGCCCTCGAGGTTATGGCCGGTCCAGGCGGCAGCGGGGGGTGCAAGGACGGATGCGGATGCGGACGCGTGGGCGGATGCCATGGGACGAAAGCATTGCATGGCAGGCCTGCTTTCCGGTCAGGCGCTCTGTGGTCGAGCCGGAACGGGCGCCGGACATCCGTCTTTCGGCGCGGCGAGCCGGAGGCGGTCATACCACAGGATGTCGCGAAAGCGATGGCATGGGCCTGCTGCCGCGGAGCGGGCACCCTCCGGTGTCGACCCCGGCGGGAGCGGCCGGCACCCGGGGGCGATGTGCCGGTTGGGCCGTGCCAGCGGGCAAGACAGGGTGAGAGACCATGGCCCGGGGGGGCGCGCGCGCAGCGCGCGTCCCCCCGGAGCAAGGGAAAAGGCAACAGCGCGGGAGGCGGGGTTGCGGTGACAGCCTGGTCTTTTCCGGCGCCGGGGCACACCCGGCGCCACGGCACAATGCAAGGCGGTCCGTTTGGCCGCAAGCTGTCCTGCCGTCATCCTCGCTGCGCCCTATCATGCGGCAGGCACTTGGAAGCCGGGGGCAGGCACCTATCTGTCGGGTATGAAACACGCACTGCCCTGGCTCACCCTCGTTGCGACAGCGGCTTTCCTGCTCTCGCCCCTTGTCACCGATCCGTTCTCGGGCTTCGATCCGGGGCGCTTTCCGGTGCCGCAGGTCAACCCGCCGGTGCAGCCGGCGGGCTATGCCTTCGGGATCTGGAGCGTCATCTACCTGTGGCTTGCAATCAGCGCGGTCCATGGCGTCGTTGCGCGACGCGCGGATGCGGACTGGCAGCGGATGCGGGTACCGCTGATCCTCGGCCTTGGCCCCGGCGCGGCTTGGCTGTGGGTGGCGGGGCAGAGCGCGGAATGGGCGGCTGTGCTGATCTTCTGGATGCTGGGCGCGGCACTCTGGGCCTTGCTGGTGGCGCCCGTGCGGGACCGGTGGCTGGCGCAGGCGCCAGTCGCGCTCTATGCCGGCTGGCTGACGGCGGCGGCGCATGTGTCGCTGGGTATCCTGCTGGGAGGCTACGGGCTGGCCTCGCCCGAGGTGGCGGCGGTGCTTGCGCTGGGGCTGGCGGTGGCGCTGGGCCTGGGCATTGTCCTGCTGCGCCCGCATGCGCCCGAATACGGGTTGACGCTGATCTGGGCGCTGGTAGGGGTGCTGGTGGCCAATCTGGGCGGCAGCGGGCTGGTGCAGGGGGTCGTTCTGGTGGCACTGGTGGCGGTGCTGAGTGCGGTGATTCATCTGATCGGCACTGGACAGACGCGCGCGCCGCTGTAACAACAGGCGCTGATCCTGACTGCGGAGGGCGGATTTCGTGGCCCATGACCCCCTGATCCTTGCCCAGGCGGGCAGCATGGCGCGGCTGCGCGCCATCATGCGCGCGCTGCGCGACCCGGATACGGGCTGCCCCTGGGATATCGCGCAGGATTTCGCCTCGATCGCGCCCTATACGATCGAGGAGGCCTATGAGGTGGCCGATACGATCGCGAAGGCGGACTGGCCTGCGCTGAAGAGCGAACTGGGCGATCTGCTGTTGCAGGTGGTCTATCACGCGCAGATGGCCGAGGAGGCAGGGCATTTCACGCTGGAGGATGTGGCGCGCGCGATCTGTGACAAGATGGTGGCACGGCATCCGCATGTCTTCGGCAACGAGAGCCGCGACAAGACGGCCGAGGACCAGATCCGCGACTGGGAGGACGTGAAGGCCGCCGAGCGCGCGGCGCGCGCGCAGGGCGGCGTGCTCGATGACGTGGCGCTGGGCCTGCCGGCGCTGATGCGGGCGGTCAAGCTGCAGAAGCGTGCCGCCCGGGTGGGGTTCGACTGGCCCGAGACCGTGCAGGTGCTGGACAAGATGGTTGAAGAGGCGCACGAACTCGTGGCCGCGCGCGACAGCCGCGCACAGGCCGAGGTGGAGGAGGAGTTCGGCGACATGCTCTTCGTGATGGCGAATCTGGGCCGTCATCTGGGCGTGGACCCGGAGTCCGCGCTGCGCGCGGCCAATGCCAAGTTCACCCGCCGCTTCCGCGCCATCGAGGCGGCACTGGCAGCGCAGGGACGACGGCCCGAAGACAGTGATCTGGCCGAGATGGACGGGCTGTGGGATGCCGCAAAGGCCGGGGAGAAGCGCGATGCTGCCGAGTGACCGGGTGCTGACCGAGCAAGGGCTCGCGCCCCGCGGCGCGGGCTCGGTCCTGCTGCTGGCCTGCGGCGCGCTGGCGCGCGAGATCCTCGCGTTGAGGGCCGCGAATGGCTGGACACATCTGGACCTGCACTGCCTTCCGGCCGATCTGCACCTGTGGCCCGACCGGATTCCCGATGCTGTGGAAGCCGCGGTGCGGCGCTACCGCGACCAGTATGCGCGCCTCTTCGTGGTCTATGCCGATTGCGGGACCGGAGGGCTGCTGCAGGCGCGCTGCGCGGCTCTGGGCGTCGAGATGGTGGCGGGGCCGCATTGCTATGCGTTCTTCGACGGGGTGGAGCAGTTCGCCGCGCGCGCCGAGGACGAGATGACAGCCTTCTACCTGACCGATTTCCTGGTGCGCCAGTTCGATGCCTTTGTCTGGAAGCCGATGGGGTTTGACCGCCATCCCGAGCTGATTCAGATGATGTTCGGGAATTACATGCGGCTGATCTATCTGGCCCAGACCGATGATCCGGAGCTTGATGCGAAGGCACGCGCCTGTGCCGCGCGCCTCGGGCTGGACTATGAGCGGCGCGTGACCGGCTATGGCGATCTTGCGGGAGCGCTGGCGCAGCTGGAGTGAGCGTGCCTGCGGGCGCATCCCCGGCAGGTGCCGGTTGGCGCCGCGCGTCCGGCGCACGGGCATGCGCGGCACAGGACCGGCGGGCGAGGGAAGCTTCGCGACGGCATGCCGGGCAGAGGCCGGGTATTCGAGTATTTTCGGCAAGATGAAGGGAGGGGCTGGCAGTGCCATCTGCCGGCAGGTATCGGCGCGTGTGGGGCTGCGGTATGCGGGTTGCTCGGAGCAGCGTGATAGCGGTTCCGGGACGCGTGTAGGGTGGGTGGTTCTGCCGAAGGCAGGTTCACCCACAAAGGCTTGCAAGGGTGTCACCTGCGGCGGATCAGATAGGCCGTCGCGGTGCCGCGTGTTTCGTGGCCAAGGAAGGCGTGGCCCTGCTCGGTGCAGAAATGCGGGATGTCGATGATCGCGGCGGGGTCGGTGGCGAGGATGCGCAGGGTCTCGCCGGGGGCCATGGATTTCAGCCGTTTGCGTGCCTTGAGCACGGGCAGCGGGCAGAGAAGCCCGGTCGCGTCCAGTTCGTGATCGGCGGGGGAGGTCATGATGCGCGGGTCCGGGTCCGGCGGCGCGGCCTGGCCTGACCGAGCCCTGCCCGGAGCAGGGCGGTCATCGGGTGGTCGGGGGCGCCCGGGGCGTGGCGCGCCAGCAACGCGGCGAGCGCGTCGTGCGTGGACCCGGACTCGGGCAGGCTGAGCGCCCAGTCAATCAGGATGGAGCGGCATTCGGCATCCGAGATGCCCTCGATCCGGTAGCTTTCGCGGATCAGCCCTTTCGGGTCGATGCTGTGGTCAGTCGGGTTGGTCATGCCTCTGTGCTCCATGTTCCGGGCCGTCCTGTGCCAGCAGGGCGGTAATGCAGTGATCGGCCCGTGCGCAGGCGGATTGCAGCGCCTCTGCCAGTGCCTCGGGGGTGGCGGCGCCTGCAGCGGACAAGATAAACTTCTGCCCGCCCGGGCCAAGTTCGGCAATGTCGGAAATGCGGTCGGCCAGCAGGCGGCCGGTGGCCTGCATCGTCCAGCACATCCGGTAGGCAGCGATGAGGCAGGTTTCGGTCTCGGGGGTGATCAGGCCGGCGCGACGGCCGGCGCGGAGTTGCGCCTCGACCCGGTGGGCCGGGTGGCCGGAGCCGAGCGCGCAGAATTGCGCGGCAAGCTCGATATCCATAAGCCGCCCCGGCCCGGCCTTGGCGTCCCACAACCCGTGGGCGGGTTTGGCGTCGGCCAGTCGCGCGCGCATGTCGGCCACGTCCTGGCGGATTGCGGGGCCGGTGGATTTCTCGGTCAGGAGCGCGCGGCGGAATGACTCCAGCCTTGCGCCGAGGCTGACCGAGCCCGCCACGCGCCGCGCGCGGGTGAGCGCCAGATGTTCCCATGTCCAGGCCTCGGTCTGCTGATAGGCCATGAAGGCGGCGAGGCTGGTCGCGACAGGCCCTTGCCGCCCCGAAGGGCGCAGGCGCATGTCCACCTCGTAGAGCCTGCCTTCGGCGGTGGGGGCGCTCATGGCCGTGAGGAAGGCCTTGGTCAGCCGTGCGTAATAGCTGCGCGCATCAAGCGGGCGGGGGCCGTCGGAGCGGGTGTCGCTGTCCGCGTCATAGATGATGATCAGATCGAGATCCGAGGCCGCGTTGAGCCGTCCGGCGCCCAGCGAGCCCATGCCCATCACGACGGCTCCATCGCCCGGAATGCGGCCGTGCTTGCGGGCGAACTCGGCCTTGACCACTGGCAAGAGCGCGCCCAGCGCGGCCTCGGCCAGCGCGGCATACTGGCCGCCCGCCTCGAAGGCGTCGATCAGCCCGCGCAGGTGGTGCACACCGATACGGAAATGCCATTCGCGCGCCCAGATGCGCGCGGCGTCGAGCTGGCGCTCGTAATCGTCGATGCTGGCCAGCCGGTCGGCGAGGTCTTTCTGCAACTCGGCGGTGGCGGGCCAGGGGGTGAAGAAACCGCCCCCGATGACGGCGTCCAGGACGGCGGCATTGCGCGAGAGATAGGCGGCGAGGCGCGGCGCTGTTGCGCAGATGTCAACGATCAGCTCGATCAGCGAGGGATTGGCCTCGAACAGCGAGAAAAGCTGCACGCCTGCGGGCAGGCCGCCAAGGAAACGGTCGAACTGGACGAGGGCGGCATCCGGGTCGGCGGCGTCCTGCAGCAGGGTCAGCAGGCGCGGGCGGACGCGCTTGAAGATCTCTTTCGCACGGCCCGAGCGCAGGGCGGCATAGCGTGGCCAGCCCTCGACCAGCGCCTGCGCGGCCTCTGACAGGTCGGGCTCTTCGGCGCGGGCGGTGTCGGGGGCGAAGAAGCCTTCGGCAAGCTGCGCGACCTGCTGCAGGCGGCTCCTGAGGGTGGCGCGGAACGCATCGGTCGCGGGTTCGCCCATGAAACGCGCGATGCGGTCGAAGCCCTCTGGCGTGGCCGGCAATGTCTGGGTCTGGGCGTCCTGCACCATCTGCAACCGGTGCTCGATCTCGCGGTGACGGATGTAATGCGCGGTCAGTTTTTCCGCCACATCCTGCGGAATCCAGCCCTTTGCGGCCAGCGCCGCCAGACCCTCGACCGTGCGCGGGCTGCGCAGGTCGGGGTCGCGGCCCCCGGCGATGAGCTGGCGGGTCTGGGTGAAGAACTCGATCTCGCGGATGCCGCCCTGACCGAGCTTGATGTCATGTCCCTCAAGCGAGAGCGCGCCGCCAAGGCCCTTGTGCGCCTTGATCTTCAGGCGCATGTCATGGGCGTCCTGGATGGCGGCATAATCCAGATGGCGGCGCCAGACGAAGGGGCGGAGCGTTTCCAGAAAGCGCGCGCCCGCAGCAAGGTCGCCCGCGCAGGGGCGGGCCTTGATATAGGCCGCGCGTTCCCATGTGCGGCCAAGGCTCTCGTAATAGCGCTCGGCGGCCTCCATCGACAGGCAGACCGGCGTCACGGAAGGGTCGGGGCGCAGGCGCAGGTCGGTGCGAAAGACATAGCCCTCGTCGGTGCGGTCCGAGAGCAGCCCGCAAAGCTTGCGGGTGACGCGGATGAAGGCGGCGCGGGCGTCGTGATAGTCATCGGTCGCGAAGCGGGATTCGTCGAACAGGCAGATCAGGTCGATGTCGGAGGAATAGTTCAGTTCGCGCGCGCCCATCTTGCCCATGGCGAGCACCACCATGCCCGCGCCGGTGGCGGCGTCATCGGGGGCTGCGCCGGGCAGCTTGCCGCGCCGGATCTCTTCGGCCACCAGCGCGCGCAGGCTGACCTCGCAGGCGCGGTCGGCCAGATCGGTCAGGGCGCCGGTCACCTGATCGAGGGACCAGACCCCGCCCAGATCGGCCAGCGCGGCCAGGAGCGCCACGCGCCGCTTGGCCTGGCGCAGGCGGGCGGAGAGATCGGCCAGCGGCACCTCGTCGAGCGCGGCAAGCTCGGGGGTCAGGCTGTCCTCGGGGGGGCGGGTCAGGGCCCTGGCCAGCCAGTCGCGCTCGCGGTTCATGAGCGTGGCAAGATAGGGGCTGCACCCGGCTGTTCCCGCGACCAGATCGGAGAGCGGCGGGGGCAGATCGGGAAAGAGCGCGCGCGCGCAGTCACCGGATTCGGTGTCATGGGGCAGCGGGCAGCGCGTCAGGGAGCCGAAGGTCATGCAAAAAACATGCCGCGCCGGGTTGCCAAGGTCAATCCGGCAACATGCCTGAAAGACAATGAAAACTCTGCCCCGGGGTGGCGCGAAGCGGCGCGATCTGCCGGGCTGTTTGCGCCAACAGGACAAGTTTCCTCTTGCAAAAATTGGTAAGTTCACTTTACCACATCGTCAGAGGGAGGAGCGTTGCTGCGGACGAGAGGACGTTTGCGCAATAATATTTCGTCACATTCACGCTTTACCCTTGACGAGTGCCACCTTTGACAGGTGGATATGGGGACTGCTGTCCAACAACCGGAGGAACAAAATGAACAAACTATTCATTACGACCGCGCTGACCGCAAGCCTTGCGGCGGGTGCAGTGTCGGCACAGGAGCGGATTCGCTGGCAGGTGCCGATGAGCTTTGCCTCGACGCTGACCGCACTGGGCGACACGATGCCCTGGGTGGCTGACCAGCTGCGCGCTGTCTCGGGCGGAAATATCGACCTGCGCCCCGCTGAACCGGGTGCAGTGGTTCCGGCGCTGTCGATCTTCGAGAATGTCTCGGAAGGCAATATCGACGCGGGCTATAGCTGGATGGGCTATGAATGGGGCACCGTCCCGGCTGCCGCGCTGTTCGGCGCGACGCCGTTCGGCCTTGAATCGATCGAATTCCTGGCCT
>SKYA01000125.1 GCA_007128135.1 Paracoccaceae bacterium | reverse complement strand
CGGGCCCTTGCTTGCCGTTTGCGGGCGCGGGCTTCGCAGGGCCCAGGCCAGGGCTCAGTGAAAATCGCGGCTGGGGAAAAGCACCTTTGCCTGGTCGCGCGGGTGGCGCACCGAACGTGGCTGGCGCGGCGGTCCGCGGGTCACAACCGGGCGGCGGGCCTCGTCCGCCCGCCCGCCCGTGGGGTCGATCACACCGCGCCCCAGCGCGCCCAGCCGCTCGGAGAGGTCGCTCAGCGTCTCCGCAATCACATGGATCACATCGCCCTCGCGCTGCACGCGGCCCCGCACCCGCACCAGCCGTCCGCCGATGACCGTGCGGCGGTGGCGCTCATAGACCTTTGGCCAGACCACGATATTGCTCACGCCGGTCTCGTCCTCCAGCGTCATGAAGATCACGCCCGAGGCCGTGCCGGGGCGCTGGCGGGTAATCACCAGCCCGCAGACCTCGACCCGGCCCGTGGCCGTCTTCAACTCCTCATGGGCCGTCAGCCCCGGCAGATGCGGACGCAGCAGTTCCATCGGGTGCGCCCGCAGGCTCAGGCGCAACGACAGGTAATCCTCCACCACGGCCTCGCCGAGCGAGAGCGCGGGCAGGGTCACTGCGGGTTCGCTGATCCCTTCATCGTCAAGCCCTGCCGCGAACAGCGGCAGCGACGCCGGCGCGCGCAGGGCGCGCACTGCCCAGAGCGCCTCGCGCCGCGCAAGGCCAAGGCAGGCCAGTGCATCGGCCTCGGCCAGGCGCGTCAGCGTGGCAGGGGCCACGCCCGCGCGCCGCCACAGGCTTTCGACATCGGTATAGCCATTGCCGCGCGCGGCCGCGATCCAGCCTGCATCCTCCGCGCCCATGCCGCGCACCTGCCGCAACCCCAGCCGCAGCGCCAGCGCCCCGTCCGCACGGCGTTCGAGCGTGCAGTCCCAGTCCGAGTGATTGACGCTCACGGGACGGACCTCGACCCCGTGTTCGCGTGCGTCGCGCACGATTTGGGCAGGGGCGTAAAACCCCATCGGCTGACTGTTCAGCAGCGCACAGGCAAAGGCCGCCGGGTGGTGGCATTTCGCCCAGGCCGAGGCATAGACCAGCAGCGCGAAGCTGGCGGCGTGGGATTCCGGGAAGCCATATTCGCCAAACCCCTCGATCTGGGCGAAACAGGCTTCCGCAAAGGCCGGATCATAGCCGCGTTCCGCCATGCCCGCCAGGAACCGGTCGCGGAAACTGCCGATCGTGCCCATCCGCTTGAAGGTCGCAAGCGACCGGCGCAGCCGGTCGGCCTCCTCGGGGGTGAACCCGGCCGCGACCACGGCAATCTGCATGGCCTGTTCCTGAAACAGCGGCACGCCCAGCGTGCGTTCCAGCACGCCGCGCAACTCTGGCGAGGGCAGATGCACCGCCTCCTTTCCCTGCCGCCGCCGGATATAGGGGTGCACCATGCCGCCCTGAATCGGGCCGGGGCGGACAATGGCGACCTCGATCACCAGATCATAGAATGCGCGTGGCCGCATCCGGGGCAGGAAATTCATCTGCGCGCGGGATTCCACCTGAAACACGCCAATCGCATCTGCGCGGCAGAGCATGTCATAGGTGGCGCTGTCCTCGCGCGGCAGGTTTTCCAGACTGTAACGCGCGCCTCCATGCGCCGCGATCAGGTCGAAACATTTGCGCAGGCAGGTCAGCATGCCGAGGCTGAGCACATCGACCTTGAGGATCCCCAGCGCGCTGATGTCATCCTTGTCCCATTCGATGACCGTGCGCCCTTCCATCGCGGCATTCTCGATCGGACACAGCGCATCAAGCCGCCCTCTGGTGATGACGAACCCGCCGACATGCTGGCTCAGATGGCGCGGGAAGCCGATGATCTCGGCAATCAGTGCCATGGTCTGCGCCAGACGCGGCTCATCTGGGTCCAGGCCCAGCTCGCGCAAGCGCTCCGGCGCGGGTGGGCCCGAGCGCCAGCCCATCGAAGACGCGGCCAGCGCCGAGACCACATCGACCGACAGCCCCATCACCTTGCCCACCTCGCGCACGGCGGCGCGCGAGCGGAAATGGATCACTGTCGCCGTCAGCCCCGCCCGCTCGCGCCCGTAACGCGCATAGATATGCTGGATCACCTCCTCGCGGCGCTCATGCTCGAAATCCACGTCGATATCGGGCGGCTCGCCCCGCGCCTCGGACATGAAGCGCTCGAACACCATCGAGATCGTGTCAGGCGGCACTTCGGTGATGCCCAGCGCGTAGCAGATCACCGAATTGGCCGCCGAACCACGCCCCTGGCACAGGATGCCGCGCCCGCGCGCGAAGCTGACAATATCATGCACGGTCAGGAAATAGGCCGCGAATCCCAGCGCCCTGATGATGCGCAATTCCTTCTCGACCCTGGCCATGGTCCCGGGCGGGGTGCCATTCGGAAAACGATGCCACAGCCCGTCGCGGACCAGCCGCTCCAGCCGCGCCTGGGCCGGTTCGCCATCGGTGATCTCGTCGGGATATTCATAGGACAGCTCGTCCAGACTGAAGGCACAGCGCCCGGCAATCTCGAGCGTGCGACGGATGGCGGCCGGGTAGGGGGCAAAGAGCCGCGCCATCTCGGATGCGGATTTCAGCCGCCTTTCGGCATTGGCCAGCGCCCGCGCGCCAAGACTGTCGATGGTGCAACCCGCGCGCAGGCAGGTGAGCACATCCGCGAGCCTGCGCCGTCGGCCCTCATGCATCAGCACGTCGCCCAGCGCGACCATGGGCAGCGCGAGCGCGCCGGCCATGCGCGCGCGCACCGCCAGCCGTTCCGCGTCGCGCCCGTCATAGCGCGGGGCCGCGCCCAGATAGGCATTGCCGGGAAAGCGACGCGCAACCGCGCGGATCTGCGCCTCTGCACCGGCATCAGGCTCCTCCGGGGGCAGGGCGATCAGGGCCATGTCCTGCGCGCGCGCCAGCAGATCGGCCTGCGTCAGATGGCAGGCGCCCTTCGTCGCGCGGCGCTTGCCGCAGCTGAGCAGTTGCGAGAGCGCGGCATAGCCCGCGCGGTCGAGCGGCAGGGCCTGCCACTCCACCGCACTGTCCTGCAAGACCAGCCGCGCGCCCACGATCAGCCGGGGCAGGGGACCGTCAGGCACAGGCAATGCCGCGCCGGTCTCGGTCTGGCGGCTGGAACTGTCGGTCTGCCGATACGAGCGGATGACCAGCGCCTCGCGCCGCGCCCGCCCCATCTCGCGCAGCGCGACATGCGCGCGCACCACACCCGCCAGCGAGTTGCGGTCGGTGATGGCAATGGCGGCAAGCCCCAGCTCGGCTGCGCGCGCGACCAGCTCCTCGGGATGCGAGGCCCCGTGCAGGAAGGTGAAATTCGAGGTCACGCAAAGCTCGGCATAGCCCTGCGGATCTGGTGCGGACATGCGGCGCTCCATCGGTCGGATACAAATGTTCTATAAATGTTCCTTTCCGATTCGAGCAAGACCCGCGCCTCCCTTACTGGCCTTTGTGGGTGAACCTGCCCCTCTCGGGGCAGAACCACCCACACTACGGAAAGCCAGACGACAACGCCGCTCTCACCGAGGACAGAGATCCACAATCAACGCAACTGGGGATGTTTCCACTCGCGAGCTTGCGGCAATCCTCACTCCAGGGCCGGGGTCTGACGATCATACCTGCGGGCGATATTTCGTAGTGTGGGTGGTTCTGCCGCGTCAGCGGCAGGTTCACCCACAAAGGCCAGCGCGCGGACCGAGCCTCAACGCTCTGGCCTGTTGCGCCGGAACCGCAGGTAATGCGGGCTGCGCCCCTCGCGCAGGGCCTTTTGCTCGTAGCGGGTGGGCAGCCATCCTTCCCAGGGCTGCCTCCAATCCTGAGACGCAGGCGTCAGACAGTCGAACCCGGCCGGCGGCACTTCCTCCAGTGTCTGGCGCACATAATCGGGAATGTCGGTTGCCATATGCAGCACCGCGCCCGCCTGCATCACCCGCGCCAGCGGGTCGAGATACTCCGGCGAGACAAAACGGCGGCGGTGGTGGCGGGCCTTGGGCCATGGGTCGGGATAGAGCAGGAACACCCCGGCCAGACAGCCATCGGGCAACACGTCGAACAGATCGCGCACATCCCACGGGTAGATGCGCAGATTGCTCACCTGCGCGCGTCGGATCTTGCCCAGCAGCATCGCCACCCCGTTGAGATAGGGCTCGCAGCCGATGAAGCCGCGCCCGGGATGGCTCTGGCACAGATGCACCAGATGCTCGCCCCCGCCAAAACCGATTTCCAGCCAGAGGGGGCGGTCATCGCCGAAAAAACCGCGCGGATCGACCTGCAGACGCTCCGGGTTCTCCTCGGGGCTGACCCCGACAGGGCGCAGGGCGTGCAAATCCTCTTCCAGATAGCGCTTCTGGGCGGGCTTGAGCGTCTTGCCCTTGATGCGGCCATAGAAATTGCGCGGCGCATCGGGGGTGGTCGGTCGCGATGTCATCTGGCCCTCCTGTTGCGCGCGAGGCTATGCCCTGCCGCGACCGGGCGCGTCAACCCGACAGGGGTGCGCGGGTTTACAAAACGCGCGTGGCGGGGCATCATTCCCTTACGCAAGGAGTTACCGCGCGAGTTTGCGCGCCTCTGCCATTCACCCCCCCACACACAGAAAGGAGTCTCCATGACGCAGGCGACAGCCGGCACAATCGTGCAATTTCACTATACGGGCACGCTCGAGGACGGCACTGTCTTTGACAGTTCGCAGGGACGTGCGCCACTCGAATTCGAACTGGGGTCCGGGGCGATCATTCCGGGACTGGACCGCGCCATCGCGGGCATGAGCGCGGGCGAACAGAAAACCGTTACCATCCCCTTCGCCGAGGCCTATGGCGATTACCAGCCCCAGGCGCGACAGGATGTCCCGCGCGACCAGTTCCCCGACAACATCCCGCTCGAGCCAGGTACGCGGCTGCAGATGCAGACCCCCGATGGCCGCACCGTTCCGGTCGAGATCGCGGCGGTCAGCCCCGAGGCCGTGACGCTCGATGCCAATCACCCCCTGGCGGGCAAGGACCTGACCTTCGCGGTCGAGGTGGTGTCGGTGAACCAGGGCGGGTGAGCCTGGCCCCTGCCGACGGACCCCCGATGACTGCGCAGGTGCCTGCGGTGTCCCTTGGGTACCTGCGGTTCCGGAAATCCCTCGCCAGCCAATGCGAGGTCACGCGCAACAGGCTCAATCACACTTGGCGTCGCGAGGGTCCGGCGGGACAGGCCGCGCATGCGGCGCTGCCATTGCCGGGATTTTGGGCCCGGATGGGCTGGCGTAAGGTCTCGCTGCAAGACATACGCATCTGACGCAACAGACACTCCCCATGCCCCGCCTCTGGCGACAGTCCCGCAATCGGGCGCGCCCGGCGCGCGGCACATGCACGCAGATCGCTGCGCGCCCCCGGTGTCCGTCAGCATATCCGCCGTTGCTGTCAGGCAAAACCGTCATTCCCGCACGGGAAAGACGGTTTTCCCCGCCACAAGGGGTTTTCAGGCCCGCACCCCGCGCGTGGGGGGTGCCCAGCGTATGCGCGCCGATCCCGCAATAACCCCGCACCCTGCGCGGAAACGGGCGATCTGCGGGTGGCTTGCCAAGGCCGGATAGGTGTCCTTCCGCCCGCGCCTCCCGCGTGGGTGGGGGAGGCGGGCCTTGGGGATGACTATTTCATGTGAAACCTTACCTCCCTGCGCGCGGGGATGGGCGCATAACCCGAATGTCCGACGCCCGCTCGGCCAGCCTTCCGCTCCGCGCGCGTGGGGACGGGCGCGAAGCCATCGCCAAGGCCTCGTGCCGCGTGAACGTCCTTCCCCGCGCGCGGGGAAGAGCGTCCAGCACACACAGCGGCTGATTGCGGCGAAACTTTCCTTCCCCGCGAACGGGTAAGGGCCCGCCTGACGGGCAGGCGGGCGGCGATGTCAGCCCTTCCTTCCCCGCGTACGGGGAAGGGCGGCTGCGCAGGCTCAGCCAGCGAGTCCTTGCGGCCTTCTCTCCCCTCTCCCCGCGCGCGGGAGCGGGAGGTGCTGCGTGCAGGGCAGGAGTACACCTTTGATCTTCCTCCCCCGCGCGCGGGGTGAGGGCGCAGCGGAGCGCACACAAAGGCTTAGGCTGGAAGCTTCCTCCCGAGCGCGGGGGAGGGCGGCGATCCGTTGGCCATGGCGCGCGCGGTTTCGCCACTCGACGCGGTCGCCGGGGGCGGCTCCCAAGTGCAGGATTCGAGATGGCTCAGGCCGGGTCATGCCCTCGCGTGCCCGGCAGGGTTGCGGTTTGCCCTTGCCTGTCGTGCGGCCATCTCCCCTCGTGCCTGCGCAACAGGTTGACCGGGCTGCGACTGCCGCATCCCGATGCCGGTCACCTTGGCTGCGGCCTCTCCTGCGCTTGGCCGCCTGCTGACCAGCACGCGCACAGGCGCACGCAAGCTGATGCCGGTCGCGCAACTCACTCTGCGGCCAGCACCTCGGCGGGAAGGCCCGCGGCAAGGACGATATCCTCTGCCGCCAGATCCGGCGCATTGGCAACATAGGCCACGATCTGACCGTCAAGCCGGATCTCGGCCGTGGTCGGGTCCCCTGGGTCGAACGAGACACTGACATCAGGCGGTGCCACAAGGTCAGGGTCGTAATGCAGCGTGATCTGATCCTGATGCGCTGTGTAATCAAGGATCGTGGCAGGTGTGAGGCCAGCAAGCCAGGACCCCAGAGCAAAGACATCGGCCCCCTCGCCACCATGCAGCATGTCGCCCTGACCCGCGACCATCAGGTCATCCCCGGCGCCACCATTGAGGAAATTCGCACCGCTCCGGTCAAGACCCTCGGCATCGAGCGTGGCCCCGACCAGCGTGTCATTGCCCGCACCCCCCATCAGTACATTGTCCCCCTCGCCGGCGACGAGCAGGTCATCCCCCCAGCCGCCCTGCAGCGTGTCATTGCCGCTGCCGCCGATCAGCCGGTCATTACCTTCGCCGCCGATCAGGTGGTTGTTCCCGCTCCCCACGATCAGTACGGCGTCGCCCCCGGCCCCCACCAGCGTGTCATTGCCCGCGCCGCCGGACAGCGTATCGCCCGCACCCGATCCGCGCAGGCTGTCATCGCCATCGCTGCCCGTAATCTCGGCCGGGACGGGTGCCACCGCAGGCGGGTAGGCATCGCTGCTGTGAATGCGCTCGCCGAGATGGTCATGCAGCCCCGCCGTGGGGTCATCGGGCGCGTCCGGCCCGCTCTCCCCGGCAGGCGGGCCATCGGGCGCAGTATCTTCCGGCGCTGGCGGGTAGGCATCGCTGCTATGGATGCGCTCGCCGAGATGGTCATGCAGCCCCGCCGTGGGGTCATCGGGCGCGTCCGGCCCGCTCTCCCCGGCAGGCGGGCCATCGGGCGCAGTATCT
>SKYA01000174.1 GCA_007128135.1 Paracoccaceae bacterium | reverse complement strand
GGGCGGGCTGCGCGGGCGCTTCATCACCGGCGCCATCATGCCCCTGCCCCGATCTGCCAGCCTGCAGCGCTGCACACACCACCCACCCCTCCCTCAATCGCGCCAGAAACGTGGCAACAGCAACACCAGCACGGCCAGCAGTTCCAGCCGCCCCACATACATGCCGAGGATCATCAGCCATTTCGCAGCCAGCGGAAAGCCCTCGACTGCCCCGCTCGCACTCACTTCGGGGCCATAGACCGGCCCGACATTGCAGATCGATGTCCAGGCCGCGGTGATCGCGGTGCGCAATTCCAGCCCTGTGAGAGACAGCGCCACGGAAAGCGCCATGAAGCCCGCGACAAAGACCGTGAACATCACGATGACCGAGGAAATCACGTCCGGTTCCAGACGCTGCCCGCCCAGACGCAGATGCTGCACTTCATGGGGGCGGCGCAGGCGCTGCATCTGGGAGCGGATCGCCTCGAACAGCACCAGGTAGCGAAAGACCTTCAGCGAACAGCCGGTCGAGGCCGTGCAGGCCCCGATGAACCCCACCAGCACCACCACCAGAAGCGGAAAATCGCCCCATTCATCCACATTCTCGCTGCTGTAGCCGGTGCCGGTGAAGAGCGTCACCACATTGAACAGCGTCCCGCGCAGCAGATCGGCAAGGCCCGCGTCGCTCGTGGCCATCCGGTAGAGGATCACCACCCCCACGGCATAGGCGGTCCAGCGCAGGAAGGCGCGCACCTGCACATCGCTCAGGAAGGCCCGCCACGAGCCACCCAGCAACTGGATGAAGCGGATGAAGGGAAGCCCCGCAAGAACCATGAACAACACCGAGACATATTCCAGCGGACCGGTGAAACGCCCGAACGACGCGTCAGAGGTCGAGAAGCCGCCGGTTGCGATCGTGGTCATGGCATGGTTGACAGCATCGAACCCGCTCATGCCGAATGCCAGGTAGGCGGCTGTCGCAGCCAGCGTCAGGCCCACATAGACCTGCAGCAGCGCCGCCGAGATATCATAGACCCGTGGCAGCACCTTGCCCATCGTGTCGAACGCCTCGGACTGGAAATGCTGCATGCCGCCCACGCGCAGCACCGGCAAGAATACCAGCGCAACCACCACGATCCCCAGCCCTCCCAGCCATTGCAGCATCGAGCGCCAGACCAGCACACCAGGTGGCAGATCATCCAGCCGCGTGAAAACGGTGGTGCCCGTCGTGGTCATGCCGGACATGGCCTCGAAATAGGCATGCGTCAGACCTGCCTGAGGAGCTCCCAGTACGAAAGGCAGCGCACCGAGGGAAGGCAGAACGGCCCAAAGGCTGGCCGTCAGCAGGAAGGATTGTCGCCGCCCCAGCCCCTCACGCAACGCATCGCGCGTACTCAGCGCGGCAAGGCCGCTGATCAGGCATGCGAGAAAGGCAGAGCGGGCAAAGGCCCTCCAGTTGTCATTGCCCGCCTGCAAGTCCACCGCCATCGGCGCGAGCATCAGCGTGCCCATGGCTAGGCCAAGCAAACCGATCAGATGGACAATTGGGCGCGTATCAAGCATGAGCAGAAGCCTTTGCGCGCGCGTTATCCACTGTCAAGAAGCGAGCGCGTGCAGGACGCATTGCGGCACCAGACGCTGCACATCCGAATTGCGGCAGAGCGCGGTACCTTCGGTCATGACGGCGGCCGCGGCCGCGGCCGTTCCAAGCTGCAGGGCCTCGTGCAAGGGGGCGCGCCGCGCCAGGGCCAGCACGAAAGCGCCGGTGAAACTGTCACCCGCACCCACCTTGCTGGCCACGCGAACCTCGGGCGGGCGGCAATGCCAGGCAGTGCCATCGCGGCCCGCCAGCACCGACCCTTCGGCCCCCCGTGCCAGGCAGACGGTTTCGGCAACCCCGCGCGCGACCAGCGCAAGCGCAAATGCCAGACTGTCCCCGAGTGCGGAAAGCGCCTGCCCCGCAAGCCCCTCGCTCTCTGCCTGATCCAGCCGCAACAGGAAGGGTTGCGCATCAGTGGCAGGATACTCGACAAGCCGGCGTAACGCCGCGCCCGAGGTATCGACGACCAGCCGCCCTGCACCGAGCGTCCGAGCAAGATCCTGCACGAAGCTGGCGGACAGACCGGGTGGCTGGCTGCCGGAAAGCACCACCAGACCGCGCGCTTGCGCCACGATATCGGCCAGCGCCGCCGGGCCCAGTTCCGCTGACCAGTCCGGGCCGGGAAGTTGCAACCGGAACTGCTGCCCTTGCGCATCCGTGATGGCCCAGGTGGCGCGGGTCTCTCCGGGGGCGTCGAAGACGTGCACCGCCAACCCCTCGCGCTCCATCAGCGCAAGGTGCTGCGCGCCGCTTGCACCGGCCAGCGCGACCCATGCCCGCGCGCTGCCGCCCAGTTCCCGAATGGCGCGGGCGACATTGACCCCACCGCCACCGGGTTCCCATACCGGCGCCTCGAGGCGCAGCTTGGGGCCCGCCACCAGCACGTCGATCCGCGCGGACAGGTCCAGCGCGGGATTGAGTGTGACCGTGAGGATGGGATCAAGGTCGGGCGTCATCGGGGTTTGCTACACCAAAACATACCCGATCGAAAGCACCTCGAAACCCGGACGGGCCCGGCCTGCAGGCCGGGCCACCGAACGAGGCCCCGAACGCTCAGCCGACGTGCACAAGGCTCGCGAAAAGGCGTGGATCGAGACTCGACGCCTCGAAACTCGGCCCGCGCGTCAGAACGCTGACGGCATCATGGCTGTGCAGGCTCTCCTGATGGCTGGCCACGACGCGGAAATCACCGATGCGCGCGTCCTCGTCAAGCCGGGCGCAGAAACTGCGCGCAGCATCCTCGACAAAGATCGGGTTGGCCGCATTCAGTTCGGCAAAGGCCTGCTCATCCTCGCGTTTGACCATGACCTGGGTCTCGGTCGGCACCGCCGCGCGACACAGTCCGATCAGGTCCTCGAACCATAGCTTTTCACCTTCCATCACCTCGACCGACACGCGCGCGACCGATCGCTGCGAATGTGGCGTGGCCAGTTGGCCGCGCGTTGCGCGCGCATGCTCGCTCAGTTCCAGCGAACAGGGGCAGGTGGAGGAATAGACGTAATCCAGGTGCATGAAGGTCTGCCGAACGCCGCCCTGGTCCACAAGCTCCAGCGCGATGTCGTAATACTGATAGCCCGACAGGCCCGAGCGCAGCGACTGCACCTTCATCGGAAAGCTGAAGCGCATCATGATGCGCGCATCGAAGCTCTCCAGATCGGCCTTGTAATCGTCGAGTGCCGCGCGGATCACGTCGAGGCTGAACGTGCGTTCGGCATGCGCGTAGAAGCTGCGCATGATCCGGCTCATGTTGATGCCCTTCTTCTCGGCCTCCAGGCTGACGGTGCCCGTGACCGAGGTTTCCAGCGTCAGATCACCATTGTCGCGGGTATGGTAGCGGATCGGCAGACGGAAATTCGAGATGCCGACATGCTGGATCGGCGCCTTTGCCCCCACGATCAGGCTGGCCGGGCCATTCTGCAGATCGGGCAGGCCCGCCTTGTAGGCAGTATCGACCGCGAAAGCCTCGGGGTAGTCGCGATTGAGCACAGGATAGCCCGCCGCAGGCAGAAGGCTGGTCACGCCGGCCTCGAGCCGCGCACGCTCGGCAGCGGGGGCCGCGTCGGTGAAACGGCGCAGGATATCGAGCGCGGCCTCGGCCTCTTCCCGGCTGGGCGCGGCGTCGAAATGGGGGCTGTGCAAGTTCATTGTGGGATGTCCTTCCTGTCTGCCATGTCAGATAGGCAGTGGTTTCTGCTTTTCCACAAGTTATACGCGCGGCCGGACTGCTCAGATCATGCCAAGCCCGCATTTCAGGTCCGCGATCAGATCCGCCGTATCCTCCAGCCCGACCGACAGCCGGATCAGGCCCGGCGTGATGCCGAGCGCCGCTTTCTGGTCCTCGGGCAGGCGCTGGTGTGTCGTGGTGGCGGGATGCGTGACGATGGTTCGGGCATCTCCGAGATTGTTCGAAATAACAGCGATCTGCAGGGCGTTCAGCATGCGGAAAGCGGCCTCTTTCCCGCCTGCGACATCAAGTGCCAGCACTGTGCCGAACCCGCTCATCTGGGCCTTCGCGACCGAGTGTTGCGGGTGCGCGGGCAGGCCCGGATAGAGCACGCGCGCAAGCCGGCCGTCGCCCTCGAGCGCTTCTGCAATGGCCTGCGCGGATGCGGCCTGTGCGCGCACCCTCAGGTCGATTGTTGTCAGCCCGTTGAGCATGACCCAGGCATTGAAGGGCGACAGCGCGCCGCCCGTATGCTTCATGTAGGGTTCGACCGTCTTGCGGATGAAGGCGCGGGTGCCGCAGATGATCCCCCCCAGCGCGCGGCCCTGCCCGTCGATATGCTTGGTTGCCGAATAGATGATGACATCTGCGCCCAGTTCCACCGCACGACTGAAGACCGGCGTGGCAAAGACATTGTCCACCACCACCTGCGCCCCAACTGCATGAGCAAGCGCGGCAACCGCCTGCAGGTCGATCACTTCCAGCGTCGGGTTGGAGACTGTCTCGAGGAACACGGCGCGCGTATCCGGGCGCAGCGCGGCCTGCCACTGGTCCAGATCGGTGCCATCCACGAATGTCACCTCGACCCCGTATCGGGTCAGCACCTCTTCCAGAATATAGAGGCAGGAGCCGAAGAGCGCGCGCGACGAGACCACATGATCGCCGGCGCGCAACATCGCCATCAGCGTGCCCGAGACGGCCGCCATGCCAGACGCGGTGGCGAATGCGTCCTCGGTGCCTTCAAGCGCGGCGACGCGTTCCTCGAAGACCGCCACGGTGGGGTTTCCGTAGCGCGCGTAGATGAATTCATCCGCACCCGCCTGCAGGAAGCGCGCCTCGGCGGCTTCGGCATCGGGATAGACGAACCCCTGCGTCAGATAGATCGCTTCGGCCACCTCGCCATACTGGCTGCGTCGCGCGCCGTGATGCACCAGTTTCGTGCGTTTGCCCCAGTCCTGCGTCATCGCGCCCTGCCCCGGCCCCAGGGGCCGCAAGAATAAACCCCCGGACCAAGCGGCCGGGGGCTTTGCCCTGACCTCTTTAGCGGTTTGTTTAACGTGGCCCGCAATCCGGTAACAAAGCACCACAGGGTGCTGCGATAGGGCCTTTGCGCGGGCCGGTCAATGGGGCGAGGGCGATCAGGCCACCTTTTCCAGCGCGACCTGGGGAACGATGCCCAGCGCATGACAGACATCGCGGGCCAGATGGGCGCGGTTAAGCGTGTAGAAATGCAGATCCTCCACCCCCTCGCGCACCAGCCGGTCGCACATTTCGGTGCACAGCGCCGTTGCCAGTAATTCCTCGCGACCGTCGCGCGTGGCCTTCTCGAACGCATCATCAAGCCATTGCGGGACCGATGTCCCGGTGGCGAGAGCAAATTTGCGGATGCCCGACCAGTTTTCGATCGGGATGATGCCGGGGATGATCCTGCCGTTGATTCCCTCGCGCGCACAGGTGTCGCGGAAACGCAGGAAGGTCTCGGGCTCAAAGAAGAACTGCGTGATGGCCGAATCGGCCCCGGCGGCAAACTTGCGCTTGAGCCAGCGCACATCGGCCAGCGTGTCACCAGCCTCGGGGTGCGGCTCGGGATAGGCCCCGACGCGCAGGGTGAACCTGCCAGTGGCGGCCAGCGCCTCGATCAGCTCGACCGAACTGGCGAAACCATCGGGGTTGGGGGTGAAACGCCCCTGCCCTTTCGGCGGATCGCCCCGCAGCGCCACGATCTCGCGCACCCCCGCCTGCGCATAGGCTGCGGCAATTTCCAGCGTCTCGGCCCGCGTTGCATCGACGCAGGTCAGATGCGCCGCCACATTGAGGCCGAACTGCGCGCCGATGGTGGTCACGGCCTCATGGGTCAGCTTGCGGGTCGTGCCGCCGGCGCCATAGGTGACCGACACGAATTCGGGCGCGAGCGGAGCCAGCATGCGCACCGTGTCCCACAGCCGGAAGCTGGCCTCCAGCGATTTGGGGGGGAAGAACTCGAACGAGACGCGCGGACTGGACATGATGAGGCTCCGTTGATGATGGCCCCTTGTGCCACGGGCATGAATGTGAAACCAATTCATTATTCTCATCACCATTATGAACCTGACATGCATATCGAGTTCCGCCACCTGCGCACGATCAAGGCCATTCACGAGGCAGGCGGCCTGGCGCGCGCCGCCGACCTGCTGAACATGACGCAGTCCGCGCTGTCGCATCAGGTCAAGGGGATCGAGGAGCAGGCCGGCGTGGAATTGTTCGCGCGCCGCTCCAAGCCGCTGAAACTCTCGGCGGCGGGTTTGAAGATGCTGCGCGCGGCCGAGGACATATTGCCCCGTGTCGCCGCGCTGGAAGAGGAATTCAGCGGGCTGCGCAAGGGGTCTTCGGGGCGGCTGCATATCGCCATCGAATGTCACGCCTGTTTCGACTGGCTGTTTCCGGTGCTGGAGCAGTTCCGCAAGGCCTGGCCCGATGTCGATGTCGATATCCGCCCCGGTCTGGCCTTTGACGCCCTGCCCGCGCTGCGCCGGGAAGAGGTTGATCTGGTCATCTCATCGGACCCTGAAGCACTGGACGGTGTCAGCTTCCTTCCGCTTTTCGATTATGAGCCTGTTTTCGTTGCTGCCGCGTCCAATCCACTGGCTGAGCGGGATTTCATTGACGCACCGGACTTCCGCGATCAGACCCTGATCACATATCCGGTCGAACGGACCCGGCTGGATGTCTTCACTCAGCTTCTGACCCCCGCCAAGGTCGAACCGCGCAGCGTCAGGCAGGTAGAGCTGACAGCCGTCATCCTGCTTCTGGTCGCCTCGGGGCGCGGGGTGGCAGTGCTGCCCGATTGGGTGCTGCGCGAGGTGCGGTATCATTCGGACTATGTCACCAAGCGGCTGACAGAAACCGGTCTGACTCGGCGACTCTATGCTGCCGTGCGCGATGAGGATGCGGGCAAGCCCTTCATGGCGCATGTGCTGCGGCTGGCGCGGACAGAGCCGGTAAAGCTGCAGCGCGCATAATGGACAAGTCCAACCGAGCGATTGAAAAAAGCAAAAGGGCCGGTGTTTCCCGGCCCTTGCTCCTCGCTGTGTATCAAATCACGCTTCCGTGGACTTGCGGCGGCGGCGCAGTGCAGCCAGCGCCCCCATCCCCCCCAGCATCAACCAGCCAGCGGCGGGCAGCGGGATCGGGTTTGGTGTCGGGGTAACCTGCTCCCGGTCACCGATGATCATGTCATCAAAGCCGAATACATCGCCTGTGCTGCTGTTAAGGAACGCGATATTCGTATATGACTGATCAAGATCAAAAAAGCCGAAGAACAAAAGAGCACCGTCTGTGCTTCCGCCTGAGCCCAGCGTGTGAGGGACGGTCAGGTCGACAAACGCACCGCCTCCATCAGG
>SKYA01000094.1 GCA_007128135.1 Paracoccaceae bacterium | reverse complement strand
CTGCCAGTCGCTGACCAGCGTGGCGCTTTCCGGCAGGAAGGGCGACCAGGCCTCGCCCGGCACTTCCTCGGTCTGGCTGATGATGTCGAACTGGCCATCGGCCCGAATCTCGCCGATCAGGACGGGCTTGGACAGGTGATGATTGACATTCATCACGGCCGTGCCGCCGGTCAGGTTCGGGAATTCCTGCCCCCACATGGCTTCGCGCACTGCGTCAACATCCGTGGTCCCTGCGGCCTCGACGGCCTGCACCCACATGTTGAAGCCGATGTAATGGGCTTCCATCGGATCATTGGTGACGCGGTTGGTGTCGCCGATGAACTCGTGCCAGGTGGCGATGAATGACTCGTTCTCGGGGGTATCGGCGGACATGAAGTAGTTCCAGGCCGCCAGATGGCCGACCAGGCGCGAGGTGTCGAGGCCCGAAAGTTCTTCCTCGCCGACCGAGAAGGCCACCACCGGGATGTCATCGGCACTTACGCCCTGCGCGGCCAGTTCGGTATAGAAGCCGATATTGGCGTCGCCATTGATGGTCGAGATCACGCCGACCTGCTTGCCACCTGCGCCAAGCCCGATCACGTCCGACACGATCGTGGACCAGTCGGCATGGCCGAAGGGCGTGTAGTTGACGAAGATGTCTTCCGCCGCGATACCCTTGGACAGCAGGTAGGATTCGAGGATGGCATTCGTGGTGCGCGGATAGACGTAATCGGTGCCGAGCAGCGCGAAGCTCTCGACGCCAAGTTCTTCGAGGAAGTAATCCACCGCAGGGATGGCCTGCTGGTTGGGGGCGGCGCCGGTGTAGAACACGTTGCGCGAGCTTTCCTGCCCCTCATACTGCACCGGGTAGAAGAACAGTCCGTTGAGTTCCTCCAGCACCGGCAGCAGCGCCTTGCGCGACACCGAGGTCCAGGCACCGAAGATCACGTCAACCTCGTTCACGGTCAGGAGCTGGCGGGTCAGTTCGGCAAAGAGCGGCCAGTCCGAGGCCGGGTCCACGACCACGGCTTCAAGGTCGCAGCCCAGAACGCCGCCTTTCGCGTTCTGCGCGTCGATCAGCATCAGCATCACGTCGCGCAGGGTGGTTTCCGAAATTGCCATGCTGCCCGAAAGCGAGTGCAGCACACCGACCTTGATGGGGCAATCTGCGAGTGCCGGGGCGGCCAGCAGCGCCGTGGCAGCGGCGGATGTCAGCAGGGTTTTCTTGATGTTCAAGGGAAAGCTCCTCTGGTGAGGCGACCCCGGCTTGAAGCAGGCGCCAGAGCGCCTATCTCAGCGGGGCAGCAGTCATGTGTTGCACATGTCCGGCGGCCAGCATCTGCCAGGATCACGCTGCCGGACATGGTTCTGATACAGCATCAGCATCGCTGACTATCGGCCTGCGCCCCGGTATTGACGAGGGCCACGCCTCAGCGCGCCCCCGGAATTTTCGCAGGTGCAGAAAATCGCAGCCGATTTGCGCAGTTTTCCGCGGTATCGCCGCAAATCTGGGCGAAAACCGGCTGGAATCGGGCCATTTTCTGCGACTCACCGATGCCGCAGCGCAGCATATCTTTGCAAGAGGGGCTGAAATCGCCCGACCGGACAAGAGCATTGGCCCCGCTTCGGGCTGCATGCCGGGACTTTGGTAAGGGGAGAGGTCGCCTATCGGGAAAATTTTTCCGTATTCTGGAGGAATGGCCTATATTGCGACCTTATTTTCCCTGTAATCTTTTGTTTTCAGGTATGTCATTCTATTCTTGCTGCATCAAAGGGGGCTCCCATGCAGCATTTTCCGATCTATCTGAACCTTGCGAACCGCAGTGTCGTGCTGGCGGGCTCGGGCGAGATGGCGCTGGCCAAGCTGCGCCTGCTGGCGCGCACGCCGGCGCGGCTGACGCTCCTTGCCCCTGACGCCGAGCCCGGGCTTGCGGGTCTTGCCGCGCAGTCCGGGGCGACGCTCCTGCCGCGCGCGCTGGAACCCGCCGATCTGGACGGCGCGGCGCTGGTCTATGCCGCGACGGGGGACGCCGCCGAAGATGCGCGGATCGCACGGCTCGGGCGCGCGGCCGGGGTTCTGGTCAATATCGTGGACAATCTGGAGGGGAGCGATTTCATCACCCCCGCCATCGTGGACCGCGCGCCGGTGACAGTGGCGATCGGCACCGAAGGTGCCGCCCCCGTCCTGGCGCGCGCCATCAAGACCGATCTGGAAGCGCGCCTGCCCGAGGGGCTGGGCATTCTTGCCCGCGCGGGCAAGCAGTTCCGCCATGCCGCCGAGGCGCTGCCCTATGGCCGCCCGCGCCGCGAGTTCTGGGCGGAGTATTATTTCGGGACTGGCCCGCAGGTGATGGAGGCCGCAGGGGGCGAACTGCTCGACCATGCGCTGCAATCGCTGCTGCAGGAGCATCTTGCGCGCGGGTCCCGCGCGGGCCGGGTGGATCTGGTCGGTGCCGGTCCGGGGGCGGCTGATCTGATGACGCTGCGCGCGCGCAAGCTGCTGGACCGGGCCGATGTGGTCATCCATGACGGGCTGGTGCCGCAGCCCATACTGGACCTCGCGCGGCGTGAGGCGCTGTTCATCGCTGTGGGCAAGCAGGGCTTCGGCCCCTCGACCCCGCAGGAGCAGATCATCGCGCTGATGGTCGAGCACGCGCGTGCCGGGGCGCATGTGGTGCGGTTGAAAGGCGGCGATCCGGCCATCTTCGGGCGGCTGGACGAAGAGACCGGGGCGCTGAGTGCCGCCGGGATCGACTGGGCGGTGACGCCCGGCATCACGGCGGCCAGCGCAGCGGCGGCCAGCATCGGGGCCAGCCTGACACGGCGCGGGCGCAATCAGGCGCTGCATCTGCTGACCGCGCAGGATGTGGACGGTCTGGCCGAGCAGGACTGGAAGACGCTTGCCCAGCCAGACGCGGTGGCCGCGATCTATATGGGCAAGCGCGCCGCGCGCTTCGTGCAGGGGCGGCTGCTGATGCACGGCGCCGACCCGGCGACGCCAGTGACAGTTGTCGCCAATGCCAGCCGGGCGGAGCAGCGGATCCTGGCGCTGCGCATCGAGACACTGGCCGCCGGGATGGCCGAGGCCGAGTTGCAAGGCCCGGCGCTGATCCTGCTGGGCGTTGCGCCTGCCGCTGTCGCGGCAGACATGCCGCGCCTGCTGGCGGAGATGGGCTGATGCGCACAGGCTTCGTCATCACCGCCAATGCGCTGCTCGAGGGCGATGTCGTCTGGCTGACCGGGACCGGCGCGCTGACGCGCCATCTGGCCGGGGCGCAGGTCTTCGAGGACCGCGCGCAGGCCGAGGCGGCGCTGGCGCAGGCCAGCACGCGCGGCCATGAACTTGTCGGCCCCTATCTGGCCGAGATCCGGCTGACCGGGCATGGCCCTGAGCCCGCCCATTTCCGCGAAGGCTTTCGCGCGCGCGGCCCTTCCAATTATCGCCACGGCAAACAGGCCGAGACAGGGACAGACCGTCATGTATCGCTATACTGAGTTCGACCACGCCTTTCTGGCCGAGCGCAACCGCCAGTTCCGCGCACAGGTGGCCCGTCGCATCGACGGCAGCCTGACCGAAGAGGAATTCCGCCCACTGCGGCTGATGAACGGGCTCTATCTGCAACTGCACGCCTACATGCTGCGCGTGGCCATCCCCTATGGCACGCTGAGCGCGGCGCAACTGCGCAAGCTGGCCGACATCGCGGAGCGCTGGGACAAGGGTTACGGGCATTTCACCACGCGCCAGAACATCCAGTTCAACTGGCCGCGTCTGGGGGACGTGCCCGACATGCTCGACGCGCTGGCCGAGGTCGGGCTGCACGCCATCCAGACCAGCGGCAACACCATCCGCAACGTGACCTCGGACCATTTCGCGGGTGCTGCCGCCGACGAGATCGAGGACCCCCGCCCCCATGCCGAGCTGATCCGCCAGTGGTCCACTGACCACCCCGAATTCCAGTTCTTGCCGCGCAAGTTCAAGATCGCCATCACTGGCAGCCCGAATGACCGCGTGGTGACGCGCGCGCATGACATCGGCCTGCGCATGGTGGCGCGCGGGGGCGTGCCGGGTTTCGAGGTGATCGTGGGCGGCGGGCTGGGGCGCACGCCGATGATCGGTCAGGTGATCCGCGATTTCCTGCCCGTGGCCGACCTGCTGCCCTATCTGGAAGCGATTGTCGCCACCTACAACCTGCTGGGACGGCGCGACAACAAGTACAAGGCGCGGATCAAGATCACGGTGCACGAGACCGGGCTCGAGCGCGTCCGCGAATTGGTCGAGGCGCGCTTTGCCGAGATCGCGCCCGAGTTCAGCCGAGACGCGACCGAAGCGACGCTCGCCCGGCTGCGCGCGATGTTCACCCCGCCCGACCTGACCCCCCGGCAAGGCGGCCTCTTCGAGGCCGCGCGGGCGAAAGACCCGGTCCTGCGCGCCTTCGCCGATACCAACCTGACCCCGCATCGCGTGCCCGGACATGCGATCGTGACGATCAGCCTCAAGGCGCATGGCGCGACACCGGGCGACGCCACGGCGGCGCAGATGCGCGCCGTGGCCGATCTGGCCGAACGCTACGGGCAGGGCGAGATCCGCGTCAGCCACATGCAGAACCTGGTGCTGCCCCATGTCGCGCTGGACGACCTGCCCGCGCTGCATGCCGGTCTGCGCGCGCAGGGGCTGGCCACGGCCAATGTCGGGTTGGCCAGCGACATCATCGCCTGCCCGGGCATGGATTACTGTGCGCTGGCCACTGCGCGCTCGATCCCCGTGGCGCAGCAGATCGCGGGTCTGGTGGGCGCGCTCGATATCGAGCACGAACTGGGGCCGGTGCAGATCAAGATCTCGGGCTGCATCAATGCCTGCGGGCATCACCATGTCGGCGATATCGGCATTCTCGGGCTGGACCGGGCGGGAGTGGAGAATTACCAGATCACACTGGGTGGCAGCGCGACCGAGGACGCCCGCATCGGCGCACGCATGGGGCCGGGCTTTGCCTATGACCAGATCGTGCCCGCCATCGAACGGCTGCTGCTTGCCCATCTCGACCTGCGGCTGGAGCCCGCCGAGCGTTTTGCACAGACCGTGCAGCGGCTGGGCCTCGAGCCGTTCAAGGCCGCCCTTTACGAGACGGAGGCCGCCGATGCCGCGTGATCTGAACACCCTGAACGATCTCGACAGCCTGAACGCCCGCTTCGAGAACGACCCGACAGGGGCCATCCTGCACGCCGCCGAAGGCCCGCTGGGACCGACGGCGCTGGTTTCGAGCTTCGGAGCGGATTCGGCGGTGTTGCTGCACATGGTGGCTCAGATCGATCGCGGCCTGCCGATCATCTTCATCGACACGCTGCTCCTGTTCCCGGAAACCATCACCTATCATGAAGACCTGGTCGCGCATTTCGGCTTTACCGATGTGCGGCGCACCAGACCCGACCGGGTAGAGCTGTTTCTGAACGACCCCGAGGTCGCCTTGCATGGCTCTGACCCCGATGCCTGCTGCGACCTGCGCAAGGCGCGCCCGCTGGAGCGGGCGCTCGCGCCCTTCGAGAGCTGGATCAGCGGGCGCAAGCGGTTCCAGAGCGGCCTGCGCGCAGGGCTGAAGGTCTTTGAACCCGACCCGCTCACGGGCATGCTCAAGGTCAACCCGCTGGCAGGCAGCACGCCAGAAGATCTGCGCACCTATATGGATCGCCACGATCTGCCGCGCCATCCGCTTGTGGCAAAGGGCTATCCGTCCATTGGCTGCACACCCTGCACCAGTGCTGTCCAGCCAGGCGAGGAGGCGCGCGCCGGACGCTGGCGGGGACAGGCCAAGACGGAATGCGGCATTCACATCGCGAACGGACAGCTCTTGCGGAGGGCCTCATGAGCGTCATCGTCACCGATCAGGGCTTTGGCCCGGACATCTGCGCCGACTGGGTCGATCTGGCCCCCGACACGCCGCCCGAATCCCTGCCTGCGCTCGCGCGTGAGGCGCGCGCCATCCGCATTGCCTTTCCGGCTTTTGCGGACGGGCGCGGATTCACGCTGGCCTCCATGCTGCGACGCGCCGGGTTTTCGGGACGACTGCGCGCTGCCGGGCATGTGCTGGCGGATCAATACGCGATGGCACGGCGGGCCGGTTTCGACGAGGTCGAGATCCCGCAGGCGCTGGCCTCCCGGCAGCCCGAGGCGCAATGGCTGGCGCGGGCAGACTGGCGCGGGCATGACTACCGCGCCGGATTGCGACAGCGTGCCGGATAAGCGGTCTGCACCCCGCTCCGGCCGCTTCTGACCCGGCGTGAGGAGGCGCCGGGTCAGACCTGCCGGGGGCGCGCGCCTGCGGCGCGCGTCCGGGGCGGGGGAGATGGCAGGCGGGATGGCAGCGGGGCGGGCAGTGCTGCCATCATGATCCCACGTCCGTTTCGGGGGCCACGTCCGTTTCGGGGGGTCGGCATTCCGCGCTGGCGGGCTTTCGGCGCTGCCTGACTGCTGGGGCGACAGGCTCAGTCGGGCACGCACTCTGCCAGCGCCCGGCTGGCCGCCGTGAACCCCATCAGCGACAGTTCCAGATTGACCGGTCGCGCGCCAGGCATGGGCCGGAAGCCCACGAAAACGGACGTTCCACGACGCAACCGGCCGAGCGCCTGTGCGGAGAGTTCTCCGCCTGCGGTGCACATCTCGCGGTCACAGCTCAGCCAGTCCAGCCCGATGGCCTCGCGCCCTGCCCCGGCATGGCGCAGGGCGATTCCGCTGGCGAGATCCGCCCCGACCGGCACCCGCAGGGCGATCCGGAGCGCATCCGGGTCCGGGGGGGCCGGCAGCAATGTGGCCTCCAGCAGGATTGCCCCGCTGGCCTGACTGGCAAGAACCGAGACGATGCGGCAGGTTTCGGGGCCGCGCACAAGCTGCCAGTCGCGAAACTGAAGAAGCGACTGTGCCGCCACGGGCTGCGCGGTGCCGGACAGCATCGCGGTGCAGACCAGGGCCGTGATCCACGATTGCAGGCTCATGAGTCCTCGTTGCGGCGACGGTCTTCCTCGTCCTCCTCCCGGTCGCCCATGCCCAGCGTCCGGCGGACCGTTCCCATGTCGGAGCCCATCATCCTGTCAAAGCGCGTTCCCGATCCGCGCCCGGCTTCCGACACCATCGGCCTGCGCGAGGCGTCGGCCCGGGGTGGCTGCGGCACATCCTTGCGCGGCTGTTCGCCGTCATCGGGCTTGTCATCCCCGTCGCCCGGTTCATCATCGCCGGGCCTGTCATCCCCATCGCCCGGTTCATCATCACCCGGCTTGTCATCCCCATCGCCCGGTTCGTCGCCGTCGCCCGGTTCGTCATCACCCGGCTTGTCGTCACCATCGCCCGGTGTATCCCCGTCGCCGGGTTCATCATCACCCGGCTTGTCGTCCCCATCGCCCGGTGCATCCCCGTCGCCGGGTTCATCATCGCCGGGCTTGTCGTCACCATCGCCCGGTGCATCCCCGTCGCCG
>SKYA01000104.1 GCA_007128135.1 Paracoccaceae bacterium | reverse complement strand
GGAATGGGTGCAGGCCGCGCAGGGCACGCTGTCCCGGCCAGATTGGGATACTGGCCCGCCCTACACCGTCAACATGGCCGGGGCGCGCAGGGCGCAGGATGCGCTTGTGTTTGCGCTTGAGCCTGTCGCGGCCGCACCGGGGCAGATCACGGCGCTGGCGGGAGTGCCGGGAACAACTGCCATCGCGGCAATGGGGCTGATGCCGACCGGTTCCTGATCGACAATGGTCGGCTAGACATCGTGCCAGGGGCAATCGGGTATCGCAAGTGAGGGCTTGCTCTGACATGTCCGTGCGTGAAAGATGTGTCATGCCCGAGTCCATTCACCCGAAACAAGTCTGCAGGCATAAGCCCGGTCCATCGGCGAGTCGCGTCGTGGCGAGAGTGCTGCCGCTGTTGGCCTGTGTCGCGTCCGGAGCAGCGCTTGCTGCCTATCCGGCACAGGCGGATTTCATCGTCTGCAATGACAGTTTCGATGTGCTGAACCTCGCACTCGCCCGCGATCCAGGTGGGGGCTTCGTCAGCGAAGGCTGGTGGAGCCTTGCACCCGGGCGCTGTGCAGCCTTGCTGCGTGGACGGATCGACAGCCGCTATCTCTATCTGCATGCGATTGACGTCTTCAACCAGCCGGTTCTGGAAGGCAATGTCACCTTCTGCATCAGCGAGGAAGGCTTTCGCATACCCGGAGGTCAGGATTGCTGGCAGCGAGGTCATATCGAAGCCGGATTTGTCGAGATCGACACGGGCCAAGCCGGTCAGTGGATCAGCTTTCTGAATGCCGAAGGCCGGATCACGACGCAGTGACAACGTCCGGACTTGCCGGCATCACCCGCAGGCTCCGCTGACGGGTCGAGACACGATCCCTTCCTTGCCCGTCGCCGTAACCGTCATGCTGTCGAAGCAGTAACCGGGTGCCCTGCACAATGGTGCGGGCTCGCGAGCAATCGCGCGGCCTGTTCAACTTCCCGAGAGCGTGCGCAACCGTGCCAGACCGGCCGTGAACCCCATCAGCGATATCGGCACACCCACCGCCTCACCCTGACGGCTGACCATGACCACCGCGCCCTCGGTTCCCGACTGCATAGCGGCAATCAATTCATCATCCATCGGCGCGATCACCAGACATCCCTCCGGCAGGCAGGTATCAAAGGCCAGATGGGCGACTTGCTCCTCACCGATCCGGATCCGCAATCCTTCGGACAACCGCAGCCCGAAAGGCGCAATCAGCACCGCGACGGGCGTGCCCTCGTCATTGATACGCAAGGAAAAGGCCAGCACGCGCTGGCCGCTTTCCTGATGATCGATTCGCTGCATCATCTCGCAGACGCGGCCAGCGGAATTGACCTGCCCCTCGGCGGGAATGGTTTCGCAATTCACTGACCAGTCACGAAAGCTCTCGCGCAGACTGTCGGGGCCTTCGCTCTGGGCCAGCGTCGCGCCGGCTGCGATCAGCGCGGCAACGAAGCTGCCAGCGGCCACGCGGCGGATCCTTTGCTCTGGTCTCGTCATTCTGTCCTCACTCTTTCCATCAACATGTTTGAAGCAGGGAAATCGCCCCTGCCTTCATGGGTGCCACTGATCGCCTCGTCGCTGCAAGTCCCCTTTGGAATTCTGCGATTTTCTCTTGGAAAGCCCGCTGTCGAATGCAATGCTATATGCCATATCGCGCGGGCAGGCGACAGTCCGGTTTTCGGGCTGTTCAATGCCGATTTCGAGTTCAGTGCATTGACCGCTCAGAAGACCGGAAAGGTGACGTGGCATGTCGTGGTACAGCAAACTGGCCTGGAAGGAAGGTCTGCTTCTTCAGCCGCACCACCTGCAGCAGCATGATCGCTATGTCGAAAAGCTGATCGATGCGCGTACCCGTCACATGACCCCCTACCCCTGGGGATTCTCTGCACTGGAAATCGATACGGATTTGAGCGAGCAGAACCTGGTCGGGCTGCGCCGGGCCGCGGGAATCATGCCCGACGGGCTACCTTTCGACTGTCCCGCAACAGCACCACTGCCCACCCCCGTCAACGTGCCAGAGGGGTCCGAGGGCAAGTTTGTCTGGCTCACACTGCCGATGGCCGAGTCCAACAGCCGCGAGATCGGGATGGAGGATGAGGCCAGTCGCGCGACCCGTTACAGGCTGGACCGTGAACGCGTGGCCGACAGCGCCGCCGCCATGCGGCTGGAGCAGGATCTCGACATTGCCCATCCACGTCTCGCGCTGGAGATCCGCGCCACTCCGAAGCCGGGGTTTGCCTGTCTGGCGCTCGCCCGTGTTCTCGAGGTGCGCGACAAGAACATCCTCTACGACCAGTCCTTCACGCCACCTCTGCTGCTGGTCAACGCGCATCCGGTCGTTGCGGGTTGGCTCGACAGGGTGCTGGGCTGGGTCGAGACACGGCTTGCGGCCCTGGCGCGTTATGCCGCAGATCCGAGCACTGGCGGTGGCCTGCAATCGCAAGATTACTCCATGCTGCTGCTGCTAAACCGCGAGATCGGCGTGCTGCGTCATCTGCGCGCGTCGCGATTCGTCCATCCCGAGCGGCTCTATGTCACCTTGCTGCAGCTTGCGGGTGAGTTGTGGACCTTTGACACGGCCCGGCTCTGTCCTGAGTACCCTCCCTATGACCATGACGCGCTGGAAGAGAGCTTCTCCCCGCTCCTGCGCGACATCCAGCGACTGCTGAGCCGCGACATAAGCCGGGCGATCCGGCTGGATCTGCAGCAGCCCGTGCCCAACAGCTACATCGCGATGGTCAAGGACCGGACCCTGTTTCGCGACGCGGCCTTCGTCGTCGAGGTGGCGGCCAACAAGCCGCTGGGCCAGATCCAGGCGCAGTTCCCGGCTTTGTGCAAGGTCGGCCCCAATACCCGCATGAGCCAGATCGTTGACAGCAACCTGCCGGGTCTGGAACTGATCCACATGCCGACGCCGCCGCGCCAGATACGCGCGGTCACCAGCCATGTCTATTTCAGCATCGACAAACGGTCCGACCTGTGGCGCGAATTCTCGACTGCGGCAGCAATCGGCCTGCATTTCGCCGGCGACTGGCCAGAGCTTGAACTCGAAATCTGGGCGATCATGGAGAATGGGGCATGAGTAGCGGAGGTTCAGGCAAGAAACCCCCGTCACCGCCACAGCGCACGATCATTGCGCCACTGCCGGGACGCGGCCCTGCGACTCCGACCCCGCCACAGAGATCGGGCTCGGACAGCCCGTTCAGTTCCTCGGCCCAGGGCAACGCATGGGGCGCTTCGCCATCAGGCCCCGCTGTTGCAGGTTCGCCACCCGCTGGCCCACCGAGTGGCGCGCGCCCATTGCCACCGCTGGGCAGTCCGGCACCGTCAGCGCCGGGGGCACCCCCGGCACAGCCGCCAGGGGCATCCTTTGGCGCCCCGTCCGCTGGGCAAGCCCCGACGGCGCCTCAGGGATACGGTTCCAATGTCTGGGGCACGCCCGCGGGCCCCTCGGTGCCGTCGCCCGCGTCTGGCGGGACCGACATGTGGGGAAATCCTCTGCCGCAAGGGCCGGCCCGATCCGCTCCCTCGTCCAGCGGCGCAGGTCAGCATGCCTGGCTGGGCAGCACGGGCGGCAACCAGTTCTTTCCCGAACTCGCGCGCCCGGGCGCGGCTCCGGAGCCTGTCCAGACGCCGCGCATCTCGCTTGAAGAGGCCCTGAAGGGGTCCGGCATCGGCCATTCGGCCGGGAACAACCCGCTGACCGCTGCCGCCGCCAGCCTGCTGATCCTGTTCGGGCGGTTGCGCAGCCAAGTGGTCGAGATGCAGGCCATCCCGCTGATGACTCATGTTGCCCATGAGCTTGACAGCTACGAACGCCGCGCGACTGAATCGGGGGCGGATCCGCAGGATGCGCTGGTGGCAAAATATGTGCTGGCCGGCACGGCCGATGACGTTGTCCAGAACCTGCCGGGAACGGATCGCGAAGTCTGGGTGCAATATTCGATGGAGGCGCGCTTCTTCAATCGCCGCACCTCGGGCGTGGGCATATTCGAGGAGATCGACAAGGCGCTCGCCGATGCGCATCGCAAATATTACCTGCTGGAACTGATGCTGACCTGTCTTTATCTGGGCTTCGAGGGCAAGTTTCGCGGCGCGCCGGGGGGCGATGTGGATCTGCAGGTGAAACGCCGCCAGATTTATGAAACCCTGCGCCATGTCCGCGCCCGCGAGGATGACGATATCTCGCCGCGCTGGCAGGGCATCACGGCCACACCGCTGTATCAGCGGCGGCAGGTGCCGCTCTGGGTGGTGGCCTCGGTGCTGCTTGCGCTGGTCAGCGGAGGGTATTTGGGGATGCGCATGTATCTGGCCGATGTGTCCAGCCAGTTGAGCGCCGAGATGCGCACCGTGCATCCACGCGACACACTGGCTCTCATGCGGATCACACCCATACCAGATCTGCCGGTCGAGGACGACCCCGAACCCTATGAACCACCCGTCTTCGACACGCCAGGCCAGCTGGAACGCATTCGCGCTGCACTGGCAGACGAGATCGCCGCAGGCCAGCTCAGCGCCGAGATCCGGGGGAATTTCGTTGCAGTGACGGCCAATAACATCGTGCTCTTTGACTCGGGTCGTGCCGATGCCCGCGAGGAGTTCCGACCCATCGCAGAGTCCATCGCCACGATGCTGGATGCAGAGGAGGGCGATGTGCGCATTGTCGGCCATACCGACAGCGTGCCCCTCAGCGGGCGTGGGAGGTTCCGTAACAATCAGGAATTGTCGGTGGCGCGGGCTCAATCCGTGGCGGCCATGATCCTGCCTCTTCTGAGCGACCCGGATCGGATCGAGGTGATCGGCCAGGGAGAGGATGACCCGATTGCAGACAATACCACCGCCGAAGGACGCGCCGAGAACCGCCGCGTCGAGGTGCTGATCCGGCGCGAAGGCGCCTGACGGAGTGAGACGGGAATGAAGCGTATTCTGCGCATATCGCTCATTGTTCTTGGGCTACTGGCCTTTGCTGCGGTGATCTGGTTCGCGGGGCCCCTGGTGGGCTTTGCTGACCGCTATCCGCTGGAAAGCATCTGGTCGCGGGTTTTGACGATCAGCGTGGTCTGGGGCGGAGTGGGGCTGTATTATGGCATCCGCTACTGGCGCGCGCGCCGTGCCGAAAAGGCGCTCGAAGAGGCGATCATCGCAGACGGGCCGACCGGCGACGGTGAGGTTCTTGCCGAAAAGATGCACGAAGCTCTCGCCGTTCTGCGCCGCTCCAGCGGATCGTCCTCCTATCTCTATGAGTTGCCGTGGTATGTCATCATAGGCCCCCCCGGAGCAGGCAAGACAACGGCGCTGCTGAATTCGGGTATCCATTTTCCACTCGCAGACAAGACCGGCGGAGCCATGCCCGGCGCAGGCGGCACCCGTTATTGCGACTGGTGGTTCGCCGAGGAGGCGGTGCTGATCGATACGGCAGGACGTTATACCACGCAGGACAGCGACGAGGAAGCCGACCGCGAAAGCTGGGCGTCATTCCTGGATCTGCTCAAGCGCCAGCGCCCGCGCCAGCCGGTCAATGGCGTGATCGTGGCGCTGAGCATGGAAGACCTGCTGACAGGCACTCCGGAAACGCTGGAAGCCCACGCCCGCGCCATCCGCGAACGGCTGATGGAACTCTATGAAGTCTTCCGCGTCGAGGTGCCAGTCTATTTCCTGTTCACCAAGGCCGACCTGATTGCTGGTTTTGACGAGTTTTTCGGCAGTTTCAGCGCCGCACGTCGTCAGAAGGTATGGGGCACGACCTTCCGGCCCAAGAAGCGCAATGACCCGGTACTTTCGCTGGTTTCGGAAGAGTTCGATGCACTGGTGGCGCGGCTTTCGGCGGAAGTGACCGACCGCATGCAGGAAGACCCCAATGGCGTCTCGCGGATTGCGATCTTCGGCTTTCCCGCGCAGGTGGCTATGCTAAAAGACAAACTGGCCGCCGTACTTGAGGGAGTGTTCGGGGCCACGCGCTACAAGGTCAATGCCACGCTGCGGGGATTCTATTTCACCTCGGGAACACAGGAAGGCACGCCGATTGACCAGATCCTCGGCGCGATGGAACGCAGCTTCGGCACCCATGCGGGGGCAGGAGCCTCGGGCAAGGGCAAGAGCTATTTCCTGCATGATCTGCTTCGCAAGGTGATCTTCCAGGAGGCTGGATGGGTCAGTCAGGACCGCCGCGCCGTGCAGCGTGAGGCGATCCTGCGCTACGGGACGATGGCGCTGATGCTGGGGGGCGCGATCTGGCTGGGAGTGATGTGGGGCAACAGCTTCTACCAGAACTACCGACTGATCGGCCAGGCACAGGCCGAAATCGCCCGGTATTCCGCTCAGGCCCGCCCTGAACTGGAGCGCACCGAGATCGATTCGACGGATCTGTCCGAAATCGCGCCGCTGCTGCAGTCGTTGCGCGAACTGCCACTGGGATATGTGGACCCGGAGGCCGATACAGTTGGCATCCTCGAGCGTTTCGGACTCAGCCAGCGCGCAGCGCTGGCTGCCAGCGCAAGGGCCGCATATCGCGACGGGCTGGAACGGATGTTGCGCCCTCGGCTGATCCTTGCGCTGGAAGAGCGCATCGCGCAGGATATCGCATCGAACAACCTTTTGTCACTTTACGAGTCGCTCAAGCTCTACAAGCTTCTCGGCCATGCCGCCCCGCGGCCCGATGACGGGTTCGTGGTCGCTTGGATCACGTCGGACTGGGCAGAGGATCCGGCCCTGCGCGGTGCCGGTCCGTTCCGAGCCCTGCGGGACGAACTCGAGGCTCATCTTTGGGCCATGCTCGACCTCTCGGCCACGCAAAGCCGCGCCCGGGTGGAACTGAACGCGGCACTTGTTGCACGCGCCGAACAAATCCTGTCGCTGATGAATCTTGAAGATCAGGCCTGGCTGCTGGTCATGGGCGCAGGTGGGCCACAGGATCTGGATCCGTTCAATATCGGCCTGCGCGCGGGCCCTGATGCCGATCTGGTCTTTGAAACACTGGACGGCCAGCGGCTGGACGAACTGGTTGTACCGGCGATCTATACCTATCCCGGATTTCACCAGTATTTCATGCCGCGCCTCGCTGAAGTGGCAACCAAGCTGGAAACCGAACAATGGGTGCTGGGCGAGCGCGCCGAAGCGGCCGATGTGTCGGGCGAGTTGCGCCGTCTGGGCGCGCCGATCATGAACCGCTATGCGCTTGAATTCACCCGCGCCTGGAATGCCGTGCTCGACAATATCCAGTTGCGCCCGCTTTCGGCAGACAGTCCGCAATTCCTGGCCCTGAACGCGGCCTCGGATCTGCGCCAGTCGCCGATCCTGAAACTGACCGAGGAGATCAGCCGCACGACGCAACTGACCCGCGGCTTCACCGATGAGGATGGCTTTGGCGCAGGGCTGGACCAGCTTGGCGGGGTCGAGGTCGGCGAGCGCGCGCAGGCCGCTGCCGGCATGGTCGGCGAGCAATTGCTTCGGCGGGCGCAGGAACGCGCCAGCGGCCTTGGCCGGATCGGCTTTGATGTTCTGCAATCCCAGCGCAGCATGTCGCGCGCCGGCGCGGGTGGTGGCGGGGGCGGCGCAGGGCGCCCCGAGGAGGCCCTGCCCGGGGCCAATGTCGAAGCCCAGTTCAGCCGCTGGCATGATCTGGTCGATGCATCAGGCGACATCCGTCCCATCGAAGTGCTGCTTCGTGACCTGCAAGAGATCTACCGCCTGCTTTTGACCTCGACAGCCGGAACCGGTCAGGTGCCGGCAACCCTGGGGCAGGATCTGGCAACGCAATCGGCGCTGTTGACGCGCCATGCCTCGCGCATGCCGCAGCAACTGGCGAGGATGATCCTGCAGGCTTCGGAAGAATTTGCGGGCGGCGCGGCCGATACGACACTTGCCAGCCTGAATGACCGGTTGAACCGCGAAGTAACGCAGGTCTGCGAATCCCTTGTTCCGGCGAGCTACCCGTTCGCGGGCGATTCCAACCGCGACATCCCGCCGTCGGAATTCGCGAGGCTGTTCGCACCTGGTGGTGTGTTCGACCGTTTCTTCAACGAAGCACTGGCCCAGCATGCCGACCTCAGCGGCGCTGAATGGGTGTGGCGCCGGGATGACCGGCTGGGTTCGCAGATGTCACCTGCGACACTCAAGCAGTTCGAACGTGCGGCTGCAATTTCCGAGGCGTTCTTTCCCGGTGGCTCGGCCATTCCCGGCTTTGACGTTACCATTCGCCAGACCGCGCTCCACCCGGAGGCCGATATCGCGCTTCTGGAGGTGAACGGCCAGCAAATGGTCAGCCAGCAGCAAGGCGCCTTGCCACAGACGCTGTTCTGGCCCTCGGCCGGAGGCGGCTCGGCCTCGGTGCAGCTCGGCCCGGAATTGCTGGGGCGCGAATCAGAGTTGCGGGTGCAGAATGGCCCGTGGGCCCTGATGCGACTCATCAATCTGGGCCGCCCCCGCGCGCAGGGCATGTCGGTCAGTATCCGGCTGGATATCGGAGGGCGCTATGTTGCCTATACCGTGACATCCGCGAGCACGCGCAATCCCTTCTTCCTTCGGGAGTTGTGGGATTTCCGCTGCCCGAGGGGCCTGTGAATGACGCAGCAGGACAATCGAACCGCTTCGCCCGATGCCAAGGGGTCCCCTTCCGCGAAAGAGAGCGCGCCCGAAGACGACACGACGCAATCGGAGCCGCCAGCTCGGGAACAGGCTTCGGTCCTGCGCCTTGGGCCGGAGCATGCACGCGATCCCGGTGAACCGGACGCAGCGACGACCGAAAAGGCGTCATCCGAGCCGACCCACAGCCTGGCGCCCGCCCCCGTAGCGCAAGTTGCTCCTCCCGAACCGGTGACGCCCGCGACAGAGCCGCAGCCAGCCACTACAGAAGCAGAGGCAGAGGACGCTGTGCCGGCCGCGGACGCGGCACAGGTGCCGCCAGAACCGGCAGTGGAGAGTGAGGATGCCCCGTCAGAGCAAGACGATGCACCCGCCGCTTTGGTCGACCGTCCGCTTGCGCCAGATGAACCGGAAGAGCCGGGCACACATGGCGAGGGAGAGAACGACCCGGAACGCGCACCGGAACCTGCGGCAGGAACAGCGCGCGATCCCTGGGCGATAGCTCACGAGGACGCCCCGGATCTCGACACCGACGACGATACCGACACCGACACCAAGCCCCAGACAGAACCGCACCCTCCAGAGACAAGGGAGTCGGCGCCCTCATCGCCGGAAATCGCTGTCGTCAATGTCCCGTCGGTTGCTCCCCCTGTTCGTCCGCGCTGTGACGCTGCCCTGTTTGGCAAGCTCCCCGCGCGCGGCGATTTCATAGAACGCAACATGCCCCGTTCGCTGCAACGCCCATTCGAGGACTGGCTGATTCCCCTCGTGCAGCAGACCCGAACCGAGCTTGGCGGCGACTGGGACCACGTCTGGCGGGGTGCCGGACCCTGGCGATTCTGGATCGGGCCGGAAGTATTGGGTGGCAGTTGGCAACGCGACCTGCGCAAGAGCGCACATGGACAACCTGTCAGAGGCGGCGCCCTGACCGGCGTGCTTCTGCCTTCGGCCGACCGACACGGGCGCGATTTCCCTCTGGTGGTGGTCCTGGCAGATGCGATGGCCAGTCTTATGCCGCCGCCTGTCACGGCCTCGCCGGATCGGGGCTGGTACGACCTGTGTGACGAATTGCTCTATGCCGCGCGTTCCGGCACCGATATCACTGCAATCGAGGCCGCGCTCGACCGCCTGCCTGGCCCAATCCTGCCTGAAGGCGCCGAAGAAATGGCCCCGCTTCTGGACCAGCGGGCACTATGGGCGCAAAGCATGGAAACGCGCGCGGACGGCACCAGTCGCATCTGGAAGGACATTGCTGCGGCTGATCATCACCTGGCGGCCTGCCATCGCAGCTATTGGTGGCAGGCCCCGCGCGCCGGCGCGACACAACGCGTGCTGACACTTGCGGGCTTGCCAGATGCAGGAAGTTTTGCCTTCATGCTGACACAAGGTCATCCGGAAATGCCCAACCCGGTGCGATGAGGCTTTCATTCAGGACAGATTTGAACATGCTCAACCCCTCCTATCGTTTCGAGACCGGCGCTGCCACGCATTCGGGCTGCGTTCGTGATCATAACGAAGATCGCTTTCTGGCAGCACCCGAACAGGGCATCTGGCTGGTCGCAGATGGAATGGGCGGGCATTTCGGAGGTGATGTCGCAGCCCAGATCCTTGTTGACGAGACCGCGACAGTTCATCGCGCGGCCACGGCTCCGGATTTGCACGCGCGGTTTCAGGACCGCGTGGCGCGCGCGAATGACTTGATTCGCGCACATTCCGATCGCAACGACGGCGCGACCATCGGCACGACACTGGCCGCCCTGCTGATCCACGACAGGAACTTTGCGGTAAGCTGGTGCGGGGATAGCCGCGTTTATCTGCTGCGCGAGGGCAAGCTGCACCAGATCAGCCGCGATCATACCGAGGTACAGGAGTTGCTCGATACTGGCGCGATCACGGCTGAACAGGCCGCTCACTGGCCACGGCGCAATGTCATTACCCGTGCCATCGGCGTCCATGAGGAAGCCCATGTCGATGACCGCTTCGGCGAATTGCAGGACCGTGACATATTTCTTCTGTGCTCGGATGGTCTGACAGGGCATGTGGAAGACGGCGAGATTGCTGTCCTTCTGCGCGGGCAGTCGGCGCAACGCGCGTGCGATTCGCTTCTGAACCTGACATTGGAACGCGGCGCAAACGACAATGTTACGCTCCTCGTGGTGAGGTGCAATTTCAAGACCCTGGTGACAGGCGACGACTCACCTACCGGAAAGGCAGGCTAGAATGGCCAAGCGTCCGCCCTCCACACCCTCCACCACGCATGAACGGCAGCACCGTCCCACGACTTCGGCCCCGCTGGTGGTCCCGCCCGGCACGCTGCTGATCGGCACCTACGAGATACTCGAACATCTCAATACAGGGGGGATGGGCGAGGTCTATCGCGGTGTCAACATTCACAATGACGAAGTGGTGGCAATAAAGATCGTTCTGCCCGCACTGGCGCATGACGAGAAGATCCTGTCGTTGTTCCAGAAGGAATCGACCGTGCTGCGCCGCATCGCCCATGATGCGATCGTCCGCTACGAGGTCTTTACCCGCGACCCGGCGCTGGACCGGCCCTGCCTGATTATGGAATATGCCGAAGGGCCCTCGTTGAGCGACCGCATGGAGCACGGTCCGCTCAGCCTGCCCGAGGTGATGGTATTGCTGACTCGCCTGACAGCCGGGCTGGAGGTGGCCCATCGCGGCGGGGTCGTTCACCGCGACCTTTCACCCGATAACGTCATCCTGTGTGACAACGACGTGGCGCGAGCCAAGATTATCGATTTCGGCATCGCGAAAGCGAACACACCGGGCGGACGTACGCTGATCGGGGGACAATTTGCGGGCAAGCCCGGATATGTGGCACCCGAACAGCTCGGTCTCTATGATGGCCATGTCACCGGGCAAGCCGACATATACAGTCTGGGTCTGCTCGCGGCGGCCGCTGCCCTGGGCCATCCGCTGGACATGGGCGACAGCCCCGCTGCGGCTGTGATGGCGCGGGTCAAGGTGCCCGAACTTGACGGGATCGATCCGGACCTGGTGCCCCTGCTGGACTGGATGCTGCAACCCGATCCCGCGGCCCGTCCCGGCAGCATGGCCGAGGTCAGCGCCTGGATTGCCGAGCACTTCAGTGATCTGATTGCTCCGGAGCCTCCGGTTACCGGCTCCTATTCACCCCAGCCTATGCCGCCGCGCAGCCTTGCGCCCGGGCGCAGTCGCCCCCCGTCTCGCGGCACTGCCGGACCAGCACCAGCACCGGTCAAGGACCGCCCGTCATCGCGCCCGCCCCAGTCTGCCGCCTATCAGCCCACGGTCCTCGCCGAACGCCCGCCAATGCCTGATGGCGAAACCACCGGGGGAATGCCATCTGACTCCGCCACGCCGACGGGACCAACGCCACCACAGGCTGCAACCGATGACAAACAGGAATCCGCCGCTCCGGCAGCCCGCGCCGCGACGACTCCGCCTTCTGCGACGTCACGGAACGACGGCACACCGGGCTCGGCAGCGCCGCTGTCTGACCAAGAGGCGCCTGCCACATCCACCTCGCCACCCGCGTCCGATATCATGCCTGTCACGGCTTCGCCGGTCACGCCGGGGCCAGTCTCGAAGCCAACGACCACAGTGCCGCCTGCCACCGCTCCGGTCGTGACGTCCCCTCCAGCTTCGGCCTTGTCAGGTTCTGCCCCACCAGAATGGACCCCGCCCGAAACCGTACCACCCGCGGAACCGCATGTGACCAAACCGAGCGCTGCGCGCATCCCGGATGCTACCGCTTTGCCGGACGCAGACGGCCTGGCAGTTCCGCCATCAGAGGAGACCGCATCGGCGCCTGCCGAACCAATGGCTGCACCGCCTTTCGATGTTGCAGATCGCGAACAGTCAGATCGCCAGAAAACCCTGCCACCGACCGGCATTGTGCCGCCAGAAGTTCAGGCGGAGTCCGCTGGTTCGGGGCCTGAAAGTGCCAGCCCGTTCGGACCCGGGCCACAGAGCGTTCCGCCGACGCCTCCAGTCAGGCCTGCCTCATCCGGGAAATCCGGCGGCGCCGGTCGGCCCATTGTTCCGATCGCCGCTGTCCTGCTTCTTGCGGCGGTCGGCGGCGGTCTCTGGATGTCGGGCATTTTCGGTTCCGACACCGAGCCGCGTGTCGCGGCCGTCCCACCTGCAACCACGTCGCCGGATCCAGCGCCGCCCCCGTCCCCTGAGCCGGAACCCGAGCCAGACCCGCTTCCCCCGGACCCGCAGACCATGCAGGCCTGGCTCGATTCCCGTATTGCCGAAGGTCCGCCCGAGCCTTGCAGTTGGCTACCGCGCGGAGGCTCGGTATCGGGCCTGACCGGCTACGCAGCCAACCTGACAGCACTTGATGCACTGAGCGCCGATTTCGAGAACAGCTTTGGACAGAACCTGCCTGTTACCGTCCATCCGCTTTCGGCGGCACAATGCCCCGCCTTCGACCGTCTCGCCGCGCTCGAGCAGGGACGCCCCCCCTCGGGTCGGATGGGCTTCGCTCTACCCGACCAGCTTGAACGCGGCACTGATGCGGCACTGGAAGGACAGCTTGCCGGGCAGATTTCAGGACATCTGACGGTTCTTGTTATCGACCCGGCCGGGCGCGTTCAGCACATCACGGATCTGATCGCCGGCGGGCAATTCCGTCTGGCCGGGCAGCGTGTTGCGCCGCCGCTTGACGAAGTCGCGCAAGGTGCTGCGGCACCTGTCTTCACACTTCTGGCACTGGATACCACTTCGCCATTGCCAATCATGGGCGAATTGCCGTCAAATGCCATCCTGCCCGCAAACAATGCCGAGGAGTTCTGGCGTTTCCTGAACCGTGATCTCGACGCCCTGCCTGAGCCGCCCGATTTCGCTTATGGTATCGTGATCTGGTCGGACTGACCGGTTTACTGCATGGATACGCTGTTCTTCATCGCCTCGAAACTCCTGGCAGGGCTGATCCGGGTGGAAACCTGGCTTCTGATCGGGCTTGGTTTGACGACCCTTGGGGCAAGCATTGGCTGGCTCCGACTTGCGCGCCGGGCCGGTCTGGTGACACTGGCAGGCGTGGTGCTGATTGGTACAGTGCCACTTCATCACCCGGTGCTGCACTGGATAGAGACCCGCCATCCGTCGGGTGATCGCTCCGATCTGGACAGGATTGACGGCATCGTGGTGCTGGGTGGGGCCGAAATACCCTCAGCCAGCCGCTTCTGGGGGCAGGCGCAGCTTTCCGGCGCAGCGGAACGGTTGGTTGAAGGCACGGCTCTTGCCCTGGCGTTCCCCGAGGCGCGGCTTGTCCATACCGGCGGCAGTGGGCGACTGGGCGACATGACCGGCGATTTCCTGTCAGAAGCGCGGGTTGCGCAACAAGTCTATCTCTCGCTCGGACTTGCACCCGAACGGCTCACCCTGGAGGAAACTTCGCGCAACACCTTCGAGAATGCCCGAAACGCCCATGCCCTGATCTTGCCGCATGACAATGAGGTCTGGCTGCTGGTGACAAGCGCTGCTCATATGCCGCGGGCCTTGAACAGCTTTCAGGCCGCAGGCTGGAGCGGCATCCGCCCCTGGCCCGTCGATTACCGGACAACCTCCTTCCGCGAGGCCCTGGGCTGGCAACCTCTTGGCAATATGAGCATGCTTAACGCCACAATGCGCGAGGGCATCGGGCTGGCAGTCTATGCATGGCGCAATCGCGGCGGGGCCGGAAACTGAGGCGACGCTTAGGCATATCGCTCTGGACGGCACTGGCCATCGCAGCCTTGGTTGTCGGTTCTGGTGGGCTGATTCTTGTTGCGGATTTCCATCGACGCACAACTGCCAGCCCCCTGCCGGTAATCACTCTGCCTGCTGCAGTGGTCTTCACCGGAGAGCACGGGCGCATCGAGCTGGGGCTTGCGCTCCTGCGCGCAGGGCAGGTGGATCGGCTGTTAGTCTCGGGCGTCAACCCGCGCGCAGGTGTTCGGGGCGCCACTTTCGCAGACCGTTACAGTCTGAATGCCGAGGAGCGCATCGCACTTGCCGAGGGTTCGCTCATCATGCTCGGGCTGCGGGCGGAGAACACGCTGGAGAACGCCCTGGAAAGCCAGTGCTGGCACCAGACGGACCAGCCTGAGAATGTGGTATTGATTACGGCTCCCAGCCACATGCCGCGCGCCTCCGCGCTGCTGGAGCGGATGCTGCCCGGTGTAACGGTTCTGCGTCAACCAACCCGCACAGACATTCGCGCCGAGCGCCGCTGGCAGAAGGAATTTCCCCGCTATCTTGCGACGCGCGCCATTTTGCTGTTTCCAGACAGGTGGTTATGGTCTTGGTCGCAGTTCCGGTGTGACAACGGGATCATTCATGGCCGAGTGCAAGGCCCATCCGGTTCATAGTGACCGCAACTGTCCCGCCCGGCATCCCTGAGCACGCGCGCTCTCACAGCACCGATCAGTTCCGACCCGGCGCCTGGGCAATATGGTCGCGTGCCACCGACATGGATTTCAGGATGGCATGGACCTCCTGGCCGGGGGCCAGTCCAAGCTGATCTGCCGCCTGCCGGGTAATCCGCGCGAGAATCTCATCCGCGCCAACGGCAACATGCACGATGACACCAGGTCCCGTCCCCGGCACGATGCGGGTTATCCGCCCCGGAAGGATATTCTGCGCCGACAGTCCTTCGGGGCGACCGCGCGACAGGATTACGTCATGCGCCATGATCCTCAACCGAAGGCGTGTCCCGGTCGCGCCCTCGACAGCAGGCACAAAGAGCGGGCCATATGCCGCATCGAGCCTTGTGAGCCCTCCCGGAAGATGCTCCGCGATCGTGGCCGGCAACATGGCCGCGATTTCCCGAACCCCCATCGCGCGCAGCGCCTCGGGGTCGGACATCACTTCGGCCGTGGTCCCCTCGCGCACTGTACGACCCTGGGCGATGACCACCAAGCGGTCAGCCAGAAGCTGTGCCTCGTTGATGTCATGCGTTACCAGAACGACCGGCATCTTCAGATGCGCGCGCAGGGCTATGATCTCGGCATGGAGCCGCCCGCGCGTGGCCTGATCGACAGCGGAAAAAGGCTCGTCGAGCAATAGCGCCCCGGGGCGCCGCGCCAGCGCACGAGCCAGCGCCACCCGCTGTTGCTGCCCGCCCGAAAGCTGCTCCGGACGGCGCTCCGAGAGGCCATGCAGGTTGACCAGTTCCAGAAGCCGGACAGCCTCGCACCGATCAGGCTGGCTCATGGCCGCCATGACGTTCTGCACAGCACTCATGTGCGGAAACAGGGCATAGTTCTGGAATACGACCCCCACCGCCCTGCGATGCGTCGGCAGATTGACTCCCTTGGCCGTATCCAGCCACAAGGCGTCACCGACGCGGACCTCAGCCGTCTCTGGCCGCCACAACCCGGCGATGGTGCGCAGGAGCGTCGTCTTGCCCGATCCGGAATGGCCGACAAGCGCCAGCAACTCGCCCGGTGCCACACGAAATCGCACGTCCAGAGGGATAGGAGCCTGCGCGCGCGCCATTACCTCCAGTGCCATCAGCCAAGCCTCCGGCCCACGCGCGCGGACAAGGCAAAGGTCACCGCAATCGCAAAAAGCGAAATGGCCACCAGCAGCGCCGACATGAGGGCTGCCGAGCTTTCGTCAAAGGCCTGCACCCGGTCATAGATCGAGATCGCAATGGTTCTGGTCTCGCCCGGTATTGAACCGCCTACCATCAGCACGATGCCGAACTCGCCCAGCGTATGGGCGAAGGTCAGGACCATCGCGGTCATCACGCCGGGCCAAGCCAGCGGCAATTCAACCTTCCACAAGGCGCGCAGCGGTGACATGCCACAACACGCCGCGGCCTCGCGCAATTCCTGTGCGACCGCCTGAAAACCGCGCTGCGCAGGCAGGATCGCGAAAGGCAGGTTGAAGATGACCGACGCAAGAACCAGCCCCTGAAAGCTGAACACAAGCTGGCTGCCGAAAAGCCCCTGCCATATCTGCCCGAAGGGCGAATTGCGCCCGAAAACCACCAGCAGATAAAAACCCAGAACGGTCGGCGGCAGCACCAGCGGCAGCATGACCAGCGCCTCGGCCAGCCCCTTGCCACGAAACCTGCGGTAGGCGAGGAACCGCCCTGCGATGACCGAGACAGGCAGCAGCAGCACAACGGTCCAGCCTGCAAGACGAAGCGAGAGCCAGAGCGCGGTCCAGTCCATCAGTGGCCACTCCTGTGGCAGCGACAGGCCATGTCGCTGCAGGATATCGCGCGCCCGGCGGGGCCCGTGACATAGGCATGGAAGGCCTCGGCGACCGGCCCTGCGCCCGCCAGCAATGCCATACTCTGACGCAAGGGGGAATGCCACTCCTTGGGGATCGGCACATGGCTTCTACGCCGTGCCACATCCGGGGCCAGAGCGAGAGAGTGAGCGATGATCCCGCCATCGGCATTGCCCGAGAGCGCAAAGGCAGCGACACGCGACACCGAGTCGCCCAGAACCAGAAAGGGCTGCAAACCTTCCCACAGCCCCCTGTGCATCAGGGCCTCGTGTGCGCGCACCGCATAGGGAGCATGTTCCGAATTGGCGATGGCAAAGCGCGTGATCCGCCCCTCGGCCAGCAGGGCCTCCAGCGCGTCGAGTTGCGAATCCGCGTCCAGCACAGAGCCTTGCGGCACCATGATCGCCAGCCGCCCGATAGCATAGAGATGCCCACTGTCACGGGTCAGGCCCTCGGCATGCAGGTCGGTGATGAACTGCTCATCGGCGGCCATGAAGAGTTCGCAAGGTACGCCTTCACGGATCTGCCGAGTCAGGTTCCCGGTCGATCCCACCGACAACCGCACATTCAGGCCTGTTTCCGCCGTGAAGGCCTCGGCGATTTCGGCCGCTGAAAATTGCAGGTCCGATGCCACCGCAACAACAGGTGCATCCGTCTGCGCGTGCGAGGGGAACAGCCCAGCCATGACCAAAGCCAGCGCGCAGACAACAAGAGAACGGAGGTGATGCAGTATCATTGACGCCTTGTCGGTTGACAGTACTGGCGGACCTTATCGCCCCGAGAGCCTGTCCGACAAGCACTCCCGATCGCCTTGCATCGCGGACAGGCACCCTGCAGGACGCCCGGCATGCAGTCCCTACGCCCTCAGCGCGAAATAGAATCGCGCTGCATCCAGAAATGCCGCGCGGCGCCCTGAACTCAGGGCAGCCGCCTCTTCATCCTCACCCCATTGCGCGGCCTGCCACTCCTCATCGACGCGCGAGGCTTCCCATAGCCTCTCGGGGGGCGCGTAGCGGTCCAGAACAGCCAGCCCGATGATAAGCGAACCCGACATCGCGACCAGATCATGAAACGCTGTCAGTTCAAACACGCCCAGCCGACTGATATCAGCGCGCAGGGTCTCCAGCAGCACCCCTGGCTGCGGTGCGTGCATGACGCCCGATCGCGTGAGCGGGCGGCATCCGTAACGAAGCTCTGCCCAGTCAAGCAGCGGGTCCCAGGCCTGCGCCTCCAGTGCGACAAGCACCTCGGGCGCTTCGGCGCGGTAGCACACAAGGTCACTGTCGCCATAGGCAGCCAGAAGCCCGGCCACCTCTGCCTGCTGGCCGCGCACCTTGTCTATGGCCGCATTGGCGGCGCGTGTTGCGGGCATCGCATCGGGCGCGATCACGTCACCCTGCGCACGCCATTCCTCGGCCAGAAGCGCCGCCAGAGCCTCGGTCGGAACCACAAGGGGCGATTTCGCAGGTGTCCGAAGCGCGCGCCCGTCCAGCGTGACCGTATAGCCACCCTCTGTCGAGCAGACCGCGACCTCGGACCAGAATCGTTTCTTCACCCATCCGCTCATGCCGTGGTCTCGCTCCAGATCGCCTGCAACGCGCCGGCAAGCGCGGCGAATTCGGAAATCACCCGCGCGGCGCCCAGCCCCTCGGGCGCATGATAACCCCAGCTGACCCCCAGCCCATGCACGCCCGCCGCGCGCGCCATGTCCATGTCATAACTGGTATCACCCAGCATCACGGTATCGATGGCCTCTGCGCCGGTCTCGCGCAGGCAGGCATGAATCATCGACGGATGCGGCTTGGACGGGTGGTCATCAGCCACCTGCATGGTCACGAAATACTCGGCCAGGCCATGCGCGCCAAGCACATGCCCAAGGCCGCGACGCGATTTCCCGGTCGCGATCCCGAGCAGGATGTCGGGCATGGACGCCAGAGTCTCCATCGTTTCGCGCGCACCCGGATAAAGCGGCGATAGCGTCTCGGCCCTCAGGGCACCGAAGGCCGCCTTGTAGCCTGTCACAAGGCGCTCTAGCCCGGTCTGGGACAGCCCCGGCGCCAACTGCGCCATGGCGCGGGGCAATGACAGGCCGACAATTCGCAGAATCTCGGTCCTCGGCGGGGTCGGCAGCCCCACCCCCCCGAAAGCCTCGTCCATCGCCGCACAGATATGCGCCTGGCTGTCGATCAGGGTGCCGTCGACATCGAAAATCACCAGCTTCAGGGGCATCACGCCTCCTCGAACGGATCGGCGGGCACATCCTCTTCGCGCCAGCCGACCAGCGCCCAGCTGCGTGCCATATGCTCGGGCAACGGGGCTGTCAGATCAAGCATTGCCCCTGTGACCGGATGCACCAGCCGCAATGCGCGCGCGTGCAGGTGCAGCTTGCGGCTGACCTCGCCGCCAATGCCTGCGCCCCACCCGTCGCCCATGTTTTCCTGCGCCGCACCGCCATATTTGCCGTCACCGATGATCGGATGCCCGATCTCGCCCATATGCGCGCGCAACTGATGCGTCCGTCCAGTCACCGGAGACAGCGCCACCCAGGCCGCGCGTCCGCCCAGCCGCTCGAGCACGGCGTAATCGGTGGTTGCCCGCTTGGCACCCTCGACCTGATCGACCTCTCCAGGGTGGATGCAGCGCATCTTCTCGCCCGCGCCCCGCCCGCCTGCCTTGACCAACCCGTAGCGGATGGTTCCCATCGCAGGGCTCGGAACGCCGGCCACCAGCGCCCAGTAGATCTTGCGTGCGCTGCGTTCGCGAAACGCCTCTGCCAGACGGCGCGCTACCCTGGGCGTCCGCGCCAGCAACAGCACGCCCGAGGTATCCTTGTCCAGCCGGTGGACCAGAACCGGGCGCTCCTTGTAGCCAAAGCACAATGCCTCGCTTAGCCCGTCCACATGGCGGGCGCCCTGCCCGCTGCCACCCTGAGAGGGCAGACCGGGGGGCTTGTTGAGCGCAATGATATGCTGATCCTTCCAGAGCACGGCCTGCTGGATCATCTCGGCGTCACGCGCACTGATGCCGGACCGCACCACGGCAGGCGCGGGCGCGCCCTCGGGCAGAGGCGGAATACGCACGCTCTGCCCGGCCTCGACCCGGGTCGAGGCTTTCACCCGGCCCCCATCCACCCGGATATCACCCTTGCGACAGGCTTTCTCGATCAGCCCCTGCGTGATCTGCGGAAACTTGCGCTTGAGCCAGCGGTCCAGCCGCTGCTCGCCCTCATCCGCACCTACCTGCCGTGTCTGCACGCCACTCATGCCTTGCCCCTTCGCTTGCGCCTTTCTCTTTCCCTGCGCAGATCACGTTGTCAACCGAAGGCCCGGATTCGTTTCATCCTGCCCCAGCTACTGGACCGGGGTGGATTGGGCGACAGCCCAAAATGGGGCGCTCACCCCCTACTCGGCCCGCCGCGCGCGCAGCTTTGCGAAATAGGCCACGCGCTTGGCTAGTTCCCGCTCGAAACCACGCTCCAGCGGCTGATACAGCACAGGCCGCTTCACTCCGTCAGGAAAGTAGTTCTGGCCTGAAAACCCGTCCTCGGCGTCATGGTCATAGGCATAGCCCGCACCATAGCCCTGCTCTTTCATCAGTTTCGTCGGCGCATTGAGAATATGCCTTGGCGGTGGTTTCGAGCCGGTGTCCTTCGCCATGCGCAAGGCCGCCTTCCAGGCCGCATAGACGGCATTCGACTTGGGCGCGAGCGCCAGATAGACCACCGCCTGCGCCAGCGCTAGCTCCCCCTCGGGCGAGCCGAGCCGCTCATAGGCCTGCCAGGCCTCCAGACAGACCGCCTTCGCCTGTGGTTCGGCCAGGCCAATATCCTCGACCGCCATCCGCGTCAGCCGCCGCGCCAGGTATCGCGGGTCCTCTCCCCCCTCGATCATGCGCGCAAACCAGTAGAGTGCGGCATCCGGGTCCGAGCCACGCACGGATTTGTGCAGCGCCGAGATCAGGTTGTAATGTGCATCCCCTGCCTTGTCATATTGCGGGGCGCGGCGCATCAGCCGCGCGCCAAGTTCCTCGATGTCCAGCTTGCGCTCCGCCTTCCAGCCCGCGACTTGTTCGACAAGGTTCAACGCCGCGCGCCCGTCGCCATCCGCCATTTCCAGCAGCGCCTCGCGCGCCGGGCCGGTCAGCGGCAACGGGCGGTCCAGCGCCTGCTCGGCCCGCTGCGCCAGCAGTTCCAGATCGGCCAGCGACAGGCGCTCGAGCACGATAACCTGCGCGCGCGACATCAGCGCGGCGTTCAACTCGAAGGACGGGTTCTCGGTCGTGGCCCCGACCAGAATGATGGTGCCGTCTTCCATATGCGGCAGGAAACTGTCCTGCTGCGATTTGTTGAAGCGATGGATCTCATCGACGAAGAGCAGCGTTCCGCGTCCGTTCTGGCGACGCAGCTTCGCCTGTTCGAACACCTTGCGCAGGTCCGGAACGCCGGTGAAGATCGCACTGATCTGGACGAATTGCAGATCGGTCTGGTCGGCCAGAAGCCGCGCGATGGTGGTCTTGCCGACACCAGGCGGTCCCCAGAGGATGAGCGAGGCCAGACTTCCTGCCGACAGCATCGCTCCCAGAGGTCCCTCTGCCCCCAGTATCTGCGCCTGGCCAACAACTTCGGCCAGCGTGTTCGGGCGCAACCGGTCGGCAAGCGGGCGCTGTGCTGACAAGGGCGTGGCAGGCAAGGCATGGTCGAACAGGTCAGGCATCCGTGCACTCTAGTCCCGTTGGCGCGGGCGGGGAAGGGCCCGTGCTCAGAGGCGGAAGCGCAGCACCACGCGGCGACCGTCGCGCAGCACCTCGACCAGCCAGTTGCGCGTCGGCTCCGCGGCAAGACGGATCACATCCGCTGTTGTCTCTACCGCCACACCATTGATCGCCAGCAACACATCTCCACGCCGCAATCCGGTCCGCGCCGAGAGATCGGCCAGATCCGTGACAAGGATTCCCTGGGCCTCGGGCGACAGGTGGTATTCGGCGATCACCGCAGGGTTGATCCGCGCGACTGAGAGGCCGCGCAGGGCAGTGGGACTCTCGACCACACGCGCGTCCCGGTCCGGGCTGTCCGGGGGCTCGATCAGGTCAATCCCGACCGTTACTGTCTCGGCCCCGCGCCGATAGGTCAGGTCGGATTGCCCTCCCAGCCCTCGTGCCGACAGGCGGAACATCATCTCGGGGCCGGAATTGACCGGCGCATCGTCCACCGCGATCACGATGTCACCGCGTTGCAGGCCCGCGCTGGCCAATGGACTGTCGGGGTGCAGTTCCAGCAGGACAACCCCTTCGGGCGCGCGCTGGTCAAACGCCTCGGCCAGCGAGGCATCGACTGCCTGGGCTGTCACGCCCGCCCAGGGACGCTGGAAGCGGGCGCGTCCTTCGCGCGCCTGATCCATCACCTGCGCCACCAGATTGGCCGGGATGGCGAAACCGATGCCATGCGAAGCCCCAGAGCGGGTGATGATTGCCGTATTCACACCGACAAGACGGCCCTGCATGTCAACCAGTGCCCCCCCGGAATTGCCCGGATTGATCGGCGCATCGGTCTGGATGAAATACCCGCGCCCCGATCCTACAGCGATCCCGGAACGCGCCAGCCCGGAGATGATGCCGCTCGAAACAGTCTGGCCGACCCCGAACGGATTGCCGATGGCCAGCACCAGATCGCCAACCTCGATCGCATCGGAATCGGCCAGATCAAGCTTCGGCAGATCCGAGGCCCCGCGCAGTTTCAACACCGCAAGATCGCTTTCCTCATCGGTCAGGATGATGTCGGCATCATATTCGCGCCGGTCATTCAGCACGACGCGGATCTCGGTCGCATTGCCCACGACGTGAAAATTCGACACGACGATCCCGTCCTCGGACAGGATAACCCCCGAGCCGAGCGAATTCTGCACGCGCGGCGTCACCTGCCCGAAATTGCGGAACAGATCCCCGAAAAACGGGTCATCGGAAAACGGAGAGACGCGCTGGGCGACCACACGCTGCGCATAGATGTTCACCACCGCCGGCGCAGCCTCGCGCACGACCGGGGCGAAGCTCAACTGGACCTTCGCGGCAGATTTAGGGACAGTCTCGGCGCGCAGCGGCAGGGCGGCGACAAGGCACAGGATGATGACGGCAATCAGGCGCATGGGAAACCTCTGACAGCGGGATGCCTTCGATATAGGAAGCTCAGTCAGGCGGTTTCAATG
>SKYA01000119.1 GCA_007128135.1 Paracoccaceae bacterium | reverse complement strand
TCGGCGCTCTGGCGCTGCCCGGTGAGGTTCAGGTCCGCCCCGGCAGGCAGTCGCACCTCCACCGCCCAGGGCTGGCCACGCTGCCAGCCGCGCCGTGCAAGGTAATTCGCCGCCGAGGCCAGCGCGTCCGCCGGGTCGTCCGACCAAAGGTCGCGCCGTCCGTTGCCGTTGAAATCGACCGCATAGGACAGAAAGCTTGACGGCATGAACTGCGTATGCCCGAAAGCCCCCGCCCATGAGCCGATCATGGCCACCGGACTGATATCGCCTGCCTCGATGATGCGGAGTGCGGCAATCAGTTCACCCTCGAAAAAGGGGCCCCTTCGGCCATCCTTGGCCAGTGTTGCCAACGTCGAGAGCGTGGGCGTGCGCCCGCGATTGGTGCCATAGGAGGATTCGATTCCCCAGATTGCCGTGACCACTTCCGGCGGCACACCATGGCGCGCCTCGATGCGTTGGAGCGTCGTTGCGTGCTGGCGCATCGCGCGCTGGCCCAGGGTGATGCGTGCCTGTGTCACGGCGCTTTCGAGATAGTCCCAGACCCGAGCGCCGAACTCGCTCTGGCGACGGTCAAGCGTGATCGTATCGGGCAGGTAGCGGATATGCGGGCGTGCACGTTCCAGCGTGGTGGCGCTGACGCCGGCTGCACGGGCGCGGTTGTCGAACTGCGCCATCCAGGTGGCGAAACCGGTCGCAGGCGGCGTGGCGGAGCGGGACTCGGCGCGCGGCTCGGGTCGGGGCGAAACCTCGACATTGGCCGCGACACAGGCGGGCAGGGCAAGGGCTGCGGCGAAGAATGCGAGAAGGCGAAACATGACCTGCACCTGTGCGGTATACCCCATGCTACCCCGGCTTGGCGCTGGCTCCAAGCACCGTCGCCAGCGGCCCTGCGGTTTCCCGCGCAAGCGTCGCATCTCTTGCTTAACACGGACCGAACATTCCGGTAGTATGCGCAAAAACACCCATGAGAGGTGAGCAGTGTCATGGATCTCTCCCGCCGTTACCTTGTTGCGGGCCTCGCGGCCCTGTCCCTGTCCGGTTGCATGGGGGGTGTTCAGATGAGCGCGCCTGCCGCGCGCGCGGCACCCATGCGCCCCGAGCCGAACCCGGCCTTCGATGCCTGGAAGGCGCAATTCCGGGGGCGGGGACTTGCGGCGGGCATTCCCGCCTCGGTGCTGGACCCGGCGCTGAACGGGGCGGGATTCCTGCCCGACGTCATTGCGCGCGACAGGCGGCAGGCCGAATTCACCCGCACGCTGGAAGATTACATCAACGCCATCGCCGTCTCGGACGAACGGATCGCGGGTGGGCGCACGGCGCTTTCGCGCCATGGCGCGATCCTGCGCGCCATCGAGGCGCGCTATGAGGTCGAGGCCGAGATCATCACCGCCGTCTGGGGGCTCGAGTCACGCTATGGCACCGAGCGCGGCGATATTCCGGTCATCTCGGCGGTGGCAACACTGGCCTTTGACGGGCGACGCGGGGCGTTTTTCGAGAGCCAGCTCTTGGCAGCCCTGCGTATCCTGCAGCGTGGCGACACCACTGCGACCAATCTGCGGGGCTCCTGGGCGGGGGCAATGGGACACACGCAATTCATCCCGACCACCTATCAGGAATACGCCGTCGATTTCACTGGCAACGGGCGACGCGATATCTGGGCGGATGACCCGGCGGACGCGCTGGCCTCGGCGGCGAATTACCTGGCGCGGATGGGCTGGCGGCGCGGACAGCCCTGGGGCGTGGAAGTGCGCCTGCCCGAGGGGTTCGATACCGGGCTGGCCGGGCGCGGGTCCACACGCGGTGTGGGTGCCTGGGCGGGGCTTGGTCTGCGCGACATGGACGGGCGGGCAGTGGCCGACCATGGTCCGGCGTCGCTGATCCTGCCGGACGGGCCACGCGGCCCTGCCTTTCTTGTGTTTCGCAATTTCAGCGTGATCCTGCGCTACAACAATTCCGAATTCTACGCTATCGGCATCGGGCATCTTGCGGACCGCTTGCGCGGGGGCGGGCCGATCCGCGGCGCATTCCAGCCCGACCGCTTCGGGCTGCGGCTGGGCGAGCGCCAGGAGATGCAGCGCCTTCTGACGCGCGCGGGGTTCGATACCCAGGGTGTGGACGGTGTCATCGGCCCCAACTCGCAGGCCGCGATCCGCGCCTATCAGCAATCGCGCGGCCTTTCCGCGACGGGGCAGCCTTCGCAAGCCATGCTGGAACAGTTGCGCCGGGGGGCTTGAGCAGGGTCCGGGGGGCGGCCGCCATGCGTCGGGGCCGGGTCCATGCCCAGGAATCCGGGCGCGACGCGCGAGACCCGCCACTATCGGGCCCCCGTGCAAGCGCAGCAGGTTGCCGCCGTCCTGCGTTGCGCGTGCCATGTTCGGGGTGGGGGCGGGGCATTGCGCCCCGTCAGTGTGAATGACTAACGACAATGCCGCTGCGTGCGCACAGGGGAGAGCACGGTTTCGCGTGCGTGTCCGCTTCGGCAGTTGCCTGTGGTCGGGAGGATCTCTGGAGCGGGTGAAGGGAATCGAACCCTCGTCTTAAGCTTGGGAAGCTCCTGCTCTACCATTGAGCTACACCCGCATCATCGACGGCTCTACTCTGCCGCGCTGCATGCGTCAAGATGCGACTGGGCGCCCGCCCCTGCGGGGCGGGCGTTGGCGCGCTCAGAAGGGGATTTCGTCATCCATGTCGGCTGGGCCTGCCGCCGGTGACGAGGAGCGGCTGCTGCTGCCATAGCCTTCGTCATAGCCGCGATCCTGTCCGCCGCCACTGCTGCTGCCGCCTTCGCCGCGCCCGTCGAGCATGGTCATCACGCCTCCGATACCGGCCACGACCACTTCGGTCGAATAACGGTCCTGCCCGCTCTGGTCCTGCCATTTGCGGGTCTGCAGACTGCCCTCGATATAGATTTTCGAGCCCTTGCGCAGATATTGCTCGGCCACGCGCACCAGCCCGTCCCCGCGCAGCACCACGGAGTGCCATTCGGTGCGTTCCTTCTGCTCGCCCGAGCTGCGGTCGCGCCAGCGTTCGGAGGTGGCGATGCGCAGGTTGCAGATCTTGCCGCCATCGGGAAATGTGCGCACTTCAGGGTCGCGCCCCAGATTGCCGATGAGAATAACCTTGTTGACCGACCCTGCCATAACATTCTCCTTGCATCCCTGAACCGGGGCGGCCGGGCCGACCCCTCTGCAACATCCCTTATCGCGCCGACATGGTAAAGAAGCAATGAACAGGCGCAACCCGATAGCGTTGCGTGTGCGCAATCTCTTTGGCGCTGGAAAACCGCAGGGCGTCGCGCTATCCTGTGTGCTGAACAAGAAGCGGGACAGGACTTATGCGCAGGCTCTTGATGCTGGCGATCTTGACCGGGCTGTGCCTGCCCGGGTCGCCTGTGCTGGCGCAGGGGCTGAGCCTGTCCACAAGTGGCGGCAATTCCTCGCGGCTGGAGTCGATTCGGGCTGCATCCCGCGTCATCGACGGGCGGCTCTCCGAGCAGTATTCGGCCTCGGCCCGGCTGCTGCCGAATGCCAGGGAGCAGGGCGCGGCAGGCACGGGCGCCGCTGTGATTCCCCGTTTCACGGGACGCTATGACGGCCCCTATCTGGAGATGGCGCGCGTGGCCGCGCGCGCCCATGCCATCCCCGAGGACCTGTTCCTGCGTCTGGTGCATCAGGAAAGCCGCTGGAACCCGCAGGCCGTGTCGCACAAGGGCGCGATCGGGCTTGCGCAGCTCATGCCCGGTACGGCGCGGATGCTGGGCGTCGATCCGCATGACCCGCGCCAGAATCTTGATGGCGGCGCGCGCTATCTGCGTATGATGTATGAGCGTTTCGGCGACTGGAGGCTGGCCCTGGCCGCCTATAATGCGGGGCCGGGCGCGGTCGAGCAGCACAACGGAATCCCGCCTTTTGCCGAGACGCAGGACTATGTCCGGGTGATTCTCGGCACGGGCTGAGCGGGGCTTGCGCCCGTGCGCGCCAGCGGGCAGAGTGTCGCGACGTTTACCTGACGAGTTCCACGGAATGACCCCCTTGCTTGATATCGACTTCGTCCGCGCCCGGTTCCCTGCCTTTGCCGAGCCGGCGCTGCAGGGACAGGCATTCTTCGATAATGCAGGCGGCTCCTATACCTGCAAGCCCGTCATCGACCGGCTGATGCGGTTCTACCATTCGCGCAAGGTCCAGCCCTATGGCGCTTACGAGGCCTCTCGCCTGGGTGGGCAAGAGATGGACGAGGCGCGCGAGCGGCTGGCGGCAATGATGGGCGTGGAGACCGATGAACTGAGCTTCGGCCCCTCGACCACGGCCAATACCTATGTGCTGGCGCAGGCCTTTGGCGAGATGCTGGACGCGGGCGCGGCGATCATCGTGACCGATCAGGACCACGAGGCCAATTCCGGCCCCTGGCGGCGGCTGGCCGCGCGCGGCATCGAGATCCGCGAGTGGAAGATCGACCCCGAGACCGGCCATCTGGACCCGCAGGCACTCTGGGCGCTGATCGACGCCAATGTGCGGCTCGTCTGCTTCCCGCATTGCTCGAATGTGGTGGGCGAGGTGAATCCGGTGGCCGGGATCTGCGCGCGGTTGCGCGCGCACGGGGTTTACAGCTGTGTCGATGGCGTCTCCTATGCGCCGCATGGCCTGCCCGATGTCGGCGCGCTGGGGGCGGATATCTACCTGTTATCTGCCTACAAGACCTATGGGCCGCATCAGGGGTTGATGGTGATCCGGCGCGACCTGGCTGAGGCGCTGCCCAATCAGGCGCATTATTTCAATGCAGGCGTGCCCTACAAGCGCTTCACCCCGGCGGGGCCGGACCATGCGCAGGTGGCCGCCTGTGCGGGGATGGCCGATTATGTCGATGCGCTGCATGCGCATCATTTTGCGGGGGGCACCGGGCGAAGCCCGGCGCAACGGGCAGCCGCCGTGCATGACCTGATGCGTGCTCACGAGACGCGGCTTCTGGAGCGTCTGCTGGGGCATCTGCGCGGGCGCAACGACATTCGTGTTCTCGGCCCCGTCGCGGCCGAGGCGCGCGCGCCCACCGTTGCCATCGCCCATCGCCAGCCGGGGCATGTGCTGGCCGAGGCACTGGCCGGGCGGGGGATCATGGCGGGGGGCGGAAGCTTCTACGCCGACCGTGCGCTTGCCGCGCAGGGGATCGTGCCCGGACATGGCGTGCTGCGGCTGTCATTCGTGCACTACACCAGCGAGGACGAGCTTGACCGGCTGTGTGACGCGCTAGATCGCGTGCTGTAAGGCAAGACAGGTCAGGCGCTTGAGCGAGACTTCCCCGATCATCCTGTGGTTTCGGCGCGATCTGCGGCTGTCTGACCATCCGGCCCTGGATGCGGCTGCGCGTTCCGGGCGTCCGGTCATTCCGGTGTTCCTGCATGACGAGGTGGTGGACGTGCTCGGGGCCGCGCCGAGATGGCGGCTGGGGCTGGGGGTGGAGAACTTTGCCAGGCGGCTGGAGCGCCTCGACTCGCGGCTGGTGCTGCGGCGCGGGCCTGCGCTGGAGTGCCTGCGTGCGCTGGTGGCCCAGACCGGGGCCGGGGCCGTGTGGTGGACGCGCCAGTATGACCCCGACCAGATCGCGCGCGACAGGGAGGTGAAGGCGGCGCTGACCGGCGAGGGGATCGAGGCGCGCAGTTTTCGCGGGCATCTGATCTTCGAGCCCTGGGAGGTCGCGACCGGGGCGGGCAAGTTCTATCAGGTATACACACCCTTCTGGAAGGCCGTGCGCGACCGCGCGGTGCCAGCGCGCAGTGCCGCGCCGGCGGCACTGATCCCGCCCGCCGACTGGCCTGCAAGCGAGGCGCTGGAGGGCTGGCAGATGGGCCGCGCGATGGCGCGCGGGGCCGAGGTGGTGCGCCCGCATCTGGTCATAGGCGAGGAGGCCGCGCAGACCAGGCTGGCCGTCTTCGCGCGCGACAGGATCGCCGACTATGCCGAGGCGCGCGACCTGATGGACCGCGATGCGGGCTCGGGCCTGTCGGAAAACCTGACCTGTGGCGAGATCAGCCCGCTGGCGTTGTGGCACGCTGGCCAGCGTGCGATGGGCGAGGGCAAGGCGGGGGCCGAGACCTTCCTTCGGGAAGTGGTCTGGCGCGAATTCGCCTATCACCTTGTCTATCACACGCCTCACATCGTCACGCAAAGCTGGCGCGCAGGGTGGGAGCGCTTTGCCTGGGCGGACGAGGGTGCGGACACGCTGCGCTGGAAACAGGGGCGCACGGGCATCGAGATTGTCGATGCCGCCATGCGCGAGATGTATGTCACGGGACGGATGCACAATCGCGCGCGGATGCTCGTGGGCAGCTATCTGACGAAACACATGCTCACGCACTGGCGTGTCGGGCAGGACTGGTTCGCGCAGTGCCTGATCGACTGGGACCCGGCCGCCAATGCCATGGGCTGGCAATGGGTGGCAGGCTCGGGCCCGGATGCAGCCCCCTATTTCCGCATTTTCAACCCCGACACGCAGGCGCAGAAGTTCGACCGCAAGGCTGCCTACCGGCGCAAGTGGCTGGCCGAGATCAGCACGGATCCGCCCGCGACCGCGACCGCCTTTTTCGACGCCTGCCCGCGATCCTGGGGGCTCTCGCCCGGAATGGACTATCCTGCGCCGATCGTGGCCCTGTCAGAGGGGCGGGCGCGGGCCCTGAAAGCATATGAGACGCGCGACCGCGCGCTGGAAGGACAGTAGACAATGCATGATCTTGCAGTAGACTCGCACCCCATGACGGGCAGAGTGGCCACAACGCTTGACAACCAGTCCGACCTGCCGCGCTATTTCCGGCAGGCCTTTGCCATTGCGCAGCGGATCAACAAGGGGCGGCTCGACATCCGCCTGCCCGACGGGCGGTGTTTCCGTGTCGAGGGCAAGGCGCCCGGTCATGTCGCCGAGATCGACATCCATGATGAGGATTTCTTCGCGCGCCTGATCCGGGAGGGCGATATCGGTTTCGCCGAAAGCTACATGGAAGGCGGCTGGAGCACACCTGACCTGCAGGCCTTCATGGACCTCGTCAATGATGACAACCCCGCGCTTTATGACGAGGTTCTGGCCACGAAACTGGTGCGCTTGGTGGAGCGCCTGCGCCACTGGCTGCGGTCCAACTCGAAAGGGCAGGCGCGCAAGAACATCTCTCATCACTATGATCTGGGCAATGATTTCTATGCGCTCTGGCTGGATGACAGCATGACCTATTCTTCGGCCATCTTCAGCACCGGGCAGGAAAGCCTCGAGGCCGCGCAGGAAGCGAAGTATGCCGCCATGGTGGACCGCATGGGCGTGCAACCGGGCGATCATGTGCTGGAAATCGGCTGTGGCTGGGGCGGCTTTGCCGAATATGCAGCCGCCAGACGGGGGCTTCGGGTCACCGGGCTGACCATTTCCAGGGCGCAGCATGATTACGCGGTGGAGCGGATGGCGCGCGCCGGGCTGTCGGACAAGGTCGAGATCCGGCTTCAGGATTATCGCGACACGCAGGGCAGTTTCGACGGTATCGCCTCGATCGAGATGTTCGAGGCTGTGGGCGAAAAATACTGGCCGCGCTATTTTCAGGCAGTGCGCGAACGGCTCAAACCCGGGGCGCAGGCCGTGATCCAGATCATCATGGTGCCGGATGCGCGGTTTCCGACCTATCGTGATTATGTCGATTTCATCCAGAAATACATCTTCCCCGGCGGGATGCTGGGCGCGCCTACGCCTGTGCGACGCGTTGCCGTGTCGCAGGGGCTTGCCTTCCGTGACACACATGATTTCGGCGAGAGCTACAGTCTGACGCTGCGGCGCTGGAACGAGGCCTTTCAGGCGCGCTGGCCCGAGATTGCCGCCATGGGATATGATGCGCGCTTCAAGCGGATGTGGGAGTATTACCTCACCTCCTGCGCCAGCGCCTTTCAGAGCGGGGTTTGCAACGTGACACAATTGGTGCTGGAACGTCCGGTGCGCGCGGCCTGAGCATTGCGCCCCGTTGGACGCAGGGCTATGGTAGGCGCAACGAGGAGTAAAAATGAGACAGGCATGCCAACGCTGACCCGACTGGCGGCATTAATGCTGTTCGGCCTCATGGCCTATGTCGCCAGCGTCTATTATCTGGCGCTTTATGAAGAGCGACCTGACAACAATCTTGGCGGCATCTTCATGTCGCTCGTGGCTGCGGTGGTGGGCTGGAAATTTGTCGGCACGCGGGCAAAGGGCGCCACGCTGCGGAATTTCACGATTGTCGTGCAGGGCGTCATCGCAACCTACATCATCAGCTTCATCCTGTATGGTTTCTATAATGTCTTCACAGATGGTTATGCGGGCCGTTACAAGACCTTCGATGATGCGTTGCAGGGCGTGTTCAGAAACGCCAGCGAGCATGCGATGCGCATGGCCGATCTGGAATTCCTGATTGTCCTGCTGACCCAGGCCTTCGTCGTCACGCTGCTGGTCACGGGCGTGTTCCGGTTTGCAGAGGCGCGCCGCTTCGAAAGATGAGCACAGCGGTCTTTTTCTTCGGAAGGCTGCTTCACCCCGACCTGCGCGCGGCGGTTCTGGGGGAACAGGTGGCGAGCGAGGAGGGCCGCCTGCCAGGACATGTCCGGCAAGGCGCGGGCAATCTCGCCCAGGGGGCCGATCTGCGTGTCGCGCCCGGCGGAGATGTAACAGGGCTGGTCTGCGATCTGATGCCGAGGCAGCTTGCCCGGTTGGTGTGCTACATGCAGGCCGCAGGTCTGCAGCAGCGCGCGCTTGAGGTGCTCTGCGGCTCCGGATGCGTGACGGCCTGCGCATTCGTGCCGCCGGACTCTGGCGCAGAGCGGCAGGAATGGTGTTTCGAGGCGTGGCAGGCCCTGCATGCCGGGCCTGCGGTTCTGGCCGCGCAGGAGCTTCTGTCGTCTGACGCGCAGCACCATTCGCCTGAGGCGCTGCGGGCCCGCTATGCCATGGCGCATTCCCATGCCGGGGCGCAACTGCGCGCAAGCGCCGAGCCAGCGCCTGCGACACTTCGCGGCGCATGGCAGCGTGACGATGTCCGGCCGGAACGCGAAACGCGGCCCTATGCCTGGTTTTTCGCCGTGGCCGAGGATGACCTGCGCTTTCGCCGCTTCGACGGCAGCTGGAGCAGCACGGTCAAGCGCGCTGGTTTCGTGATGAGCGATGCCGTGACAGTGCTGCCCTATGATCCGAAGCGCGATGTGGTGATGCTGATCGAGCAGTTCCGCCTGGGACCATGGCTGCGCGGCGCCCGCAACTGCTGGTCGCTGGAGCCTGTCGCCGGGCGCATCGACGCGGGCGAAAGCCCGGTCGAGGCCGCGCTGCGCGAGGCGCAGGAGGAGGCGCGGCTGATGCTGACAGAGGAGCGGCTGCTGCCGGTCGCGAATGCCTATCCCTCGCCGGGAGCGGTCTCGGAATTCCTGTATCAGTATGTGGCGCTCTGTGATCTGCCCGACAGCGCCGAAGGCGTGGCGGGGCTCGAGACCGAGGCCGAGGATATCCGCAGCCATGTCCTGTCCTTTGATCGCCTGATGGACCTGGTCGCCACCGGCGAGGCACAGAACGGCCCGCTGGTGCTGAGCGCCTTCTGGCTGGCGCTCAACCGCGCGCGGCTGCGCGGGTGCTGAACCCGGCCAGCGGCGTCAGTCCTGCCCGCGCCAGGCGGCCCAGTCCTCGGGGGTGTCCAGATCGGTCAGCGCGCGGTGGCCGCTCAGCGGGTGCAGCCGGGGCGGATGCGCGGCCAGGAGCGCGCGTGCGCCAGTGTCGCCTGCCAGTTGCAGCATGTCGGCAAAGAGTGCCTGGGGCAGGATCGTGGGGTGTCCTGCGCGCCGCGTCATGTCCGTGGCGCGCAGGGGCAGATGCGGGTGTTCCGCCTGTGCCCGGATCAGGGCGTGCATGTCTTCGGCTGTGATGTCGGGCATGTCGGGCAGGGCGATCATCAGCGCACGCACCGGCAGGGACATGGCCCAGCGCGCCCCCGCACGCAGCGAGGCCGCCATGCCCTCGGCCGCATCCTCCACGCGCAGCTGCGTCAGTGCCAGCCCCTCCAGCGCGTGCGCGCGCTCAGCGTGCCCGGTGCGCAGGGTGACGGCCACATGCGGGCTTGCGCGTATTGCCCGTTCGGCAATGACCTGCAGCAGCGGGCGGCCCGAGACCTCCTGCAACAACTTGTCGGTCCCGCGCATGCGCCGCGAGTCCCCTGCCGCCGGCAGGAGGATCGCGCAGCCCCTGGTCATCGTTCGGGGATCAGCCCGCGCGGGGCAAAGCGCAGCATCAGCAGCAGCGCCAGTCCCATGGTCAGCAGCCGCATATAGGCAGCCGAATCGAGCAGGTGGCGGCGCAGTTCCGAGGTTTCGGCCATGCCGGAGGTCGCCATGTCCATGAACCAGCGCCCCGCCGGTTCCACCTGCACCCAGAGGAACCAGATGACGAAGGCGCCCAGCACTGCGCCCCAGTTATTGCCGGACCCGCCCACGATCACCATGACCCAGATGAGGAAGGTGAAGCGCAGCGGCTCGTAACTGCCGGGGGTGATCTGGCCATCCATCGAGACCATCATCGCGCCGGCCAGCCCGCAGACGGCCGAGCCGAGCACGAAGATCATCAGGTGGCGGCGGGTCACATCCTTCCCCATGGCGCGGGCCGACACCTCGTTGTCGCGGATGGCGCGCATCATGCGCCCCCAGGGCGAGTTGAGCGCTCGTTCCGCAAGCCAGATCAGGATGCCGAGCACGATCAGGAACAGTCCAGAATAGCCCAGGCCCGAGATGACCGAAGCAGTCTGCGAAACGCTCCAGCCCAGCGTTTCGGCAAGGTCCTGCACCCAGGGCAGGGGTTGCAGATCCACAGGGCGCGTGACCGGGCGGTCGATGCCGGTCACGTTGTTGACGCCACGCGCGAGCCAGCGCTCGTGCTTGAGCACCGCGATCACGATCTCGGAAATGCCGAGGGTTGCAATCGCCAGATAATCCGAGCGCAGGCCGAGGCTGATCTTGCCGATCAGCCAGGCGACGCCGGCCGCAAAGACAGCCCCCACCGGCCATGACAGGATCACGGGCAGGTTTGCGCCGCCCAGATAGCCCTCGGATGCAGGGTTCACGGCCTGCACGGCCAGTTTCGCAGGCCCGAAGACCTGCGATGTCAGCAGGTAGCCGACGACCAGGACACCAAAGATGGCAAAGCCGCGCAGCCTGCCCGGTGCCATGCGCTTGTAGACGATCACCGAGGCCAGGATCGTCGCGACTCCCAGCATCAGCCCCAGCATGATGCCAAGGCCGCCTGCGGCCCAGGCTTCGGGTACCGGAGGTTGCGCGATCAGCACCACGGCGAGCCCGCCCACGGCCGTGAAGCCCATGATGCCGACATTGAACAGCCCGGCATAGCCCCATTGCATGTTCACGCCGAGCGCCATGATGGCCGAGATCAGGCTCATGTTCAGGATGGTGATGGCCAGTTGCGGGCTCTGGAACATGGCGACCATCGCCAGCACCACCCCCATCACGGCAAAGAGGCCAAGGTCGCGTGCGGTCAGGCTCATAGCACTTTCCCCTTGAAAATGCCGGTCGGGCGGAACAGCAGGACGATCACGAGGATCGCGAAGGTCACGGCGAATTTGTAATCCACCGGCAGAAGCTGCATCATCGATGTCGGCTCCAGACCTTCAGGCATCAGATAGGTGAAGACGCGCCGCCAGGCGTAGGTGATGCCCATTTCCGCGAACGCCACCACATAGGCCCCGACGATCGCACCGATGGGCGAGCCCAGCCCGCCAAGGATGGCCGCCGCGAACATTGGCAGCAGGAGCTGGAAATAGTTGAACGGACGGAACCCCTTGTCCAGCCCGTAAAGCGTGCCTGCCAGCACCAGAAGGATGGCCGTGATGATCCATGTGATCATCACCACCCGCTCGGGGTTGATTCCCGACAGCAGCGCCAGATCCTCGTTGTCGGAATAGGCCCGCATCGACTTTCCTGCGCGCGTGCGGTTCAGGAACCAGAACAGCACCATCATCACCACGAGCGCGGTGATGATTGTCAGCGCCTGTGCCGAGCGCAGCGCCAGCCCTTCGGCCAGGCCGGTCCATTCGCGGAATTCGCGCACGGTGAACAGGAAGCGTCCGCCATCCTCGAAGCGCGTCTCGCCCACGCCCATGAACAGCCGCGTTATGCCGTTGGTGACGAACATCACACCCAGCGAGGCCATCACGAAGATCATCGGCTTGGCCTTGACCCGTCGATAGTAGCGGTAAACCATCCGGTCCACGGTCAGCAGATAGCCGATCATGACCAGTATGCCGAAGGGCAGCGCCAGCAGCGCCGTGGGCAGGGGCTGGATGCCAATGCCTTGCGCCTGCAGGAACCATGTGCCACCGATCACGGCAGCCGTGCCAAGTGCCATCGTGTCGCCATGGGCGAAATGGGCGAAGCGCAGGATGGAATAAATCAGCGTGATGCCGAGTGCCCCGAGAGCAAGCTGGCTGCCATAGGCGAGTGCCGGGACCAGCATGAAGTTCGCGACACTCACCAGTGCATTGAGGGGTTCCATGCCGGTCAGCCTCCCAGAAAGGATTTGCGCACATCCGGATCGGCCAGCAGCGCCTGCCCGGTGTCAGTATATCGATTCGCGCCCTGCACGAGGACATAACCCTTGTCCGCGATCTCGAGAGCCTGCCGGGCGTTCTGCTCGACCATCAGGATCGAGATGCCGGTGCGCGCGATCTCTATGATCCGGTCAAAGAGTTCGTCCATCACGATGGGGCTGACCCCGGCCGTGGGTTCGTCCAGCATCAGCACCGAAGGTTGCGTCATCAGCGCGCGCCCCACGGCCACCTGCTGGCGTTGCCCGCCGGACAGTTCGCCTGCGGCCTGGCGTCGCTTGTCGCGCAGGATCGGGAACAGTTCATAGACCTGTTCCATCGTGGTGCTGAAATCGTCGGTCCGGATGAACGCACCCATCTCGAGATTCTCTTCGACCGTCATCGACGGAAAAATGTTGCTGGTCTGCGGGACGAAACCCATGCCCTTGGCCACGCGCGCCTGCGGGCTGAGCGACGTGATGTCCTCACCTGCCAGCCGGACTGTGCCTTCGCGCAGCTTCAGCATGCCGAAGACGGCCTTCATGGCCGTGGATTTGCCAGCACCGTTGGGGCCGACGATCACGGCAATCTCGCCCTTTTCGACGGCGATCGTGCAGGAATGCAGGATATCCGCGCCGCCATAGCCGCCGGTCATTGCCTCGCCGATCAGAAACGCGCTCATCCCTCACCCTCCGCTTGCAGGGCGGATCAGTTCCGCAACTGCGCGTGTGGCCGCGAACAGAAGCTCCGGGTCAACATCTTCGCCCGGATCGATCGAGATGCTGATGCGCCGCCCTCCGGCCTCTGCGATCATGGTCACGAAACTCTCGACCTCGCCCGGCTCGAGTGCGACGCGGTTGGTCAGCGACACGATCTCGAGATGATCGGTGCTGAAGCGGTCGCGCGAGACCGTCAAGGGTGCCTCGACATCGTGGGACTTTGCTTCCTGCGCGAATTCGGCTTCCATCTGGTCGAGTATCGCGTCAAGCGGGATGCCGGCCGGGAAAAGCTCGGACATGTCGAAGACCTCGAGCCATTGCCGCGCGCTCGTGAAGAGCACGCCGTCGCTGAGGTCCTCGCGCTCGGCGGTTTCCCAGTCGGTGCCTTGCGCGCAGAGCACGAAATCGAGCGGCAGTGGCTGGCAACCGGAAGTCCCGGCCATTGCCATGACGGGCGCGAAGGCCAGCGCGGCGACAAGAGATGCGGGGCGCAGGTGCTCAGACATGGCCCGACTCCTCCTGGATGACCTTGTTCTTGAGGCCGGTGCCCAGATAGGCCTCGATCACCTGTTCGTTGGCCTTGATGTCATCCAGCGTGCCTTCGGCCAGAACCTTGCCCTCGGCCATGCAGATGACCGGGTCGCAGATGCGGCCGATGAAATCCATGTCATGCTCGATGACGACAAAGGTATAGCCCTGTTCCTTGTTCAGCCTCACGATGGCATCGGCGATGGTGTTCAGAAGCGTGCGGTTCACGCCTGCGCCGACCTCGTCCAGAAAGACGATCTTGGCATCGGTCATCATGGTGCGGCCAAGCTCCAGCAGCTTCTTCTGCCCGCCCGAGATCTGGCCTGCCTTGGCATCGGCGATATGGCTGATGGTCAGGAATTCCAGCACCTCGTCGGCGCGGGCGCGGATGCGCGCTTCTTCCTCGCGCACGCGGGTGCCATGGAACCAGGCCGACCACAGGTTTTCACCAGACTGGTTCGGGGGCACCATCATCAGGTTCTCGCGCACGGACATGGAATGAAATTCATGTGCAACCTGAAAGGTGCGCAGCAGGCCCTTGGCGAACAGCGCATGCGGGGGCAGTCCGGTGATGTCTTCTCCGAGCATGAAGACCTGCCCGGAAGTTGGTGGAAGAACGCCTGCGATCACATTGAACAGCGTTGTCTTTCCCGCACCATTCGGACCGATCAGTCCGGTAATCGAGCCTTTCGCGATTTCCAGTGACGCGCCGTCGACTGCATGAAATCCGCCGAAATGCTTGTGCAGATCCACCACCCGGATCATCGGCTCATCCGCCATGGCAAGGCCCTCCCGATGCTGCCATTGCCCGTCCCTCGTTCATGTTGGATTTGTGTAAGCGGCCCGGGGAGATCGCTCCCCGGGCCGCGCGGACCCTACAGGGACCCTGAGTATGGTCAGTGGAACTGCACCGTCACGTATTCGCCGCCTTCGACGACATATTCGCGGTAGCTTCCGGCAGCTTCACCGGGGCCGACGAGTTCGACATTGGTCGCGCCGATGTAGTTGATCTCGCCACCGTCGGCCAGGATCTGCAGACCCTTGGCCAGTTCGCCCGGCAGGATCGGCTCGCCCGGCTCATTGGCCACGCGCAGGATGTTGGCGGCAATGCCTGCGGGCGTCGCTTCGCCTGCGGCCTGTGCGGCCAGTGCCAGCAGGGCAGCAGCGTCATAGCTCTCGCGGGTGTAGCTCGACGAGGCATTCACGCCGGCGGCCTCGGCCAGGGCCTGGAACGCATCCGCGCCTTCGCCCACAGCCCACGGGATCGTGCCGATCGTGCCTTCGAGCGACTCGCCCGTCGCGGCGACCAGTTCGTCGCCATACATCCCGTCGCCCATGAAGAACTGCTCGAACGCGCCCAGTTCATAGGCCGTCCGCAGCACCGAGCCGCCGCCATCGACATAGCCCAGGATCACCAGCGCATCGCCACCGGCAGAGGCCAGCGCACCCACTTCGGCCGAATAGTCGCCGCGGGCTTCCTCATGCGGAACCGTGATGGTGATGGTGCCGCCCATTGCAGCGAAGGATTCAGCAAAGGCGTTGGCGAAGCCTGCACCATAGTCATTGTTGGTATGGGTCAGCGCGACCGTGTCAAAGCCACGCTCCATCACGATCCCGGCGAGGACCTCGCCCTGGCGCGCATCGGAAGGTGACGTGCGGAAGAACAGGCCGTTCGAGTCGGTCGTTGTGAAGGCGGGCGATGTTGCCGAGGGCGAGATCATCGGAATGCCGGCGGACATTGCGACGTTCTGAAGCACGGCCATGGTCACGCCCGAACAATCCGCGCCCATGATTGCGACGACCCCCTCCGACGAGATCAGGCGCTCTGCGGCGGCCTGGGCGGCAGAGGAATCCACGCAGGTCGAATCAGCACGCACCGGCGTGATGGTCGTGCCACCGAGGAACATTCCGCTGTCGTTGATTTCCTGGAACGCGAGTTCCGCACTGTCGGCCATGAACGGGGTGATCGATTCAATCGGGCCGGTAAAGCCCAGCAGAACCCCCATCTTCACCTCATCGGCCAGCGCCATGCCTGCCGAGAATGCCAGCGCCGTGCTGGCAAGAAGAAACTTTCTCATCTGGTATCTCCCAAGTGTCGTTTTCGTTTCGTTGCCCGCAAAATCTCGCGGGAGCGGTGATTTGTCTCACCCTGACGCAATGCGTAGCATGCTGAATTGGGCTAGGAAAGATGATTCACATGCTCTGACGCTCACGAAAGGGCGCTTCACCAAGAGGTTTGCGCGTCCGGGCGGCCCGGAAATGTCGCGCGCGAGGCGATTACTCCAGCTCGATCGTGCCGGGTGGCTTCGAGGTGCAGTCATAGAACACCCGGTTGATGCCGCGGACCTCGTTGATGATGCGGGTCGCGGTCTCGCCCAGGAAATCGTGGCTGAACGGATAGTAATCGGCGGTCATTCCGTCCACGCTGGTCACGGCCCGCAGGGCCAGCGCGTAATCATAGGTGCGACCGTCCCCCATCACCCCGACCGTGCGCACGGGCAGGATGGCCGCGAAGGCCTGCCAGATCTCGTCATAGAGCCCGTGGCGGCGGATCTGGTCGATATAGACCGCATCCGCCTTGCGCAGGATGTCCAGCTTTTCGCGCGTGATCTCGCCCGGGCAGCGGATGGCCAGGCCCGGGCCGGGGAAGGGGTGGCGGCCGATGAACGGCTCGGGCAGGCCCAGTTCACGGCCAAGCGCGCGCACCTCGTCCTTGAACAGTTCGCGCAGCGGCTCGACGAGTTTCAGGCCCATCTTCTCGGGCAGGCCGCCGACATTGTGGTGGGACTTGATTGTGACGGACGGGCCGCCAGAAAAGCTGACGCTCTCGATCACGTCTGGATAAAGCGTGCCCTGGGCGAGGAACTCGGCCCCCGCGATCTGGCCGGCATATTTCTGGAATACATCGATGAACAGTCTTCCGATGGTCTTGCGCTTTGTTTCCGGATCGGAAACGCCCTCGAGTTCCCCCAGAAACAGCTCTGCCTCATCCGCGTGCAGCAGCGGAATGTTGTAATGGTCGCGGAACATGGTCACGACCTGCTCGGCCTCGTTCAGGCGCAACAGGCCGTGATCGACGAAGACGCAGGTCAGCTGGTCGCCGATGGCCTCGTGGATAAGCACCGCTGCCACCGACGAATCAACCCCGCCCGAGAGGCCACAGATCACCTTGCGGTCACCCACCTGCGCGCGAATCCTCTCGATCGCCTCGTCCTTGAAGGCGGCCATGGTCCAGTCGCCGGTGAACCCCGCCAGCCGTACGAAATTCTCGTAGAGCTTCGCTCCGCGCGGGGTGTGATGCACTTCGGGGTGGAACTGGACCGCGTAGAAATCGCGGGACAGATCCGCCGTGATGGCGAAGGGGGCGCCGGGAGAGGTGCCATAGACCTCGAAGCCGGGCGCAAGTCGGCTGACATGGTCGCCATGGCTCATCCAGACCTGTTCGGGGCCGTCCTCGAACCAGCCATCGAGCAGGGGGAGGGGGCTGGTGGGGCTGACCCTGGCGCGGCCGAACTCGGCCGTGCCTTCGCCCGAGACGACAAGCCCGCCAAGCTCCTGCATCATCACCTGCTGGCCATAGCAAATGCCCAGGATAGGCACACCGATCGTGAAGGCGCTGGCAGGCGGGCGGGGCGAGCCCTCGCGCGTGACCGAATCCGGCCCGCCCGAGAAGATGATCGCGCGCGGCGCGAACTCTGCAAGGAAGGCGTCGGTCACCTTCTGATAGGGATGAATTTCGCAATAGATGTTCAACTCGCGCAGGCGCCGCGCAATCAACTGCGTGACCTGTGAGCCGAAATCGATGATCAGAAGACGTTGATGCTGGGTCATGAGCGCTCGCTTATGCCAAGGCGGCGCCCCTCGCAAGAGGCTTGGCCGCACAGACGGCGCGTCTTTGCGCTGCATGGCTTTCGCCCGGCTCAGCGATTTCGCGCGCAACCCGCGGGGCCCGACGTCGGTCGGGGGCGCGGGTCATTGTGGTCAGCGGGCCGGGTCCAGCGCGAGGATCTGAAGGTCGGCCACATTGGTGCCGGTCGCGCCCGTGATCAGCAGATCGCCCGCCATCTGCAACGCGTGGTAGCTGTCATTCTTGGCCAGCAGCGCGTCCGGCTCGCCCCCGCGGGCGCGGATGCGCGCGCAGGTTCCCCCATCGACCACCGCCCCGGCAGCATCCGTGGGTCCGTCGCGCCCGTCCGTGCCGCAAGAGAGAAATCGCCATCCCGGCTGCCCTTCCAGCGCCCGGGCGACGCGCAGTGCCAGTTCCTGATTGCGCCCGCCGAGTCCCGCGCCGCGCAGGGTGACGGTGGTTTCGCCGCCGAACAGCGCAAGCCGGTGCCGACCTTCCTGCACGGTCCTGACAACCACCTGCGCGGCATCGGCGACATCGCCGGTCAGCATGGTGGAGACGATTTCCGCCTCCGGTCTTGCGCGGGCCATCGCCTCCAGCGACTGCCTGTTCGATCCGATCAGCCGGTTTTCTGCCGTCATGGGCGGCAGGGTCTCTTGCGGGCGCATCAGGGCCGCCTGCGCGCTCTGCGGCAACTGGTCCCAGGCGCCGGATGCGCGCAGCATCGCAACCACGTCCGGGCGCGGCGCGATCGGGGCCACTGTCGGACCCGAGGCAATCGCGCGCAGATCATCCCCGATCACATCCGACAGGATCAGGGCGGTTACCGGGGCAGGATGGGCGGCGCGCAGCAGTCCGCCGCCTTTCAGCCGTGACAGATGCTGACGCACGGCGTTCATCGCGACGATATCCATGCCTGCGCCGAGCAGGATACGGTTCACCTCGGCTTTCGCCTGCAGGCTCAGCCCCTTGACCGGGGCGGGCATCAGCGCCGAGCCGCCACCCGAGACAAGCACAAGCACCCTGTCATTTGGTCCTGTCCGGGCCAGCAGCGCCTCGGCAGCGCTGGCGGCGCGCAGGCCGTTTTCATCGGGCACCGGATGGCCAGCGGCGATTACCTCTGCGCCGTCAACCTCGACCGCATTCTCGTAATTGGTGACGATCAGCACCTGCTCCGGGCGCGGCAGCATGCTTATTGCGGCCTGCGCCATGGCACAGGCCGCCTTGCCCAGCGACAGGATGAAGAGCCGCGAATGGGCAGGCAGCGGATGCGCCCGCAAGCTGGCGCGCACGGCGGCCTGCGGGTCGGCGGCACGCACACCCAGCCGGAAAAGCGCTTCCAGATCGTCACGGCTCAGCATGTGCCGGTCCCTCCTCATGCCTGGGTGTTGTCCTGTCCGTACCCGCACTGACAAGCCATAATTTCGTCATGGCTTCAATGGCGCGGGGTTGGTATAGACCGCGGCCAGAAGCGCATCTGACGGGGCCATGAAAGGGAAACCATGTTCGATCTGACAGGAAAATCTGCGCTCGTGACGGGCGCTTCGGGCGGGATCGGGGCGGCGATCGCGCGCGCGCTGCACGGGGCGGGTGCAAGCGTCGCGCTGTCCGGCACGCGCGAGGCCCCGCTGCAGGCGCTGGCCGAAGAACTTGGCGCGCGCGCCCATGTGCTGCCCTGCAACCTGTCGGACGCGGAAGCGGTCGAGGGGCTGCCCAGGGCCGCGACGCAGGCGATGGGTGCGCTCGACATTCTGGTGAACAATGCCGGCATCACCCGCGACATGCTGCTGATGCGCATGTCGGATACGCAATGGGAAGAGGTGCTGGATGTGAACCTGACGGCCTCGATGCGGCTGATGCGTGGCTGCCTGCGCGGCATGATGAAGGCGCGCTGGGGCCGGATCGTGAATATCTCTTCGGTGGTTGGTACGACCGGCAATCCGGGGCAGGCGAATTATGTGGCCGCCAAGGCGGGGCTGGTCGGACTGTCAAAGGCGCTGGCGCAGGAAGTCTCGTCGCGCGGGATCACGGTCAACTGCGTGGCGCCGGGCTTCATAGCCACACCGATGACTGAGGCCCTGACCGAGCAACAGCAGGCCAGCATCTTTGCGCGCATCCCGGCCGGGCGCATGGGCACGCCCGAGGAAATCGCGGCGGGGGTGCTCTATCTTGCCAGCCCGGAGGCCGCCTATGTCACCGGCACCACGCTTCATATCAACGGTGGCATGGCAATGATCTGAGCCGGTCGTGCGCACCCTTTGTGGCGGGCGCGCCCTGTGCTATGGAGTCTCGGGGCCTGCTGTGTGGCGGCGCACTTGACGCAAGGCGCGTTACCCCCTATTGGGCGCGCAACGTGACGTCGCGGGCGTGGCTTGCGAGGGACATTCAAGGCCGGTGACCGGCAAAACCTGAGGGGAAGAACATGAGCGATATCGCGGATCGTGTGAAGAAGATCGTGGTCGAGCATCTGGGCGTGGACGAGGGCAAGATCACCGAGGGCGCGTCCTTCATCGACGATCTGGGCGCAGACAGCCTGGACACGGTCGAGCTGGTGATGGCGTTCGAGGAAGAGTTCGGAATCGAGATCCCGGATGACGCGGCCGAGAACATCCAGACCTTCGGCGACGCGGTCAAGTTCATCACCGAAGCCGCCTGAGCGCAAAGCGCCTTGGAGTTTTTCGCAGCGCCATCCCTCCGGGGGTGGCGTCTTGCGTTTTCGGGGCGGCTCTGGCGGCGGCGCGCGCGGCTTGTTCGCAAATGATCCTGCGAGCAGGATAATCCGGCGAAACCCTGCCGCGGGTCGGACCTGACCTCTTTCCCCGCTGCGCAAATCCCGGTATCAGAGCGGAAAATGCCGGGAAGTGGACAGGAGCGGGCGGATGCGCAGAGTTGTCATCACGGGGCTGGGGCTGGTCACGCCGCTGGGCTGCGGGGTCGAGACCACCTGGACGAGGCTGATTGCAGGTGAGTCGGGTGCGGGTCCGATCACCCGTTTCGATGCAAGCCATCTTGCCACCACCTATGCCTGCGAGGTGCCGCGCGGGGATGGTACTGACGGCAGTTTCAACCCTGACGACTGGATGGAGCCGAAAGAGGCGCGCAAGGTTGACGAGTTCATCCTTTACGGCATGGCCGCGGCCGAGCAGGCGGTACGTGATTCGGGCTGGATGCCCGAGGATCAGGAAGGCCGCGAGCGCACCGGCGTGATGATCGGTTCCGGCATCGGTGGGCTGTCAACCATTGCCGACACGTCGATTCTGCTGCGGGATCGCGGGCCGAGGCGGGTTTCGCCCTTCTTCATACCGGCGGCGCTGATCAACCTTGTCTCGGGACAGGTGAGCATCCGCTTCGGCTTCAGGGGGCCGAACCATGCTGTCGTCACCGCCTGTTCGACCGGTGCCCATGCCATTGGTGATGCAGCGCGGCTGATCCAGTGGGGCGATGCCGATGTGATGGTCGCGGGCGGGGCCGAAAGCCCGATCTGCGAACTGGGGATCGCCGGGTTCAACGCCTGCAAGGCGCTTTCCACGAGGCGTGCGGACAACCCCAAGGCGGCATCGCGCCCCTATGACATCGACCGGGACGGCTTCGTGATGGGCGAGGGCGCGGGCGTCGTGGTGCTGGAGGAATATGAACACGCGAAGGCGCGCGGCGCGCGGATATACGCGGAGGTTCTGGGCTATGGCATGTCAGGCGACGCCTATCACATCACCGCGCCCGCCGAGGATGGCGACGGCGCGCTGCGTTCGATGAAGGCGGCGGTCGCGCGGGCGGGGATCGCGCCCGGTCAGATCGATTACATCAATGCGCATGGAACATCGACCATGGCCGATGTGATCGAGCTGGCGGCGGTGGAGAGGTTGCTCGGGGCAGGGGCCGAGACGGCGACCATGTCGTCCACGAAATCGGCGATCGGACATCTGTTGGGTGCAGCAGGTGCCGTCGAGGCGATCTTCTGTGTGCTGGCCATCCGCGACCAGATCGCGCCGCCGACGCTGAACCTGGACACGCCAGCGGTCGAGACGCGGATTGATCTTGCTCCCAGGGCCGCCCGCAAGCGCGACATCGCGATTGCGCTCTCCAACAGTTTCGGCTTCGGGGGAACCAATGCCAGCCTGATCCTGGGCCGGGTGGCAACAGGATGATCCGCCATGTCGTAGCCAATGCGCTGACCCTGATGATCGTGGGGCTGATCGGGCTGGCGATCCTGATTTCCTCTGGACAGCAAAGGTTCCATGCCGAAGGCCCGCTCGAGCAGGCGATCTGCTTTCGCGTGGCGCCAGGGGCCTCGCTGCGCGTGGTTTCAACCGGACTGGTGCAGAAGGGGGCGATCAGTTCCGAGCAGATCTTCCGTATCGGCGCGCAATATACCGACCGCGCAGATGCGCTGCGATTCGGCTCCTATCTGATCCCCGAGCGCGCCTCGATGGACCAGATCATGGATCTGCTGACCCGTGGTGGCGCCTCTACCTGTGGGTCCGAAATCCAGTATCGGATCGGGGTAACGCGGATCGACACGCTGGTGCGTGAACTCGACCCTGCCACTCAGACCTTTCAGATCGTGGTGCAATTCGCTTCTGACGAGGAACCACCAGAGGATTACGCGCGCCTGGCCGGGCAGGCCGATATTCAGTATCGCATCACTGTGGCCGAGGGTGCGACCAGTTGGCAGGTCTGGGAAGGGCTGCGGCTTGCCGAGTTCCTCTCGGGTGAGCCTGGAGATGTGCCGCGCGAGGGCTGGCTGGCACCTGACAGTTATGCCGTGACACGCGGCGCCGACCGGCAGGCGCTGCTCGTCGAGATGGAGGCGCGCCAGGAGCGCATACTCGCCGAGTTGTGGGAAACGCGCGTTGACGGGCTGCCCTATGCGAGCGCCGAGGATGCGCTGATCATGGCCTCGATCATCGAGAAGGAAACCGGGGTCGCGGATGAACGGCGCCAGGTGGCGAGCGTCTTTGTCAATCGCCTGCGCGTGCCGATGCGGCTGCAGACCGACCCGACCGTGATCTATGGTATCACGATGGGGCAGGGCACGCTGGGCCGGGGGCTGCGCCGATCCGAATTGGACGCGGTGACGCCCTACAACACCTACCGGATCGACGGTCTGCCGCCCACGCCGATTGCCAATCCGGGGCGCGCCGCGATTGCCGCCGCACTTGACCCGGATGACACGCCCTATCTCTATTTCGTGGCCGATGGCACCGGCGGGCATGCCTTCTCGACCAATCTGGCCGACCATAACCGCGCGGTCGCGCGCTGGCGCGAGATCGAGGCGCAGCAACGCGGGAACTGACACGCTGCAGGCCGGCACCTGCCGCGCGATGATGCGGGACGGAACACCGCAGGCGAGAGGACCTGAAAGCCCCGCGCGCGCCCACGGCCCTCCCGCCCACCCTC